>NZ_BAFQ01000162.1 GCF_000308375.1 Nocardia aobensis NBRC 100429 | reverse complement strand
CCCACGGCTGCTGCGCGGAGAAGTACTTGTTCGTCTCGCCGAGGGTCAGCCAGATCGCCTCGAGCGCCAGATGCAGCTGCTGCCCGTCGAATTCGGTGCGGCAGCGCTCCAGCAGGCCGTTCGCGCGATCGAGCAGTTCCCGATCGGCGTCGGTGAATTCGCCGGGAGTCGGTACGGCGGAATCGAAATCGCGCGCCACCATCTTCAGGCTGCGCTGCACCAGATTGCCGTACTCGTTGGCCAGATCGGTGTTGATCCGCCCGACGATGGCGTCGTGACTGTAGGAACCGTCCTGGCCGTAGGAGATCTCGCGCAGCAGGAAGAACCGCACCGCGTCGAGACCGTACTGGTCGACCAGCGCCAGCGGATCCACCACATTCCCGACCGACTTCGACATCTTCTCGCCCTTGTTGAACAAGAAGCCGTGCACGAAAACGCGTTTCGGCAATTCGATACCCGCCGACATCAGGAATGCCGGCCAGTAGACGGTGTGGAAGCGGGTGATGTCCTTGCCGATGATGTGCACATTCGCCGGCCAGAACCGCTGGAACGCCGCCGAATCGGTATTCGGGAATCCGACACCGGTCAGATAGTTGGTGAGCGCGTCCACCCACACGTACATCACATGCGCCGGATCACCGGGCACCGGCACACCCCAGTCGAAGGTGGTGCGCGAAATCGACAGATCCTTCAGACCGGCCTTCACATAGCTGACGATTTCGTTGCGCCGGGTCGCGGGCAGGATGAAATCCGGTGTGGTCTCGTACAGTTCGAGCAGCCGGTCCTGATATTTCGACAACCGGAAGAAGTAGTTCGACTCCTCGGTCCATTCCACCGGGGTCCGGGTTTCGGTCGCCAGGCGCGTCCCGTCCTCGGCGACGGTGGTCTCCTCCTCGGTGTAGAAGGCCTCGTCGCGCACCGAGTACCAGCCCGAATAGGTGTCGAGGTAGATATCGCCGTTGGCCTGCATGCGCTCCCAGATCGCGATGCTGGCGGCGAGGTGATCCTCGTCGGTGGTGCGGATGAACCGGTCGTAGGAAATGTCGAGCGCCTTGTCCATGCGTTCGAACACATCCGAATTGCGCGCGGCGTATTCCTCCACGGAGACGCCGGCGGCGCGCGCGGCCTGCTGCACCTTCTGGCCGTGCTCGTCGGTGCCGGTCATGAAGAACACGTCGTAGCCGTCGAGCCGCTTGAACCGTGCCAGCGTATCGGTGGAGATGTACTCGTAGGCATGGCCGATATGCGGCGCGCCGTTGGGATAGGCGATCGCCGTGGTGATGTAGAAGGCCGGTGAGGTGCGTTCGGGTGCGCTCATGGTGTGTCCACTCTAATCCGCCGCCGATAATCCCTCGCGTCGATATCCCGTCGTCCGCTCGGCGCTCCCGCCGGGTTCACCTGCCGTCGGTGCGGTGTGTCTAATCTGGTCCGATGCCCGGTAAACGACCCGCACCCGAGCCGCCCGAACCGCTGTCGCCGTTGATCGACGCGCACACCCACCTCGATGCCTGCGGCGCCGAGGACGCGGAATCGGTTGCCGCCATGGTGGATCGGGCCGCCGCCGTAGGTGTCGGCCGGGTGGTGACCATCGCCGACGACCTCGATGCCGCCCGCTTCGCCGTCGACGCCGCGCACTGGGATCCGCGCGTGTACGCGGCGGTCGCACTCCATCCGACCCGGGCGAACGCCCTGGACGATGCCGCCCGCGCCGAACTGGAGAAGCTGGCCGCCGACCCCCGGGTGGTCGCCGTCGGCGAGACCGGGCTCGACTACTACTGGCCCGGCAAACTCGACGGCTGCGCCGATATCGAGGATCAGGTCGAGGGCTTCCGCTGGCATATCGACCTCGCGAAACGACTCGGTAAGCCGTTGATGATCCACAACCGCGAGGCCGATCACGACGTGCTGGCGGTCCTGCTGGACGAGGGCGCGCCGGAGACGGTGATCTTCCACTGCTTCTCCTCCGACGCCAATATGGCGCTGGCCTGCGTGGCCGAGGGGTATCTGCTCAGCTTCTCCGGGACGGTGAGTTTCCGGAACGCGCACGAACTGCGCGAGGCCGCGAAGCTGGTGCCGGACGAGCTGATCCTGGTGGAGACCGATGCGCCGTTCCTGACCCCGCACCCGTTCCGGGGCGCGCCGAACGAGCCGTACTGCCTGCCCTACACCGTGCGGGCCCTGGCCGAGCTGCGCGAACAGGATCCGGCGGCGCTGGCCGAGATCACCACCGCCAATGCGGAGCGGGTCTACCGGTTGCCGAGGCGCTGAGCCCGGCGCGTGCGGTGCGTCACATAAAACGCGACCGGAATGCGAGGTGTGCTCCAGTTCACTTACGATTGCGCGGTCGTGATATTTCCGGATCGTCGATATCGAATCGTGATGTGGAAATCCCCTGTTCCACGGCATGTAGTTGCCAGGGACTGACCCCCTCGTTATCGTATTGTGACCATGCCGGAGTTTCGGATATCCGCTCTCCAGCGGATCAACGCGTCGCGCTCGCCGCTGCTGTATGCGGCGATCGCCGCGATGCTGATCACCCTGATCATCGGGGCGAGTCTGGCGATCGTCAGCCGCAAGACCGTCACCCTGGTCGTCGACGGTCAGCGCACGACCGTCACCACCATGGCCGCCAGTGTGAAAGGCGTGCTCAAGGCCGGTGGCTACAAGCTGGCCGGTAAGGATTCGGTGTCCCCGTCCGGGGATGCCGGCGTCACCGACGGCGCCACCATCACGCTCAACCGTGCCCGGCAGATCGCGCTGACCTTCGACGGCAAGACCAAACAGGTGTGGACCACCGCCTACACCGTCGCCGACGCGCTGACTCAACTGCAGCTGCCCGGCGACGTCTTCGTCTCGCCCTCGCGCCCCACCCCGCTGCCGCTGCAGGGCGCCGCGCTGGCCGTCACCAGCCCGCGCACCGTGCAGCTGTCCGACAACGGTGAACCGATGAGCTACGTGCGGCTGGCCGCACCGACGGTCGGGGAGCTTCTGCAGGTGCAGGGCGTGCCGCTGACCGGCGAGGACACCGTGCAGCCCGCGGCCGTCACCCCGCTGCACGACGGTATGAAGATCACCGTCACCCGCAAGCACACCGAGAAGGTCACCGAACGCGAACCGCTCGACCCGACCGAGAATGTCATCGAGGACACCGACCTCAACATGAGCCGGACCGTCGTCGAGAATCCCGGCAAGGCCGGGGTGCAGGACGTCACCTACGCGGTCTCGATCGTCAACGGCAGGGAAGAGTCGCGTGAGGCCGTGGGGCATACCGTCGTCGTGCCCGCTCAGCCCAAGACGGTCCGCAAGGGCGCCAAGCCTGGCACCGAGGTGCCGCCCGTGCGCGACGGTGCGGTCTGGGACGCGCTGGCCAAATGTGAATCGGGCGGCAACTGGGCCATCAACACCGGCAACGGGTACTTCGGCGGCATTCAGTTCGACCAGAGCACCTGGTCCCGGCAGGGTGGTCTGAAGTACGCCGAGCGGCCGGATCTCGCCACCCGGGAAGAGCAGATCGCGATCGCCGAGGTGACGCGGGCCCGGCAGGGCTGGGGTGCCTGGCCCGCGTGCACGAGTCGCCTGGGAATCAGCTAGTCACATGAGCGCGCCACCGTCGACGCGGATCTCCGAGCCGGTGATGTAGCGGCCGTCCTCGGAGGCGACCATGGCGACCACGCCCGCGACGTCGGCTGGTTCGCCCAGGGCGCCGCCGTTGAGCCAGCCGGTCAGCCGGGAGAAGAGGTTCCAGTCGGCGTCCTCGGGGGTTTGCAGGTTGTTGGTGATACCGCTGGTGATGCCGCCCGGGACGATGTTCACCGCGCGCAGGCCCTTCTGCGAATACTCCAGCGCGACCGCATGGGTCATCGCGTTCACGCCGCCCTTGGATGCGGCGTAGGCGGCCATGTACGGGTTCGCGCCGAGTGCGGCGGTGGAGGAGAAGTTCACGATCACCGGATGGTCGGACTGCAGCAGGGTCGGGATGGCCGCCTGCATCATCAGGAAGGTGCCGGTGAGATTGATGCCGATCACCTGATTCCAGCTCTCGAACGCCATCTCGTGGGTATGCGCGGTGCGCATGATCCCGGCCGCGTTGACCAGCACGTCCAATCCGCCGAGATGATCGACGGCCGCGGCGACGGCGGGGCGCACCGATTCCGGATCGGCCACGTCGACGGTGACGGTATGCAGCCGATCGCGGTCCGAACCCACCTCCGCCACAGTCTCTTTCAGCCCGGGCTCGGAGATGTCGGCGCCGACCACGTGTGCTCCCTCGGCGAGCATGCGCACCACGATGCCCCGCCCGATGCCCGAGCCCGCCCCGGTCACCACCACCCGTCGTCCCTCGTGCCTGCGCATCATTGCGGCCGTCCTCTCCTGCTGCGTCGCGCGCGGTGAGACCGGATGTGCCACCGCCTGTTCCGCGAGTACACCGAAACTAGAACGTGTATCAATTGACGTCAACGCTCCGCGACGCCCCGGCCTGGGGATTTCCGGACCGTGCGGTGTGCGCACCGTAAAATCAGCAGATCCCGACGATGTGAGGTGCCCCATGCGGTTGTCGAAATGTTCGGCTCGGATCCGTCGGCCGCTGACGGCCGCGGCCATGTTCACCGCACTGGCGGCCGCCTCGGTCGTCGCGGTGCCGCAAGCCGCAGCCGAGCCGGCCGCAACGACGATGTCGGTCACCGCGCAGCCGGACGGCTGGCACGGTATGACCGGAGGGGCGCTGCTCGACTATCGGACGACGACTTCGCAGGGGGCGTCCGTTCCGGCCAGCGGTGCGGTGTTCCTGCCGCCGGGTGAGCCGCCGGCGGGTGGCTGGCCGGTGGTCGCCTACGACCACGGCACGAGCGGACTCGGCATGGGCTGCAGCGGCATCTCGAATCCGGGCACCGCGCCCTATCCGTCCGGTCGCGCCAAGGAAGACCGCATCCTGCAGTACTTCCAGTCCAAGGGATTCGCGGTGGTCGCGCCCGACTATCTCGGGCTGGGCGCGTTCGACACCGGGCCGCATCCGTATCTGGAGCGGCAATCCGAGGCGACCGCCACCATCGACCTGCTGCGGGCGGCGCGGGCGACCTATCCGCAGTTGTCGCGCACGTGGATCGCCGTCGGCGCGTCGCAGGGGGGTCAGGCCGCGCTGGGAACGGGCCATCTCCAGCAGAGCTACGCGCCCGAGCTGGACTTCCGCGGGACCATCGCGGTCGACCCGGAATCCGATCTGGAACATGTGCTGCCCATCGCCGGGCCGTGGGTGCCGAATATCCCGCAGCTCGGCGACGGCAGTACCGCCTTCATCGCGGGGGTGCTCGTCGGAATGCGGGAGACCCGGCCGGATATCGATGTCGACAGCTATCTGAGCCCCCGTGGGCGCCAACTGCTCGACAGTATCGGCACCCTGTGCCTGGACGGGATGATCGAGCAGGTCAACGGCGCCTCGCTCGGCGATCTGCTGTCGCGACCGCTGGGCGATCCGCGGTTCACGGCCGCTCTCACCGACTATCTGGCCGTGCCCACGAGCGGCTACGACGCGCCGATTCTGTTGCTGCTCAACGCCACCGACCGCACCGTGCCATCGCCGCTGCACGCCGCGCTGGCCGCCCAGCTGGCCGCGAACGGCGTGGATGCGCGGTCGGTGGTCGGCACCGGGCAGCACTGCGACCTGAATCCGCAGATGTGGGCGGCGATGGACGCGTTCGTCGCGCGGGTGCAGTCCACGCCGTACGTGCCCTGATCGCACTGATACCTTGGCGGGCGTGTCCGAACCTGTGAGCGAAGCCCGTGGCCTGGCCGAACTGCTCGGCCCCGCCGAAGTGCGGGTGCTGGCGGAGCGGTTCGGTGTGCGCCCCACCAAACAGCTCGGACAGAACTTCGTGCACGACGCGAACACCGTGCGGCGAATCGTCGCGGCGGCCGGCGTCGGACGCGACGACGTGGTGCTCGAGGTCGGCCCCGGCCTCGGTTCGCTGACACTGGCACTGCTCGACGTCGTGGATCGGGTGATCGCGGTGGAGCTCGATCCCGTTCTCGCGCAGCATCTTCCGGAAACGGTGTCCGACCGCGCCCCCGAGCTCGGCGACCGGCTGACCGTGGTCCACGGTGATGCGCTGCGCGTGTCGGCCACCGATATCCCGGGCGAGCCGACGGCACTGGTGGCGAACCTGCCCTACAACGTAGCGGTACCCGTGCTGCTGCACCTGCTCGCCGAATTGCCCAGCATCCGAACGGCTTTGGTGATGGTGCAGGCCGAGGTGGCCGACCGCCTCTCCGCCGAACCCGGCTCCCGCATCTACGGCGTCCCCAGCGTGAAGGCCGGCTTCTTCGGCACCGTCCGCCGCGCGGGAGCCGTCGGCCGCCAGGTGTTCTGGCCCGTCCCCCAGGTGGAGTCGGGACTGGTCCGCATCGAACGATTCGACCAACCACCCTGGTCACTGGACACCGCCCACCGCGAGCGGGTCTTCGCCGTGGTGGACGCCGCATTCGCCCAGCGCCGCAAGACATTACGCGCCGCCCTCGCGGGCTGGGCCGGATCTCCCGCCGAGGCGGAACGCCGCTTGCTCGCCGCGGGAATCGCCCCTACCGCCCGCGGCGAAACACTCCACACCGCAGCGTTCGTCCGCCTCGCCGAGCAGGGATGACCAGCCAGCAGCGGACTTCCGAACCGTGGGTGTTGTACGTACATGGTTTCGACGGCAAGGTCTATCCGTACGTACTCGATGCGGGCTGCGTCTGAGCGCACTGAACGACGGCTTCGTCTGTCAGGGTGAGCTTTCCGCTGTGGGTTGCGGATTCGATGTGGATCGAGAGCGGTCCGGTGGCGGGGATGTCCTGCTCGGTGGGGAACCAGATTCGGCCGGAATTCGCCAGGATGAGTAATCCGTCGTGGCTGCCGACCGGGGCGAATCCGGGTAGTTGCGGTGGGAAGGGCGGGATTTCGAACGCTTCGGCGAGGTGACGGACGGTCTGGCGGACATCGGGCACGCCGATGCCGACCTCGCTGATCGACAACAGGCGCGGGGTTTCGTCGGCGCTGCCCGGGACGGCTCGGTCGGCCTGGCGGGCGATCAATTCCAGCAGGATCCCCTCGGGGCCTCGGAAATACAGTGATCGGGAGTCCCAACCTTCCGGGCCGTCGATGATGTCCGACCCGGCGACGGTGATCAACTCGGTCCGCTGCCGTAACCATCGGCGGGCCGAGTCGAAGTCGAGCGGGGAGATGCCGAAGGCGAGGTGATGCACTCCGTCGAAAGCGGCGCCCGCCCGCACCCTCAGTCTGCTGGAGCCGATGTCGACGACGATGCCCTCGGGTTGCGTGGTGACCGTAAGGCCGAGAAGATCGCGGTAGAACTCGGTCGAGGCGGCGAGATTCGTTGTGGTGAGCTCGACTTCGAGGATCTTCATCGCGGTTCCCTTCGGTGGACGACTGTCGTTTCCGACGCTAGAACCTCAACTGCGGTTCAGATCAAGTGGTCGTCGGGGTGCGAAGCCGGCCACGAGCTACTGGATCGCGGCGGGTGTGCGGCGAAACGTACTGGGCGCCTTGCCGTGCTCGGCTGAACTATTCGTGCAAACCTGCGTGAAAATGCGCGAAATCCGCAAAATTGGGGGCGGTTTGCACGCTCAGTACACGGTCAGCCGCGAAGAGTGCCCGACTTGCGCACGCGCACGGCGAACTCGTCGTTGTGCGTGCCCGGTGGTGCCGCCATTCCACGGGCCGGCGCGATGGTGACTCGCCGCCCTCCGTGAGGTGAGCGCACCCCACTCCGCCGATGCGGTACGACGCTGGTCACATGCGACTCGGATCGTGGGGGCGGGAGTCCGCGACGGGTACGCGGGTCTGCGAGTCCTGTGACGGGGGTTGCGGCGCATCGGTGGGGTTGTCGCTCGGCGGGGTGAACGGGATCGGCAGCGGAACCGGGGGAGTGGCGGGGCGGTCGCGCATGATCACCACCGAGTAGGCGCACAGCGTCGCCATCACGACGAATCCACCGCTGACGAGGATGTTCTTCCCTGTCGAATTACCGCTGACGAACGGCGTGCCGATGGCGAGGAGGAGCGACCCCACCGCGCACATTCCCAGGCTCGCTCGGAAGGCCTGCTGTCTGAGGTCGTCGAGGGCGCGTGCGAGAAACATCGCGGCGATGCTGACGAACCAGATCACCAAACCGATCGCGAACAGGATGCTCATGTGGTCCCTGCCTTGTCCTCGTGCGCGGCGTCGGGTGTCCGGTCGACGCGGCGGCGCATTCATCTCTTCGGACGGAAAGTATGGCGGACCGGCGCGGGAACGCCGAATGTCCCGTCCGATCGGACGGGACATTCGGCGGATTCGTTCAGCGGAAGCGCCGCAGGCGCAGGCTGTTGCTCACCACGAACACACTCGACAGTGCCATGGCCGCACCCGCGAGCATCGGGTTGAGCAGTCCGGCCGCGGCCAGCGGGATCGCCGCCACGTTGTAGCCGAAGGCCCAGAACAGGTTGCCCTTGATGGTGCGCAGGGTGGCCCGGGAGAGCCGGATGGCCGTGCCCACGGTCCGCAGATCGCCGCGGACCAGGGTGATGTCGCCGGCCTCGATCGCCACGTCGGTGCCGGTGCCCATCGCCAGACCCAGGTCGGCCTGGGCGAGAGCGGCCGCGTCGTTGACGCCGTCGCCGACCATCGCGATGACCTTGCCCTGATCCTGCAGGCGCTTCACCACGTCGAGCTTGTCGGCGGGCAGCACCTCGGCGATCACCTCGTCGATGCCGACCTGATCGGCGACCGTGCGAGCCGTGGCGGCATTGTCACCGGTCAACAGCACCGGCGTCAGTCCCAGCGACCGCATATCCGCGATGGCTTCGGCGCTCGAGGCCTTGATCGCATCGGCGATGACCAGCACGCCGCACGCCTGCCCGTCCCACGCCACCACGATCGCGGTGCGACCGGCGGACTCGGCCTCGGACTTGGCCTGCGCCAACGACTCCGGCAGCGTGATCGACCAGTCCGCGAGCAGTTCGGTGCGGCCGATCACGACCGCGCGCTCACCGACCAGGCCCTGCACGCCCTTACCGCCGTGGCTCACGAACTGCTGCACCGGCTCCCCGGCCAGACTCTGTTCGGCGGCGCCGCGCACCACGGCCCGGGCCACCGGATGTTCGGATCCGTGTTCCACCGCCGCGGCCACGGCCAGCAGTTCGTCGCGATCCTGGCCTTCGGCGGGGATCACCTCGGCCAGCGACATGGTGCCGGTGGTGACGGTGCCGGTCTTGTCCAGCACGACGGTGTCGATGCGCCGCGTCGATTCCAGCACCTGCGGACCCTTGATCAGGATGCCGAGTTGCGCGCCCCGGCCGGTGCCGACCAGCAGTGCGGTGGGCGTGGCCAGGCCGAGCGCGCACGGGCAGGCGATGATCAGCACCGCGACCGCCGCACCGAAGGCCACCGCCACCGCGGCGCCGCTGCCGAGCCAGAAGCCCAGCGTCACCACCGAAATCGCGATCACGATCGGCACGAACACCCCGGCGACCCGGTCGGCGAGGCGCTGCACGGGCGCCTTGCCGTTCTGCGCGTCCTCCACCAGTGCGGCCATCTGGGCCAGCTGGGTGTCGGCGCCGATGCGGGTGGCCCGCACGGTCAGCACACCGCCGGCGTTGACGGTCGCGCCGATCACGGAATCGCCCGGACCGACCTCGACCGGCACCGATTCGCCGGTCAGCATGCTCATGTCGACGGCCGAATTGCCGTCGGTGACCACGCCGTCGGTGGCGACCTTCTCACCCGGACGCACCAGGAACAGATCGCCGACCCGCAACTCCGACACCGGGATTCGATGTTCGGCGCCGTCGCGCAGCACCGCCACATCCTTGGCGCCGAGTTCCAGCAGCGCTCGCAGCGCCGAACCGGCTCGTTCCTTGGCCCGGGTCTCGAAATACCGCCCGGCCAGGATGAACACGATCACACCGGCCGCGACCTCGAAGTAGATATTCGACGCCGAGGCGGAGCGTTCGACCGCGAAACTGAAGCCGTGCTTCATTCCCGGCATTCCGGCATCGCCGAAGAACAGCGCGTACACCGACCACGAGTAGGCCGCCAGCGTGCCCAGCGAGATGAGGGTGTCCATGGTGGCGGTGGCATGCCGCGCGTTGATCCAGGCGGCGCGATGGAACGCGGCGCCACCCCAGAACACGACCGGCGTGGCCAGCGTCAGCGAAAGCCATTGCCAGTTCCGGAATTGCAGTGCCGGAATCATCGCCAGCGCGATGACCGGAAGCGCCAGTGCGAGGCTGACCAGAAGTCGATGCCGCAGCTGCCGCAACGGTGAATCGGTCGAAACCTCCTCGGCCGAAACCGTTTCCGCGGGCCGGTTGTCGTGGACGGTGGCGGTGTAGCCGGTGTCGACGACACGTTCGATGAGCTGATCCGCCGTCACCGTTTCCGGGAAGCTGACCTTCGCCTTCTCGGTGGCGTAGTTGACCGTGGCCGTGACACCTTCGATCCGGTTCAGCTTCTTCTCGATGCGTGCGGCGCACGAGGCGCAGGTCATCCCACCGATATCCAGCTCGACGGAGCGCTCTGTCGTGGGCGCGCTCATTGGTGACCTCCTCCGTGCTGTCCGGTGTGCTCGTTGTCGTGTTGCCCGCTCTGCTGCCCGGCTACCGCCTCGGCGGTGAATTCCGCCGTGTGCACCGCGCCGCCGTGGGCGAAGTCCAGGTAGAGCCGGAAGGCGCCGGCGCTGGGCGCTTGGGCATGGAAGGCGACCCGCGGCCCGGCGGGAGTCGAGTCGACCTCTCCTTCGGGATGAACATGAAGGTAGGACAGATCGTTCCCGCGCAGTGCGACCAGATGCCCGTAGGCACCCAGATAGGGTTGCAGATCGGTGACCGGCCGTCCGTCGCGGGTGACGGTGAATCCCACCTCGCCGCCGCCGGTCGACAGATCGCCGTCCATGCGGACCTGGTAGCCGTCGACGGTGGTGGTGCGGGATACGGGCGGCAGGGGCCGATCGGCGGTCGCGCCGGCCACGGTGACCGTGCGGCTGAGCACCAGTTCGTCCGGTGCGGTGGCGGGCCGGGAATCGGCGAAGATGCGGTAGGTGCCCGGCCGGGCCCACTGCCAATCGATCGACCAGGTGCCGGTGTCGTCGCGGACCGGGTGCACGTGCCGGTATTCGGTGGCATCGGAGCGGACCGCGATCAGATGCAGGTCCCGCTCGTGCAGATCGGTGTATCGAGTGACCGGTGCGCCGTCGGGGCCGGTGATCCGGAATCGGAGGGTGCCGGGGGTTCGAGGTTCGGTAGGTGCGGCCACCTCGGAGAGGGTGTAACCCTCCTGAGTGGCCTGGAGTCCGGTGCCGTGCCCGGGGGCCGGCTCGGCCGGATCGCCCACCAGGGCGCCGATGCCGAGCGCGGCCCCGAACAACACGACCAGTCCGCCGCCGAAGGCCGCGAACTTCAGTCTGTCGTTCATTCAGCTCGCCACCTGATATCCCGCCTCGTCGACGGCGGCGAGGACCGCGGCGTCCGTCAGCGGTGCGGCGGATTCGACCTGGACGCGACCGGAGGTGAGGTCTACGTCGACACTGGTGACACCGTCGATCTTGCCGATCTCCTTCTGCACCGACGCCACGCAGTGGCCGCAGGTCATCCCGGTGACGGTGTAGGTGCTGGTAGCCATGATCGCTTCCTTCGCTCGCTCTTATACGGTGCGGGGGTATCCCCTGACATGTCTGAACATACCCCCCATGGGTACCCGGCGCAAGGGTGAGAGGCGAGGAATTCCGGCCGCGGTGATGCGTATCTCCGCCGGAGTCTGTCTGCCCTGGTGGCGGCCTGTCATCGGCCACTGGTCCGGCGCCGCCGGTCCGCGGCAGCCGCCCGGCATCGGCGAGTTCCCAGCCGCGGGAGCCCCGCGTCGCGCGGCAAACCGACCGTTTGCCGCGCGGCCGGATAACCTAGCCCCGTGCTGTCTGTAGTACCCAGTTCCGTGGTTGTGCGCGCCCCTTCGAAGGTGAACCTTCATCTAGGGGTCGATGACCTGCGTAGCGACGGATACCACGAACTGACCACGGTCTTCCAGGCACTGTCGCTCGCCGACGACGTGCGGATCGCCCCGGCCGGATCGCTGGCCGTGAGCGTGCACGGGGAGGGTGCCGCACAGGTGCCGACCGATCGCACGAACCTGGTGTGGCAGGCGGCGGTCCGGCTCGGACATCTGGCCGGCCGCGCTCCGCTGGTGGAGATCGAGATCGAGAAGGGTATTCCGGTGGCCGGGGGGATGGCCGGCGGCAGCGCGGATGCCGCCGCGACGCTGGTCGGACTCAACGAGCTGTGGAGTCTGGAGATGTCGCGCGACGAATTGGCCGATGTCGCGGCCGAACTCGGCAGCGATGTGCCCTTCGCCCTGCACGGCGGCACCGCACTGGGGCGCGGCCGTGGCGAGAAACTGCTGCCGGTGTTGTCGCGCAACACCTTTCACTGGGTGCTGGCGCTGGCCAAGGAGGGGTTGTCGACGCCGAAGGTGTTCGGCGAACTGGACCGGCTGCGGGAGAACGGCGAACCGCCGCGCCTCGGCGATCCGCAGGAACTGTTGCAGGCCTTGGCCTCCGGCGACGCCACCCAGCTCGCACCCTTGCTCGGCAACGATCTGCAGGCCGCCGCCCTATCGCTGAATCCGGCACTGCGCCGCACCCTGCGGGCCGGCGTCGAGGCGGGCGCCCTCGCCGGAATCGTCTCCGGTTCGGGGCCCACCTGCGCCTTCCTGTGCGGTAGCGAAGCCGATGCGGTGGCCGTATCGGCCGAACTCTCCGGCGCGGGTGTGTGCCGCAGCGTTCGTATCGCGACCGGGCCGGTGCCGGGTGCGCGGGTACTAGCCGACGGGCGGCACTGACAGCCTGACGGGCCGGTGCCGATCGGCGCGCGAGTGGCGTCGTTCGCCCCCGGCCCTACCGATGACGTCCCTCAGGCGAGAGCGTCGGTGAGGCGGTCGACCTGTTCCGGGTCTCGCCCGTAGCAGTAGAAGATCACTTCGTCGGCGCCGAGATCGGCGAATTGTTTTGTGACCGTGCGGATCTGGTCCGGGGTGGTGAGCATGCCCTCGACCATGAACTCGGCGCGACCGCTGAATTCGTAGTAGGCGGCCATGGCCGAGCGTGCCTCGTCGATCACCGCGTCCGAGCCGAGTGCGGCATTGACCTGCGCGACGATGCGAGGTTCGCCCGGGCGATCGTATTCGCGCCAGAAGCGGTGCACGGTGTCGAACAGGCCCGGCGCCCACGCGGGTGCGGCGGCCGCGAGGAAGCCACCGCCCCAGCGCGCGACGCGTTCCAAGGCGGCGGTCTGGAACCCGCCGAACAGCAACTCCGGGCCGCCGGGGGTCTGCGGCTGCGGGCCGATCGCGGCGCAGCTCTCGCTGTAGGGTTCACCGGACCAGAGCCTGCGCATCGTCGCGACCTGCTCGTCTAAACGCTTTCCGCGCGTGCGCAATTCGGTGCCGGACGCTTCATGGTCGTCGGCGCGGCCGCCGACACCGAGACCCAGGGTGAACCGGCCGCCCGAGAGCCGGTCGAGGGTGGCGGTTTGTTTCGCGAGCAGCGCGGTCTCGCGCAGCGGCGCGATGAGCACTTCGGTCTGCAATCGGATCCGCTGCGTCGCGCCGGCCAGAAGGGCAAGTGTCACAAGGGGTTCCGGATTGTCGTAGACCAGTCGGTCGAGCAGTCCGAGGGTGGAGAACGGGCCCGATTCGGCCCGCTCGGCCCATTCGACGAGTGATTGCGGATCGGCGATCGGCAACCCGATGCCGACCTTGACGCCGTGGGCCGCGCGCATCGCGTCCGGTAGCCCGGAACTCCCGGGGGAACGGTCGTGCGACGTCGAAACGGACGACGACGAGGCGATGGCAGATGACGAGTCGGTCATGAGAATCCTCCGAATGTGGGGTCGACAAATCAGCGCCGCCCACTCCGCGCCTCATGAGGCGGGGCTCCCGCACTACGGCCATACTTCTGGAGAACCCATGTGGATTGCAAGCAGACTACCTATGCCTCAACGCGTTTCGCAACCGCAGTGCGCGGCGGTGAGCCACTGCTCGCCACGGCCGACATCTACTCGGCGGCTTCCGACACCGCGCGGTCGTCGCGCACCGGACGCTCCTCCGGTCACCGATGAAGGTGACCGCCCATTCGCACGGCCACCGCCTGCGCGACCTCGGAGGCCGGCGTGCGAGTGCGGCCCGGCTCAGCCGGGAGTCCACGAAACTCACGCGCCACCGGTGTTCGGTCGCTCGGAAGGACGCGATCCCGAGCAAGCGCAAGACCGAGGGCCGGTTCACCCGCGCCGGAAGGGTGCGCCCTCGTGCCGTAATGTTCACGGGTGAAGCCGACGGGCGTGGTCCCGCCGCTGCGGAAGCGCAGCCGGCGCGCGCGACGCGGCCGGACCTGCGCCGAGCTCGTGGCACACCCGAAGGCCCCGCCGTACTCGGAGAGGACTGACCCCTTGGCGAATCTGATCAATCTGGAGCAGGTCGACAAGAGCTTCGGAATCACCCCGCTGCTGGACACGGTGTCCCTCGGCGTGCAGGAGGGTGAGCGGATCGGGGTCGTCGGTCTCAACGGTGGGGGCAAGACCACACTGCTCGAGGTGCTGACCGGGCTCGAACAGCCCGACAGCGGACGGGTGAGCCGCATCAACGGCCTCCGCATGGCGGTCGTGACCCAGCGCGGTGTGCTGCCGGAAGGGGCCACGGTCGGGGAGGTGGTACTGGCCGGGCTCGCCGAAGACGCGCGCACCGACGGTGTCGCCGAGCACGAGTGGGCCGCCAACCCACGTATCCGCAGCGTGCTCGACGGTATCGGCATCGCGGATCTGGGGATGGACGCCTCGGTCGCGAATCTGTCCGGTGGCGAGCGCCGCCGCGTCGCGCTGGCCGCCGCGCTGGTGCGCGAACTGGATCTGCTGGTGCTCGACGAGCCCACCAACCACCTCGACGTCGAGGGCGTGCAGTGGCTGGCCGAACATCTGCTCGCGCGCCGCAGCGCACTCGTGGTGGTCACCCACGACCGCTGGTTCCTCGACACCGTCGCCACTCGCACGTGGGAAGTGGTGGGCGGCAAGGTCGAAAGCTACGAGGGCGGCTACAACGACTGGATCTTCGCCCGCGCCGAACGGGCCCGCCAAGCCGATGCCACCGAGGCGCGCCGGCGCAATCTGGCCCGCAAGGAATTGGCGTGGCTGCGACGCGGCCCGCAGGCCCGCACCTCGAAACCGCGCTACCGGGTCGAGGCCGCCGAGGCGCTGATCGCCGATGTGCCGCCGCCGCGCGACACCGTGCAGCTGGCCTCCTTCGCGCGGAAACGCCTGGGCCGCGTCGTGATCGAACTCGAGGACGCCACGCTCACCACTCCCGACGGCCGCGAGCTGGTGCGCGATCTGACCTGGCGGTTGGCGCCGGGGGAGCGAGTCGGCCTGGTGGGTGTGAACGGGTCGGGCAAGACCACCCTGTTGCGCGCTCTCGCCGGTGACGCGGAACCGGCCGCGGGTAAGCGAATTCAGGGCCAGACCGTCCGGATCGGCTGGTTGCGGCAGGAACTCGACGATTTGCCCACCGATATGCGGGTATTGGAAGCGGTGGCCGAGGTCGCCGAGCGAACGATGCTGGGAGACAAGGAGATCAGCGCCGGTCAGCTCGCCGAGCGGCTCGGGTTCACACCGGCCAAACAGCGCACTCCGGTAGGTGATCTGTCCGGCGGTGAGCGCCGCCGTCTGCAGCTGACCCGCATCCTGATGGGGGAGCCGAATGTGCTGCTGCTCGACGAGCCCACCAACGACCTCGATATCGACACCCTGCAGCAACTCGAGGATCTGCTCGACGGCTGGCCCGGCACTCTGGTCGTGATCTCCCACGACCGGTATCTGATCGAGCGCATCAGCGATTCCACCTGGGCCCTGTTCGGCGACGGCAAGCTCACCAACCTGCCCGGCGGCATCGAGGAATACCTGCGTCGTCGCGCGGCACTCGCCGACACCTCTCGGCGTCCCTCCGGAGCCTCGGCTCAGGACGAAACATCCTCTCCCGCAACAGATTCCGCGGCCTATCGCGCCGCGCGCAAGGAGTTCGGCCGATTGGAGCGGACGCTGGAGAAACTCACCGAGCGGGAGGAACGCCTGCACACCGCGCTGGCCGAAGCCGCCACCGACCCGGAGAAATTGGTGAGCCTCGGCGCGGAACTGAAGCAGGTGCAGGCCGAGAAGGAATCGACCGAGATGCGCTGGCTCGAACTCGCCGAAGAGGTCGGCTGAGCGTATGTGGTGCGGTCGGCCCGGGCGGGCCGACCCTCGCAGAACGTGTCCGGACTTTTCAGAGGGCGTGGCCCAGGGGCGGCACCGGCAGGCACGCACACGTGAAATCCGTGCCGAACGAGGTGAGCGCGATGCTGCGGTAGGCGACCTTGGTGCCGAATCCGCGCTTGAGCAACCGCCGCACCTCCGGCTGTGATTCCAGCAGCTGATAGCGGACCGGATTGTCCAGCTGATCGCCGTCGACGGTGATGAGTCCGAGGCGGCGCAGATTCGTCAGATAGGTGATCGCGCGGTCGGCGAAGCGCAGCGCCGCGGTCTCACCGATCAGCGACATGCCGACCTCGATGCGCTGGGTGCCCGAACTCAGCGGCCGCCCGGTGCGGATGTCGAGCGCCGGCTGCGGCCCGTCGAGATACAGGAAGCGCAGGATCCGGGCCTCGTCGGGAGCCAGTTCGGCCAGGATGCGCGCGAAGGCCGGATGATCGCTGTCCTCGCAGTGCACATCGGCCGAGCGGCGCAGCAGTTCGGCGCCGCGGTCGCGCAGGCTCGGCGCCGTCGGGGCGGGGGCGCCGCCGGAGGTGGCATCGATGCCGAGTGCGCGCCGCAGCGAGTCGCGAACCTGCTCACCGGCCTCGGAGAGCACATGGCGCGGCGGCTGCCCGGACATACTGCCGCGCACCACCGTGGCCGTCACGCCGACCGCGGTGCCCAGGCTCCAGGCCGCGGCCTCGCTGACGGCGGACAGCGCCACCCGCACCACACCGGTCGTGGTGCGCACGGGACCGGCCCACCCCGGGCGGGCATCCTCGGGCAGCATCAATTCGGCCGACCGGCGTGCGACGAGGTCGGTGGTGCGGGGGTCCGGTTCCGGGAAGACCGTCTCGATTTCGGTCGCACCGGTACCGGCCGCCGCGTCGCCGGACTCGGCGACCACCTCGGCGTATTCGATCGAAAACTCGGCGCCGTCACCGTTTTCCGGTGCGGATCCGCTCACAGCCATACGTTCGCTACTTCCGTTCCGAAGATCAGAAGATGAGCGTAACCGGCGATGAGCCCCAGCACACCGCCATGGACGAACAAAAGCCACTCGTCCTGTTTGATCGCCGCGCGCAACATGTCGACGAAGTCCGGCGGCTTCAGCGCCGCCATCTGCTTGGCGATGTACTGGCTGACCTGCCGGCTCTGCTGGGCGTTGAACCCGGGATCGGCGAAGGCGGCCGGCGCCAGCGATTTGGCCTCGTCGGTGAAGCGGGTCTGCAGGGTCGCGTAGTCCCGGCTGCCGATCATGAACTTCAGCGCCCCGCGCATCGGCCCGAGCGCGCGGTCGGTGGCCGGGCGCAGGGTGTCCTCGAGGACCTGCATGGTGCGGTCCGAGCGCGGCCCGTTCAGCAGTTCGTCACCGACATTGGCGATCGTGATGATCTGGGTGGCCACCAATTCGGCGTAGCCCTCGGTGATTTCGGGTTGCCGCTTGATCAGCAAGCCCTGCCGCCACGGGCACCACCACTTCGGATAGGCGGGCTCGAAGATCATGTTGAGCCCGATCCAGTTGACCACCCAGCCGATGATCACACCGCCGACCGGCAGCACCACCAGCGGCGACCAATGCGTCAGATGCAGCACCGCGACGAGCACCAGACCCATCGGCGCGCCGAAATAGAAGCCGAAGTTCTGCATGAACCGCAACTCCTTGGCGCCCAGCACCTGAAAAACGGTGTTGAGCAACTGCGGCCGCGACTGGAAATACCGGATCACCATCTGTTTGACATCGAGCAGTTGTTCGATGTTCGACCCGAGTTCGTCGGTCAGTTCCTTGAGGATCTCGGGGAGTTGTTCCCGGACCCGCTCGTGTACCAACTCCCGGACCTGCGCGGGCAGGTTGTACCAGAGCTGCGGATGTTCGCGGCGGGCAATCTCCTCCACGATGTCGCGGATCTGCGATTGCGCCATATCGGTCAGATGCGCGGCCAGTTCATCGGGCTCGAGTTCGCGATAGAAGTCGGCGACGCTACCGAGTTTCGAGAGCCCTTTGTCGACCGCGATCGAGGCCATCTTGTCCGCGCGCGAGGGTACGATTCCCTGCCAGCCCATGCGGCCGTCGTACTGCAGCAACGGCAGCACCTGAATGCGCTTGGGAAGATAGGGGAACAACCATTTCAGACCCGGTACCCGAAACCCGTGAAAGCGTAGCGGCTTGAACAGCATCAGGATGCCGGTCCAGTTGGTGATATAGCCGATGACACCCGTGAAGAGGGGGATCGTGATCAGTTCCAGCAAAATCGTCGGGTGAAAACCCAGCAAACTATCCAGCACGACACCCTCCTGCCGACCCCTTACCGGTGACCGCCGTCACACCGGCACTACAACGTACCCCGTCGGCCAGGCGAACCTTACTGTGAATTCCGGAAACGGGTCCAATTGGCGACTGTAGCGACGCGGCCGGAGGCGGCAGCCTGCGTAACCACGGAGGCCGCCGCGGAAGTCGCGATCCAATTCGGGTGGGAAAGCTGTACGCGGTAGCGTATGGCGGAGACTTCGATCACATGGCGTGATCGGAATGTCGCACCGGACAGCGGCAGCCGCAAGAATGACCGGAACCACATTCATGCCGCTATCGCTGGGCGGGTGTCGGCGCTCATGGCCGAGAGCCGCCGAACATGGCCGGTGGCCTTCGGGGTGCGGTAAGAATATGTGAGCGGACTCGTTCACCTGGCGATATTCGGAGAATGACGTGACAGACGACAGGACCGGACAGGATGTGGTCCGACCCGGTTCCCGCGCTGTGGAACGCAGCTCGGACGTGGAGAAGCGGCAGATCAGCAACGAAGCCCGCATGATCCGCGGCGTCTTCCGGGCTGCCGGCCTGGCTGCCGGGACCGCGGTCCGCGGCGGCCAGTGGGCGGTCGGCACCGGCCTCGAGGTCACCAAGCAGATCGCCCAGGCCGCGCTCGACGGTGAATCCTCCACCGAGATCGCCGAACGTACCGGAGCCGCACTGCAGTCCGTCGCCCGCAGCGTCCTCGGCGTCACCGAGGGTTCGGTGCGCGAGATCGTCAGCTACGTCCCCACCAACGGCCAGGCGCCCGGCCCGTCGGCCGGCGGGCTGGTCCGCTCGTCGACCCTGGCCGATCTGCGCCGCCGCGGCGACAACCTGCTCGCGCGCTCGGCCGACGTGTACTTCACCGAGGAAGTGCATCCGGCCTACGACCGCATCCTCGATCAGCTGTCCTCGGACGAGGCGCGGATTCTGCGGTTCATGGCCATCAACGGGCCACAGCCCTCGGTCGACGTGCGCACCAACCGGCCGCTCGGGATCGGTTCCGAGCTGGTCGCGGGAGATCTGACCTCGGTTCCGGAGCAGGCCGGCGTGCGGTATCCGGACCGGTCGCGGCTGTATTTGATCAATCTGAACCGCCTCGGTCTGCTGACCACCTCCGACGATCCGGTGGTGCTGAGCCGTTATATGGTGCTCGAGGTGCAGCCGATCGTGGAATCGGCGCTCAAGCAAGCCGGCCGGGTGCCCAAGATCGTGCGAAAGAGCTTGCGCCTCACCGAATTCGGCGAGGACTTCTGCAAGACCTGCTTCACCATCAACGGGTCCTGACCTGCGACTGCCGGTCAACGGTGTGTAGCGATCCGATACCTATTTTCCGATCTGCGCAGATTCGCCGGATCCGGTGGGATTGTTGAGGTATGGATTCCGATGCCGTCTCCGCGATCAGCCGGCTGAAGTTCCGGTACCTGAGAGCGCTCGACACCAAATCGTGGGAAGACTTCGCCGACACGATGATCCCGGAGGCGACGGCGACCTACAGCGAGTACCTGCAGTTCGAGTCGCGTGATGCGTTCCTGGCATTCATGCGCAATACCCTCGGGCCCCACGTCATCACCGAACATCGGTGCGACCATCCCGAGATCGATATCGACGGCGATGCGGCGACCGGCACCTGGTACCTGGCCGACACCGTACTCATCCCCGGTCACAACATGCTGCTGCGCGGGGCGGCGTTCTACAACGACCGGTATGTGCGCTGCGACGACGGCCATTGGCGCATCGCCCACACCGGCTACGAGCGGACCTACGAGGTCGTGCTGTCGCTGTCGGACCTGCCGAGTCTGCGCCTGACCGCCAGCCGGTGGGGTGTGATCACCGGGGAGACGGGTTCGGCGCCCGATATCCCGGCCGTGGTGTCGAATATCGAGGACACTCCGGGCGGGCCGGTCGAGGAAGAACCGGACGAGGCGATCGGGTAATCGTCTCCCCCCGGCCGTTCAGTCCGCGGTCGCGACGAGCGGTTCCAGCGTCAGTTCCGGCATTTCCTTCTCGATGTACTGCAGCCGCCACTTGTCGCTGAACAGGGCCAGGATGACGCCGTCGCTGCGGGTGAAGACCTCGACCCCGCGCTGGCGGTCCAGCTCCGCCGACGAGGCGGCGTCGGTACGCCGGGCCAGCTGATAGGGCAGGAAGTCCAGCTGCGTTTCGACGTTGAATTCGGCCTGCATGCGGGCGGTGACCACCTCGAACTGCATCGGGCCGACCGCCGCGAGGACGGGGGAGGCGTCGCCGCGCAGGTCGTTGCGCAGCACCTGCACCACGCCCTCGGAGTCGAGCTGATCGATGGCCTTGCGGAACTGCTTGTACTTGCCCGCGCTACGCGCGCGCAGGGTGGCGAAATGTTCCGGCGCGAAGGACGGAATCGGCGGGAATTCGACCTTCTTGTCCACGAACAGCGTGTGGCCCGGAGCGAGCGCGGTCGCGTTGACCAGACCGACCACATCGCCCGGATAGGCGGTGTCGACGGTGGCGCGCTCGCGGCCGAAGACGGTGAGCGCGTATTTGGTCGCGAACGGGCGTCCGGTCTGAGCGTGCGTGACGACCATGCCGCGCTCGAATTCCCCGGAGACGATGCGCATGAACGCCAGCCGGTCGCGATGCGCGGCGTCCATTCCGGCCTGCACCTTGAACACGACCGCGCTGAACGGGTCGGCCGGTTCCCGGGGCGAGCCGTCGACGTCGGCCCGGGAACCGGGTGGCGGGGCCAGCGCCACCAGCGTGTCGAGCAGTTGCCGCACGCCGAAGTTCAGCATCGCCGAGGCGTAGATGACCGGCGAGGTCTGCCCGGCGAGGAACAGTTCCTGATCGTGGTCCTGGCCGGTGGCCGAGAGCAGTTCGCTCTCCTCGGCCGCGGTCTCCCACGGTTCGCCTTCGCGGGCGGCGGCCTGGTCGGGCGTGTACGACTCCTCCGGCGCGATGGTCGCGCCACCCGCGGTCCGGGTGAAGTGGATGTATTCGGTGGCGGCGCCCTCGGGACCGCGGCGCAGCAGCCCACGGAAATCGCCCGCGATGCCGACCGGCAGGAACAGCGGCGTGGGGGTCAGGCCGATCCGCTCGCTGATCTCGTCGAGCAGTTCCAGCGGCGCCCGTCCGGGACGGTCCCATTTGTTGATCACGGTGATCACCGGGATGCCGCGGTGGCGGCACACCTGGAACAGTTTGAGCGTCTGCGGCTCCAGGCCCTTGGCGGCGTCGATGAGCATGACCGCGGCGTCGACGGCCGTCAGCACCCGGTAGGTGTCCTCGGAGAAATCGGAGTGGCCGGGCGTGTCGACCAGATTGATCACGCATTCGCCGTATTCGAACTGCAGCGCCGTCGAGCTGACGGAAATACCGCGCGCCTTCTCCATTTCCATCCAGTCGGAAACGGTGGATTTCCGGCCGGATTTCCCGTGAATGGCGCCGGCCTCGGAAATCATCTTCGCGTGCAGGGCCAAGGCCTCGGTCAGCGTCGATTTACCCGCGTCCGGATGCGAGATCACCGCGAAGGTGCGCCGCCGTTCCGCCTCCTGCGCCACCCGCCCGGATGTGGTCGTGCTGGCTGAGGGGGAATTCACCGATCGGCTCCTCTTCGCGGGACAGGGCAAAGCATCAGAATACGTGAGTGAGCGGCTTCGGCTCGCACCGGGGACGGCGGCGGTCCAGGGAAACTGCCGGTCAGGACGGGTGCGCAGGCCCCATCGCGGTCCTGGTCAGTCGGACAGGTGCTGGGCGACCGTGCGCAGCACGAGCCGGTCCAGGTCGATGCCCGGCGCGATCAGTTCCACACTCCGGTTCGCCACGAGGGTGGCGATGCCGTGCAGATTCGTCCACAGCCCGAAGGCGCGTTCTTCCGCACGGTCACGCACGCAGTTCGCGACCAGCTCCGCCCACGTCCGGTAGATCGGAATCGTCTTGCGGCGCAGGTTCTCTCCCGAGCCTTGCAGCAGATCGTGTCGGAACATGAGGGTGAACATCTCGGGCCGCCGTGCCGCGAAGTCGATGTATTCACCGGCCATCCGGTCGATTCGCACCCGCGGGATCTCGCTCTCGTGTGCTGCGAAACGCTCACTCAGATCTGCGAATCCGTGCACCGCGACGGCGGCCAGCAGAGCGTTGTGGGTCGGGAAGTACCGCCGCGGCGCGCCGTGCGACACCCCCGCCTCCCGGGCGATGGCCCGCAATCCGAGCTGTGCGGCACCGACCTCCTCCAGCAACCCCACACCCGCACTCACCAGCCGTTCCCGCACCGGTTCGTCCACACCCATGCCGCACATTGTCGCGTGCGGGTTCCGCCCCCGTTCGGCAGCGGTGCCGGTCGCATGGCGATTCGGCATTCGCGGGCGGGTGCGTGGGTCGAGTGACGGGGCCACCGCACGGCATCGATTACCGGGGACGGCTCCCACCGGTACGGAGTGTGACGAGAAGCGACATGACCGCGTAGACATTGTCTACTAGACTTGTAGGTAGACAGTGTCTACGACCTGGCGCGGAGGGTATGTATGTGGTATCGGCTTTTGAAGTTCGTTCTGATCGGACCGGTGCTGCGGATCCTGGGGCGGCCGAAAGTCGAAGGGCTGCATCATGTTCCGAAGGACGGTCCGGTGATCATCGCGGCGAATCATCTGGCCGCGATCGACTCCCTCTATCTGGCGCTCGTGCTGCCGAGGCGGATCACCTTTCTCGCCAAGAGCCAGTATTTCGACGAGCCGGGGTGGCGCGGGCGGATCAATCGCTGGGTGATGACGGCGACCGGGCAGGTGCGCGTCGATCGCTCCGGTGGTTCCGCCTCGGCGGATGCGCTCGCCGCGGCGGTCGGGATTCTGGAGTCGGGCGGGGTGTGGGGCATTCACCCGGAAGGGACCCGCTCGCCGGACGGCCGGGTCTATCGCGGCCGCACCGGGGTGATCCGGGTGGCGATGCAGACCGGCGCGCCGGTCGTGCCGGTGGCGCTGAACGGCACCGATCTGGTGAATCGGCGTGGGCGGCGGCTGCTGCGTTTCGGCAAGGTTCGCATCGTCTTCGGTGCGCCTCGCACCTTCCTGCCGGTCGATCGGGACGCGGTCCGCACCGCGACCGACGACCTCATGGTGGAATTGGCGA
Organism: Nocardia aobensis NBRC 100429; assembly: GCF_000308375.1. GTDB lineage: Bacteria > Actinomycetota > Actinomycetes > Mycobacteriales > Mycobacteriaceae > Nocardia > Nocardia aobensis. The sequence continues at coordinate 74,909 of NZ_BAFQ01000162.1, read as the reverse complement.
TGCGTTCGGGCCGCCGCTACGTGGATTGCTACGCGGCGCACTTCCGCGCCGGATCCGCCTGAACCGGCCGGGGCCGAGGGTGCGGAAGTTTGCCCGTCCGGCGTGCATTACCGCATCGGGGTGCTGCGCGGAAGCGATTTCCGCTACATGCTATTGTTCTCAGGTTGTCTCGGCGAGGGTGTCGCACCCAGTGCGCACCGTGATCGACGCGGCTCGGCTTCCGGCCGTTGTCGTGCGGTCATCGCCCGACGAGCAGACCCTTTCGTCAGGGCCGTCCGAATTCAGGACAGTACCTGGCCAGCACACCGTCCGCCCCGGAAAGCCGTAGGAGAGTATTTCAGTCATGTCCGACGTCAGCGTTCTCGCAGCTCAGACCCGCACCGAATTCGGCAAGGGCGCCGCGCGCCGCACCCGTCGCGACGGCAACGTTCCTGCCGTCCTGTACGGCCACGGCGAGGCGCCGAAGCACCTGGCCGTCAACGCCCAGGCCTTTGCCGCGATCCTGCGTGAGCACGGCACCAACGCCGTCCTGAACCTGGAGATCGACGGCAAGAAGCAGCTGGCCATGACCAAGTCCGTGGTCGTGCACCCGATCCGCCGCTACATCGAGCACGCCGACCTGCTGATCGTCAAGCGTGGCGAGAAGGTCGTCGTCGACGTGCCGGTCGCGCTGGCCGGCGACGCGGGCCCGGGCACCCTGGTCACCCAGGAGGCCACCACCGTGTCGATCGAGGTCGACGCGCTGAACGTGCCCGAATCCATCGAGGTCTCGATCGAGGGCGCCGAGGCCGGCACCCAGATCACCGCCGGTCAGGTCGAGCTGCCGAAGGGCGCCGCCCTGTCCGGTGACCCGGAGGCGCTGATCGTCAACATCATCGTCGCTCCGGCCGCCGAGGCCGTCGAGGGCGAGGGTGAAGGCGAGGCCGAGGGCGAGGCCGAGAGCGCCGAATAATTCGGTCGTTCAACGGGTTTCGATGACGGAATCTACTGCCCCCGCGCTCGTGGTGGGGCTGGGTAATCCCGGGCCCGAATACGAGCGCACCAGGCACAATGCCGGTTTCCTGGTCGCCGATGTGCTCGCCGAGCGCATCGGCGGCCGGTTCACCGTCCACAAGAAGTCGGGCGCCGACCTCGTCGAGGCCCGGCTCGACGGGCGCAAGGTGCTGCTGGCCAAGCCGCGCACCTATATGAATCTGTCCGGCCGCCCGGTCGCGGCGCTGGCCCGGTTCTTCTCGGTCCCGCCCACCGAGGTCATCGTCGTGCACGACGAACTGGATCTGCCGTTCGGCAGCATCCGGCTCAAACGCGGCGGCGGTGAAGGTGGTCACAACGGGCTGCGTTCGATTTCGAATGCCTTGTCCACCAAGGACTATCTGCGGGTGCGGTTCGGTGTGGGCCGCCCGCCCGGCCGGCAGGATCCGGCCGATTTCGTGCTCAAACCGTTCTCCGCGCCCGAACGCAAAGAGGTTCCGGTGCTGGTCGAACAGACCGCCGACGCGGTGGAGTTGCTGCTGCGCGTGGGTCTGGAAACCGCCCAGAACCAACTGCACTGAGCGATCCTCTGCGAAGATCGGTGGCCGTGCAGGACTACACGACGATTTTCGATCGGTATCGGGGCACGCTGCTGGGCGGGGCGGTCGGTGATGCGCTGGGCTGGCCGATCGAATTCCTGAAACTCGAACAGATCCGCGACCGGTTCGGGGCCGACGGGCTCACCGGATTCGCCCCGGCGGCAGACGAATCCGCGCCCAGGCAGATCACCGACGACACCCAGATGACGCTGTTCACCGCCGAGGGACTGTTGCGGTGTGCTCCGGGGGCGGATCCGGCGCCGGCCCTGCGCCGCGCCTATCTGCGCTGGCTGCGGACTCAACGCGAACACGCGCCCAACCCGCGTCCCGACGGCTGGCTGGCGAGTCTGCCCTATCTGTACGCGGTGCGCGCACCGGGCAACGCGTGTATGCGCGGGCTGAACCGGCAGGCGCAGAGTTATCGCGAACCACAGCCCTTCGGCGTCCCGGGGCCGGTGAACGAGGATTCCAAGGGATGCGGCACGGTCATGCGGTCCGCGCCGTTCGGATTGGCCGCCCTCGGACCCGAGGCCGCCTTCCAGGCGTCGGCGCGGTGTGCCCAGCTCACCCACGGCCATCCCACCGGATATCTGGCCGCGGGGGCGTTCGCCGCCCTGATCGACCGGCTGGTGAACGGCGCCGATCTGCGAACGGCGGTGCAGGACACCACGAGTCAGGTCGAGGTGATGGCCGGTGGCGCGGAAACCGCCGTCGCCCTGCGCAAGGCCGTGGCTACCGCAGACGCGGGCGCCGGAACCTCGGAGGGCGTGGAACAGGTGGGTGCGGGCTGGGTGGCCGAGGAATGTCTGGCCGTCGGGGTCTACTGCGCGCTGGATGCCGAGCGCACCGGGGATGTGCGCCGCGCATTCCTGTTGTCGGTCAACCACTCCGGTGATTCCGATTCCACCGGTGCGGTGGCCGGCAATATCCTCGGCGCTCGCCACGGCCTCGACGCGCTGCCGCTGGATTGGTGCGGTGCGGTCGAGGGCCGCGACGATCTGGCCCGCGTCGCCGACGATCTGGTCGCCGCTTTCGTGTACCGAGACCGGAAGCCCCTCGGCGACCGCTATCCGGTGGACGCGTCGGAAGATCCGGTACCGCGGTAACTCTCGTGCCGATCAGCTCAGATGCGCCGCGGTGGCGGAGCGGCGCAACTTGCCGGAGGATGTCTTCGGCAGCGCGCCCGGGCCGAGGACGGTGACGCTGCGCGGGCGGGCGCCGACCGCGGTGAAGACCTCGTGCACGACGTCGTGCTCGATCCGGCGCACCGTCTCGGGATCCTGAAAGTCGTTGCTCTCCACCACGACCGCGAAACTCTCGCGTTTCTGCCCGGCGTCCAGGCGCACCGCGACCGCGTTGCCCGGCCGCACCCCGGCGACGCGCAGCGCGGCGCGTTCGATATCGGTCGGGAAGATGTTGCGCCCGCCCATGATGATCACGTCCTTGATCCGGCCGCAGACCACCACGGATCCGTCTTCGGTCACGTAGCCGATATCGCCGGTGTCGAGCCAGCCCTCGGCGTCGCGAGCGGGCCGGAAGCCCTCGACGGTCACATATCCGGTGGTGACCGCGGGTCCCCGCACCTCGAGCACGCCCACCGTTCGGGTCGGCAACGGCCGGTGTTCGTCGTCGACCACCCGGATCTCGAGATTGTCCACCGGGCGGCCCAGCAGCGGCAGGCGGCGCAGATTGCCGTGATGGGCCGCCGGATCCGTCGCCGGAACCGCCTTGCCGAGCGCCTCGAGCAGATCCGCGTCGACGATGTCGACGACCTGCCCGACGCCCGGATCCGGAATCGACACCGCCAGTGTCGTTTCGGCCATGCCGTACACCGGCGTGAGCGCGGACGCGCTTAGCCCGAAACGTTTCCCGGCCGCCGCGAGGGCGTCCATCGTGTCGGGATCGACCGGTTCGGCGCCGTTCCACATGTACCGCACGCTGCTCAGATCCACGATGCCGTCCTCGGCGCGCGCCAAGCGGCGGGTCAGCAGCGAATAGGCGAAATTGGGTGCGGCCGTGACCGTTCCGCGGTATTTCGAGATCAGTTCGGCCCACAGGATCGGCCGTTTCAGGAAATCCATCGGCGTCACACAGACGACCTCGGCGCCCAATTGCATCGGCACGCTGAGGAATCCGACCATGCCCATATCGTGGAACAGCGGCAGCCAGCTGACCATCACGTCCTGATCGAGCTGGAACTTCACCCGATCGAACATGGCGTACGCGTTGACGTAGAAGTTCTCGTGGGTGATTCGCACCGCCTTCGGCGATCCGGTGGAACCGGAGGTCAGCTGCTGGAGCGCGATATCGGATTCCTCGGTCGGCACCGGATCGGTGTCGGGTCCGGTGGCCAGCTCGTCGGTCAGGACCACGGTGATGCCGCGTTCGGCCAGCAGCGGCGCCGCCACCTCGAACGGCGCGCCCAGCACCACCGCGCGGGCCTCGATCATCCGCAGCACGGTTTCGGTGTCGCGGGCCCACAGTTGCAGATCCGTGCGCGGCGTCGGCTGATGCAGCATGGTGATCGACGCCCCGCGCATCCAGATCGCCTGGCAGGCCGGTGCGATATCGGCGGGCATACCCGCCAGCACACCGACGGCGTCGCCGTGCTCGATCCCGGCCGCCGCGAGCCCGCCGGCCATTCGCCGGGCGAGGCGGTGGATCTCGTCCCAACCCCGGCGCAGCGGCGTCTCCGGCTCCCCGGTGATCAGCCCCCGGCGGGAACGTTGTGCGGTCGCGAACATTTCCTCGGTGAACCGGCTCACCCTCGAACTCCCGTCTCCACCCGACCGGCGGTCGGCACATCTGCACTATCTCGGTGCGCGGGCGCGGCGTTAGCCGGCGCCGGAGCGTGATCGTTTCAGCGTCGCACTACGAATAACACGATGAAAATCGGAACTCGGTTCGGCCGCCTCAACCCGCGAGGCGGTCGACGGTCTCGAGGAAGCGATCGAGCTCCTCGAGGGTGACGAAGCAGTGCGGCGAGGCTCGCACCACCGATTCGAGCCGACGCGCGGACATGTCGAGCAACGTGGAGCTACGGTAGCTGACCGTCACCGTCATGTCGGCGGCACGCAGCGTCTCGCGCACCTCGCCCGGATCGACGCCCTCGACGGTGAACGAGACGATGCCGGAATGTTCGGTTCCCAGGTCCCGCACCGTGATTCCCCGGATCGACGGCAGATTCTCGCGCAGATGCCGCGCCTTGGCGGCGACATCGGCATAGACGTTCTCCGGTCCCAGATCCAGCAGGTAGTTCACCGCCGCGCCGAGACCCAATCGCGCCGCCACGTCGCATTCCCAGAATTCGAAGCGGCTCGCATCGGAGGCCACACGGTAGTCCTGCGGCCCGGTCCACGCGGCGCTGTGCAGGTCGAGGCGGCTGGGTTCGAGTTCGCGGCAGACGTCCGGGTGGACGTAGAGGAAGCCGGTGCCGCGTGGGCCGCGCAACCACTTCCGGCCGGTGGCCGACATGGCATCGACGCCCAGCTCCGCGACGTCGATGCCGATCTGACCGGCGGATTGGCAGGCGTCCAGCAGGACCAGCGCACCGACGCGATGGGCGATGCGGGTGGCCTCGGCGACCGGGTTGACCAGTCCGCCGTTGGTGGGGGCGTGCAGCAGCGAGACGATCTTCACGCGGTCGTCGAGCATGCTGTCGAGGGCCACCAGGTCGATCTGCCCGGTCTCGTCGCTGGGAATGGCCTCCACGGTGGCACCCGCCGCCCGCGCCCGCTGCAGAGCCGCGATCACATTGCTGGCGTAGTCCGAGCCCGAGACCAGAATGCGATCGCCCGGCCGCAGCGGTACGGCGTAGAAGAAATCCGACCAGGAACGGGAGGCGCTGTCGCTCAGGGCGATCGCGGAGGCGTCGGCGTTGATCAGTGTGGCGATCGCGGTCTTGACCGCCGCCAGATCGTCGAGCCGCTCCGAGGCGGCGCGATATCCGCCGATCTCGGCCTCGCGCCGCAGATGCGCCACGGCGGTGTCCACGACGATCCGCGGGGGGAGCGAGGACCCCGCGCTGTCGAGGAAGACCGGCGGCGGTCCGGCGGTGTCGTAGGCGGGTATGTCGGCGCGCAGTCGGTCAATATCGAGCACCCTGTCGACGGTAGGCCATCGTCGGCCGCCGACGCCCGAGGCCGTCCCGGGAACCGGCCGGATCAGCTGCGCGGGCGCCGCCGCCGAGGGGGCCGGCGAGAGGCGAAACAGCGGCGGCCGGCTGGGGCTGTGGTGCTGGTGGTGCCGCTGCGAACAGCATGTTCACCGTTTCGACGGATTCTGTGTCGGTGCGCGCGGCTACCCTGGTTCGAGCGACGGAAGAACCGGGCGCGGTCTCTCGTTGCACTGCTACACGCAATACCGGCACTCGGTCGATGCGGCACTGTCGCCGATATCGGCTCCGGGTGGGCGGAACGCGGTGGGTGATCCCCGTAGGCTCGAGCGGAGGTTGGCATGGCGGTAACGGTGGACAAGGCGCCGGCCGGATTGGGTGCCGGTTTGTCTTCGCGCGCCGCGGCGGAGGCCTATGTGGGAGGTGTCTGTTTCAAACAGGGCCCGCCCACGCTGATCGGTGCCGAACTGGAGTGGCTCACCGCTCGCGGGGAGCTGTCGGCGCCGGATTCGCGTCCGCGTCTGTCGATGTTCGCGGATGCGCTGGGGCCTTATGCCCCGCAGTCTGTTTCGCCCGATTCACCCGCCAAAGCACTTCCCGGTGGCAGCCGGATCACCCTCGAACCCGGTGGCCAGATCGAATTGTCCAGCGCCCCCTTCGCCGATGCCGCGCAACTCTGCGCCCGGCTGCTCGAGGATTCTCGCTTTCTCTCCGACTTGCTCGAAACCCGATCCATCCGAACGTATTCCGCCGCCGCCGATGCCGGTCGGCAGGCCCGCCGGGTGCTTCGCCTGCCGCGTTATCGCGCGATGGAACGGGCGTTCGCGGGCCTCGGCCCGTACGGCAAGCTGATGATGTGCAATACCGCCGCCACGCAGGTCAGCGTGGACGCGGGGGCCGACCCCGCCGAGATCGCGGCCCGCTGGAACGCGCTCTACGCGGTCGGTCCGGCTCTCGTGGCGGCCTTCGCCTGTTCCCCTGATCTGCACGGTGCTCCCACCGGCGCCTGGGCGTCGCAGCGGATGCGCACCTGGTTGCGGCTCGATCACGCCCGCACCCGGCCGCCGGTGCGGAGCTGGGCCGATCCGGTCACCGACTACGGCCGCTGGGCGCTGGACACCCCGCTGCTGTGCGTGCGGCGCGGCCCCGCCGAGGCGGATTGGACGGCGCCGCCCGGCGCCACCTTCGCGGATTGGCTGTGCGGTGCGCTCGACGACGAGATCGGCCGCCGCCCGGAGGTCGAGGATCTCGACTACCACCTGACCACGGTCTTTCCTCCCGTGCGCGCGTCCGGACATCTGGAGGTCCGCTATCTGGACGCACAGCCGGGTGAGCAGTGGACCGTGCCGATCCACGCCATCGATGCGCTGATGTCGACTCCGGCGGTGGTCGAGGAGGCGACCGCGCTGGCCGAACCGGTCGCCGACGAATGGGCCTCGGCCGCCCGCTGTGGCCTGGCCGACCCCCAGATCCGTTCCGTCGCGGTCGAACTGCTGACCCTCGCCGCCGAGCATGCCCGCAGCGACGAGGCCGCCGAGCAGATCTGGGCCGCGGTACGGCGATGTCGCAGCGGGCGCATTCCGGACGGGGAGATTGCCCGCTGCGCACCCGCCGAGACGGCCGAATGAGTACGACCGGCGCCTCGGTGCGACGAGGCCGCCGGGCACGACCCTTGGGAGAGCACTGATGACCGTTCACACGGGAACCGATCACGCCGCCACCGAGCGATTACGCGCACAGATCGCGGAGGTCCTGACTCGCGCCCGCGCCCGCACGACGGTGCTGACCGAGGCGGTCGACGAGGCCGAACTGGTGGCCCAGCATTCGCCGCTGATGAGCCCGCTGGTGTGGGATCTGGCGCATATCGGCAACCAGGAGGAACTGTGGCTGGTCCGCGATGTCGGCGGGCGTGAGCCGGTCCGGGCCGATATCGACCACCTCTACGACGCCTTCCGGCATGCCCGCGCCGACCGCCCTGCGCTGCCGCTGCTGAATCCCGCGCAGGCACGCGGGTACGTGGGCACGGTGCGGGACAAGGTGCTGGATGTGTTGAATTCCAGCCCGTTGCGCGGAAACCGCCTGGTGGACAGTGGTTTCGCCTTCGGCATGATCGCCCAGCACGAACAGCAGCACGATGAGACCATGCTCGCCACCCATCAGCTGCGCGCCGGCGCCGCGGTGCTGACCGCCGCGCCCGCACCGGGAGCGCGTGTCGCGGTCGGCGACGAAGTCGTGGTGCCCGCGGGCGAATTCACCATGGGCACCTCCTCGGATCCGTGGGCCCTCGACAACGAGCGGCCCGAACATCGTGTGCACCTGCCCGGCTTCGCGATCGATGCGGCGCCGGTGACGAATGCGCAATATCTGGCGTTCATCGAGGACGGCGGTTATCACCGGCCCGAGTTGTGGTCACAGCGGGGCTGGGCCCACCGGATGGAGGCCGATCTGACCGCGCCACAGTTCTGGGAGCGCGACAGCGACAATCGCTGGTGGCGGCGGAGTTTCGGGACGCCGGCGCCGGTGCGCCCGCAGCAGCCGGTGGTGCACGTGTGCTGGTTCGAGGCCGAGGCCTACGCCAACTGGGCGGGCAAACGCTTGCCCACCGAGGCCGAATGGGAGAAGGCCGCGCGGTTCGATCCGGCCACCGGGCGATCCCGTCGATATCCCTGGGGCGACGCCGAACCCGACGACACCACCGCCAATCTGGGGCAGCGCCATCTGGAACCGGCCGATGTCGGCGCCTATCCGGCCGGTGCGTCGCCGTCCGGGGTGCATCAGCTGATCGGCGACGTATGGGAATGGACCGCTTCGGGTTTCGAGCCGTACCCGGGATTCGCCGCCTTCCCCTACCGCGAATATTCCGAGGTGTTCTTCGGCGGTGACTACCGCGTCCTGCGCGGCGGATCCTTCGGCACCGACCCGGTCGCCTGCCGCAGTACCTTCCGCAACTGGGACCACCCGATCCGTCGGCAGATCTTCTCCGGCTTCCGCCTCGCCCGCGACCTGCGACCGGACGAGCGCTGATGTGCCGACATCTCGGCTATCTGGGACCACCGGCTCCGGTCGGTGAACTGCTCACTCGCGGAACGCATTCGCTGCGCACCCAGTCGTGGGCGCCGAACGATATGCGTCACGGGGGAACCGTCAACGCCGACGGTTTCGGGGTCGCGTGGTGGACCGGTGAAGGAGCCGCGAGCCGCTACCGCAATGCCGCACCGATCTGGACCGACCCCGTGGTGGAGGAGGTGCTGCCGCAACTGTCGTCACCGGCGGTGCTGGCCGCGGTGCGTTCGGCCACGGTCGGCATGCCGGTGGAGCGGACCGCCTGCGCCCCGTTCACCGACGGCGGATGGGCGTTCAGCCACAACGGCGTGATTCAGAACTGGCGCACGGTGTTACCCGTGGTGGCAAAGCAATTCGGGTCGCCGGATCTGCTGGATGCCGAATCCGCGACCGATTCCGCCGCGCTCTGGGTAGTGCTGCGCGCCGCCTTGGACGGAATCGGCGCACTGTCGCCGTCGTTCGAGGGACGCAGCGAGTCCGACGCCCGGCTCCGGGCCGTCGCGGCGGCCGTGTCGGCGACGGTGCGCGCCGTACTGGCGCAGGCGCCGAGCGCGCGGCTGAACCTGCTACTCGGGGACGGCGAAACACTGTGGGCGACAACTGTTCACCACTCGCTGTCGGTGCTGGTCACCGACGAGGTCGCGGTGGTTTCCTCCGAACCGTACGACGACGATCCACGCTGGCAGGCGATCACCGACCGGCAGGTGGTGACGGTGCGGCCCGGTCTTCTCGTGGTCGAGCCGCTGGACACAGCACAACCCACTCTCTCCGCAGGACCTGATGAATCCGAAAGGGCCCGTTCATGAGCGAACCGACGCTGGACATCCATCTCACCGACGACGATCTCGACGCTGCCCTGCGGTCGGACGCTCGGACCGGACTCACCGCCGATCCGAAGACGTTGCCGCCGAAGTGGTTCTACGACGCGCGCGGTAGCGAACTGTTCGAAGCGATCACCGAACTTCCGGAGTACTACCCGACCCGCACGGAGCGCGCGCTGCTGGAGCGCGTGGTCGGCGATATCGCACGCACCGCCCAGGCCGAGGTGCTGGTGGAGCTGGGCGCCGGCTCGGCGGCCAAGACACGTCTGCTGCTGTCGGCCCTGCTGTCCGAGGGCCCACTGAAAACCTATGTGCCGCAGGATGTGTCGGTCTCGGCGCTGCGCGGTGCCGCCGAGCAGATCGGTACCGAATTCCCGAATCTCGCGGTGCACGGGGTGGTCAGCGATTTCACCGAAACCCTGCACAATCTCCCGCGCGGTGGTCGGCGGATGATCGCATTCCTCGGCGGCACCATCGGCAATCTGGTTCCGCAGGAGCGGGCCGAATTCCTGGCCGGCATTCAGCAGGTCCTCGAACCGGGTGAGCAGCTGCTGCTCGGGGCCGGCCTGGTCACCGATCCGGCGGTGCTGGTGCCCGCCTACGACGATGCCGCGGGCGTGACGGCCGAATTCAATCGAAATGTCCTGCACGTGTTGAACTCTCGGCTGCATGCCGACTTCGACCCGGAAGCCTTCGCGCATATCGCGCACTGGGACGCGGAGAACGAGTGGATCGAGATGCGGTTGGCGGCGACCCGGGATATGACGGTCACCGTTGCCGATCTCGACCTGGTCGTGGACTTCGCGCAGGGTGAGCAGATGCGCACCGAGATCTCGGCCAAGTTCCGCGTGGACGGCCTCGGCCGGGAACTGGACAGCGCCGGATTCGCCACCGAAGAGGTGTGGAGCGATCCGGACGAGCGTTTCGTGCTGGTCCTGGCCGAACGACGCTGATCGCCCGGCCCGGATTGTCCGCCGGGGTCAGTTGCCGATGACCGCGGCCAGCCACTCGACGACGGGCCGCAGATCCTCCCACGCGGCCCGGACTTCGGTGGCGGCGCGGGGTGTTTCCAGCCAGGGCGGCGCGCCGAAGTCCTTGTGGACCACCAGGGATTTGTGGCGCAGCAGGTCGATGCGTGGATGGTCGGCGGGAAATCCCTTGGGCCGGGTCTTCAGTTGCTCCCCGCCGATCACATAGCCGACCGCCGCCACCCCGTCCAGCAGCGCCCGCAATTCGTGACCGCGCACCTCGTCGTCGATCGTGGTGCGCAACCGCGCGAGCTGCTCGGGCGTCGGCGCGTACACCCCACCGGCCACGTACAGTCCGGGCGCGCCGATCTGGACGTACCAGCCCGCTCCCGGGGCGGTGCGGACCACCGCGCCCTGATGGTCCTTGTAGGGCGCCTTGTTCTTGGAGAACCGCACATCGCGATACGGCCGGAAGATCTTCGCCGGTCCGAAGTCGTTCTCCAGTTCCGTGGTCAGCGCCACCATAGGCGCCCGCACGGACTGCTCGTAGACATGCTTGTTGGCGGTCCAGAAAGCCTTCGAGTTGTCGGCTTCCAGATCCTCGTAGAAGTCGAGCCCGGCGAACGGGAACCCCGCGAATCCGCTCATACCGCCAACTTAGCGACCGCCGCGGACACGTTCCGCGGCGCCCGCCCCGACCGGGCGCCGCTCAGTCGCCCGGCTCGTCGACGACCTCGATGGCGGCGACTTCGGCGGGCCGCTCGTCCTCGTCACGCAACTCCTGACGATGCCGGCGCCGAGTCCATTCCTGGTCGAGTTCGCTGCGGATCCCCAGGCGGCCGTCGTCGTCGTTCTCGTGATACCTGATTTCCAGGTCGGCCGGCGGATCATCGATGTAGCGCTGATATTCGCGGATCTCGTCGGCCTGTTCATCGTCCCCGAGGTCGTAGTCCAGGTCTTCGCGCTCGTCATCGCCCATCTCGAACACCTCGTCCATCAACGGGTAAGTGTCGTCGTCGGCCATCAGCCCACCCTTCTCGCAGGCCGGCACACTCGACATTCGCGGTGCACCCTACAACCAACGCTACCGCTGATCACGACAGAAGAGGAGAGAACAACCCCCAGAACAAATCAGTCGCCCCGTCGGATAGTCACCCGACGGAACGACCGATTTAGCAAGAACATGGGTAACTCCCCGGGCACGCCCAAAAACCGACACGCACCCAAGGAGAGACCGACGGCTAACCCATCGCCCACCCAACGACACGCTGAATACGCGGAGAGGCGGGGGAGCTACGCGGAGCCGTTGAACAGGCCCGTCACCGAGCCGTTCTCGAAGACCTCCCGGATCGTCCGCGCCAGTAGCGGGGCGATCGACAGCACGGTCAGCGAGGGGAACTTCTTGTCCTCGGTGATCGGCAGGGTGTTGGTGACGATGACTTCCTTGGCTCCGCAGGAGGCGAGGCGCTCGGCCGCGGGGGAGGACAGCACGCCGTGGGTGGCGGCGATGACCACATCGCCGGCTCCGGCCTCGCGCAGCACGCGTACGGCCTCGGCGATGGTGCCACCGGTGTCGATCATGTCGTCGATCAGGATGCAGGTGCGGCCGGCGACGTCACCGACGGGACGATGCGATTTGACCTGGTTCGGCACCAGCGGGTCGCGGGTCTTGTGGATGAACGCCACCGGCGCGCCACCGAGCGCGTCGGCCCACTTCTCGGCCACCTTCACGCGACCGGCGTCGGGGGAGACGATGGTGACGTTCTCGGTGCTGTAGTGGTTGCGCACGTACTCCGACAGCTGGACCAGGGCGTGCATGTGGTCGACCGGGCCGTCGAAGAAGCCCTGGATCTGATCGGTGTGCAGGTCGACGGTGATGATGCGGTCCGCGCCGGCGGTCTTGAGCAGATCGGCGACCAGGCGGGCGGAGATGGGCTCGCGACCGCGGTGCTTCTTGTCCTGGCGGGCGTAGGGGTAGAACGGCAGGACGGCGGTGATCCGCTTGGCCGAACCGCGCTTGAGCGCATCGATCATGATGAGCTGTTCCATCAGCCACTGGTTCAGCGGAGCCGGAAAGCTCTGCAACACAAAGGCATCCGAGCCGCGCACCGACTCTTCGAAGCGAACGAAGATCTCGCCGTTGGCGAACTCGCGGGCGGTTTGCGGCGTGATCGCGACGTCGAGTTCCTTCGCGACCTGCTCGGCCAGTTCGGGGTGAGCGCGCCCCGAGAACAGCATCAGGTTCTTCTGGTTATCGGTGGAGAACGCGGTCACTCTGTGTTGCCATCCTTTTGCTCGGTTGCCTGACTCGCTCTGTCATCGGCCGCGATCGCCTCCGCCGCCGCCTGCGCCGCGGCCGTCCCGGGACGATACCGCTGCACCCAGCCCTCAATGTTCTTCTGCGCCCCGCCGGATACTGCCAGCGCTCCCGGCGGAACATTTCTACGCAGCACAGTACCCGCTGCCGAATATGCGCCATCGCCCACGGTCACCGGCGCGACGAACATCGTGTCGCTGCCGGTGCGCACATGCGAACCGACGACGGTGTGGTGTTTCTTCACGCCGTCGTAGTTGACGAACACGCTCGATGCGCCGATGTTGCTGTACTCGCCGATGGTGGCGTCGCCGACGTAGGTCAGGTGGGGGACCTTCGAATGCGCGCCGATCGAGGCGTTCTTGGTCTCCACGAATGCGCCGATCTTGCCGGATTCGCCGACGATCGTCCCCGGACGCAGATAGGCGAACGGCCCGATCGTGGCGGCGGCGGCGATGGTGGCGCCCTCGCCGTGGGTCCGGACCACCTTCGCGCCCTCGCCGACGAGCACATCGGTCAGGGTCGAATCGGGTCCCACCTCGGCATCCTCGCCGATCACGGTGTTGCCGAGCAGTTGGACCCCGGGGCGCAGCACCGCGTCGCGGCCGATGCGCACACTCGCGTCCACCCAGGTGGTGGCCGGATCGATGACGGTGACTCCGGCGCGCATATGGCGCTCGAGGATGTAGCGGTTCAGGGTGCGGGCCGCCTGCGCCATCTGCACCCGGTCGTTGACGCCGGTGACCTTGGCGGCATCGACCAGGCGCGCGCCGTGTACCGGATGGCCGCCCTCGCGCGCCAGCTTCAGGACATCGGTCAGATACAGCTCGTGCTGGGCGTTGGCGGTCGTCAGCCGGCTGATCATCGTCCGCAGCACGGTGACGTCGAAAACGTAGACGCCGGAATTGACTTCGTTGATCGCCGCCTGCTCCGGGGTGGCATCGGCGTGTTCGACGATCTCGAGGACGCCGCCGTCGGGATCGCGCACGATCCGGCCGTAACCGTTCGGATCCTCGGGAACGAAGGTCAGAACCGTGACCGCGGAACGCGGTTGATAACTGCGATGCTCGTCCAGCAGCGCCGAGAGAGTGTGCCCGTCCAGCAGCGGCACATCGGCGGAGGTCACCAGCAGATCCCCGGTGAAGTCCGCGGGCAGAGCCGACAGGGCGCACTGCACCGCGTGCCCGGTACCCAGCTGCTGTTCCTGTACCGCGGAGGTGATCTCGCGACCCAGTTCTGCCGCAACGGAATTCACCGCGGCGCCGACCTGTTCGCGGTCGTGGCCGATCACCGTGATCAGGTCGGTGGGGTCGATCTCGTTCGCCGCGTGCAGGGCGTGCTCGAGCATGCTGCGCCCGGCGAGCGAATGCAGCACTTTCGGTGTCTTGGACCGCATTCGAGTTCCGGCACCGGCGGCAAGAACGACGACGGCGGTCTGCTGTGGCATGGATCTCCCTCGGCTGCCTGTCATCGTGCTGGTCTGCGCTGTCTTTTGCCTGCGGCTGTCTCTGCCTGCGCCGGGCCTTCGCAGGCTCGGTCTGCGGCGGGCTCGGCGGCCGGCCGTCCGCCCACACCCTAGTCCACCCGGGCCTGAGCACCGGCTCGGGGCTTTGCCCGATATTCACGCAGGTCACAGCCCCATCGCCAGCTCCGCCGCCAGGACTCGAACCTGAACTAACTGAACCAAAATCAGTGGTGCTGCCATTACACTACGGCGGATCGTCGCACCGATGAACCCCATGGATCCACCGCTGCGCCACGGCATGCGCGCAATATCCTCGCACGTTTCCCCACCGCTTCGCGAATTACGGGCAGATTTCCCTGCGCGGGTCGCGGGTCGACGAGATGGCCCGGTCGCGATCGGGTAAATTTGCGCAACGCAACAATTGATTTCGAAAGCGCATGGGTAACTCGGCGGGCACGCCCTGACCTCGGGTAGTCGCCGACCGCCGGCCCGGCCGAGAAATCTCCAGGCACCTACGACCGGCAAAATACGCGGAGAGGCGGGGGAGCGGAGCGATGACTTCGGGCGACCCGATACGGGCGCCGCGTCCGCGGATGACCGGAACGCAGCGCCGGCAGCAGTTGATCGAGATCGGCCGGGCGCTGTTCGCCGAACGAGGTTACGACGCCACCTCCATCGAGGAGATCGCCCAGCGCGCCCAGGTGTCCAAACCCGTTGTGTACGAACACTTCGGCGGTAAAGAAGGCCTCTACGCGGTGGTCGTCGACCGCGAGATGTCGACGCTGCTGGACATGATCACCTCGTCGCTGACCCAGAACCGCTCCCGCGTCCGGCTGGAACAGGTCGCCCTCGCGCTGCTGACCTATATCGAGGAGCGCACCGACGGTTTCCGCATCCTGATGCGCGATCAGCCCGCCTCGGCCGCCGCCGGCACCTATTCGAGCCTGCTGAACGAGGCGGTCAACCAGGTCGCGCACATCCTCGCCGGCGATTTCGAACGCCGCGACTTCGACACCAGTCTCGCCACTCTCTACGCGCAGGCCCTGGTCGGCATGGTCGCCACCGCCGCCACCTGGTGGCTCGACGAACGGCAGCCGTCCAAGGAGGTGGTCGCCGCGCATCTGGTCAACCTGTGCTGGAACGGACTCACCCACCTCGAGGCCGATCCGCAGCTCGGCTCCGAATGGCCGAGCACGACATCCGGCTGACCGGCGGTGGCGCCGCCCGGGGGTGATAGGGGGCCGAACTGGACGGTTAGCCCATTGTTTGCGAAGGAGGCTGGTCTTAATGCTCGATTCCGCTGGCGACGGCCGGTCGGATGGTACGGTTCACCCATCCTTCAAGTGCTGTTCGAGCTGTGATGTCGGTCAACTTCGGGATATCGGTCTACTTCAGGATGGCTGGTTTGAGGACAGGCGGATCTGATGGCTAGGCAAGCGCGTGCGGAAATCACCCGCGATTCGGTGCTGGCAGGCGCGGCCGACGTCTTTCTGCGACTCGGTTACGCGAATGCGAGCCTCAGCGAGATCATCTCGCAATCCAACGTCACCAAGGGCGCACTGTACTTCCACTTCGGATCCAAGGAAGAACTGGCGCGCGCTGTGGTCGACCAGGGCAACGAACGACTGCGCGGCGCCTGTCAGGGCTTCTTCGACCCGCGCGTACCCGCACTCGAAGCCGCCATCGGCATCACCTACGTCGTCGCCGACCTGACCATGAACGATCCGATGGTCGGCGCGATGCTCAAACTCACCCACCAGATCGGCGACTACCGCGGCGCCTCGGGCGAGAACATCACCAAGACCTGGGGCGAAACCCAGATCCTGCTCGCCGAGCGGGCCATCGCGCAGGGCGACCTCAAACCCGACCTCGACCCCGAAACCATCGGTCTTCTCCTGCAGGAGATGACCTCCGGAGTCCACATCACCGCCGTCGGCACCGAATCCATCGACCAGATGGCGGTGCGCATGGAACGCATGTGGTATTTCCTGCTGCCCTCGATCGTGCCGGACGAGAAGGTGGCCTATTTCCGGGAGTTCGCCGCGCGGCGGTTGCGCAGGTACGTGCCGTAACCGGTCGCATGGCCGGACGAGCGGTACCTGTGAACGCCACCGCGCGCGTCTGCGAGATGTACGCCTCGGTGGGTTCTCGGCCGCCTCGATTTCGGACTGACGGAGCGAGGGAGCGCAGCGACTGAGCGGAGGAGGAAAAATCGAGGCTTAAGGGCCGAGAACCCCGCCGGAGCGGAGCGGAGGCCGAAAACATAGACTCGATTGGTCGCTCTGAATCGCCGATCTGTGCAGCGGGAGTTTCTTTCATGCCGAGCCATCGCCCACCTCTTGCGGGACTGGCCGAGGTGGCCGGTGCCGATGCCGCGCTGAGCCAGGTTCGGGAACTGATCGGGCGCTCCTCGGTGCACCTGGTCGCGCCGTCGGCGATCCGGCCGTTCGTGGCGGCGACCGTCGCGGCGGCGCGGCCGCTGGTGGTGGTGACCGCCACCGGGCGCGAGGCCGACGATCTGACCGTCGAGTTGAGCGAGATCATCGGCGATCGGGTCGCGCTGTTCCCGTCCTGGGAGACGCTGCCGCACGAGCGGCTGTCGCCCAGTGCCGACACCGTGGGCCGCCGGTTGCAGGTGCTGCGGCGGCTGGCGCATCCGGAGGATCCGGGTCATCCGGAACCGCTGCAGGTGGTGGTGACCACGGTCCGGTCGCTGATGCAGCCGATGGCCCCGGGACTGGGTGAGATCGAACCCATCGTGCTGCGCGTCGGTGCCGAATTCGATTTCGACGAATTGACCACGCGGCTGGTCGAATTCGCCTACGAGCGCGCCGATATGGTCGGCAAGCGCGGCGAATTCGCGGTGCGCGGCGGCATTCTCGACATCTTTCCGCCCACCGCCGATCATCCGGTGCGCGTGGAATTCTGGGGCGACGAGATCAGTGAACTGCGCGCGTTCTCCGTCGCCGATCAGCGTTCGCTCACCGAGGTCGAGGTGGATCTCGTGGTGGCGCAGCCCTGCCGGGAGCTGCTGCTGACCGAGGACCTGCGCGAATCGGCGGCGAAGGTGGCCGCGGACAATCCGGCCGATGCGGCGCTGGTCGAGATGCTGGAGAAGCTGGCGCAGGGCATTCCGGTGGAGGGGATGGAGGCGCTGCTGCCGGTGCTGCGCCCGGGTGAGCTGCAGTTGCTCACCGATGTGGTGCCGACGCAATCGCATGTGCTGCTGTGCGATCCGGAGAAGATCCGCACCCGCGCGGCCGATCTGGTCCGCACCGGACAGGAATTCCTCGAGGCGTCGTGGACGGCAGCATCCTTCGGCGGGGCGGCCCCCTTGGGCGCGCACGGGCTGGATCTGGCGTCCTCGGCGTATCGCGGGTTGGATGTCGTGCGGTCCGATGCCGAGGCGCGCGGGTTGCCGTGGTGGACGCTGAGCCCGCTGGCCGCCGACGATCCCGCGGAGGTCGTGCTGCCCGTGCTGTCGGCGCCGGCGGCCCGCGGCTCGGAGGAGTTGGTCGCGACCGTCTTCGCCTCGTTGCGCGCACACGTCACCACCGGTGGACGCGCGGTCATCGTGGTCGCGGGACACGGTACGGCACAACGTATTCAGGAGCGGCTAGCGGATGCCGAGGTTCCGGCCGCGGCGCTCGAGCCGGGCGCCGAACCGGTGCGTGGGCTGGTCGGTGTGCTGTGCGGTTCACTACACGACGGCATCGTGTTCGACGACGCGAAACTGGTCGTCATCGCCGAATCCGATCTGACCGGCAACCGCGTCACCGCGCCCGGTGAGGGCAAGAAACTTCCCGCTCGCCGGCGCAATCAGGTCGATCCGCTGGCGTTGAGTTCCGGCGATATGGTCGTGCACGATCAGCACGGCATCGGCCGGTTCGTCGAGATGATCGAACGCACCGTCGGTGGTGCGCGACGCGAATACCTGGTCATCGAGTACGCGCCCAGTAAGCGCGGTCAGCCCGGCGACCGGTTGTACGTCCCGATGGACTCGCTCGACCAGCTCTCCCGCTACGTGGGCGGGGAGATGCCGAGTCTGTCCAAACTCGGCGGATCCGACTGGGCGAATACGAAACGCAAGGCGCGCAAGGCCGTTCGCGAGATCGCCACCGAACTCGTGCAGTTGTACGCCGCGCGCCAGGCCGCGCCCGGCCACGCGTTCGCCTCCGATACGCCGTGGCAGCAGGAGATGGAGGACGCGTTCGCGTTCACCGAGACCCACGATCAGCTCACCGCCATCGCCGAGGTGAAGGCCGATATGGAACGCCCGGTGCCGATGGACCGGGTGATCTGCGGCGACGTCGGTTACGGCAAGACCGAGATCGCGGTGCGGGCGGCGTTCAAGGCGGTTCAGGACGGTAAGCAGGTCGCGGTGCTGGTGCCGACTACGCTGCTGGCACAGCAACATCTGCAGACCTTCACCGAACGCGTCGCCGGATTCCCGGTCACGGTGAAGGGCCTGTCGCGCTTCACCGATCCGGCCGAATCGCGCGAGGTGATCGACGGTATGGCCACCGGTGAGGTCGACATCGTGGTCGGTACGCACCGGCTGCTGCAGACCGGTCTGCGGTGGAAGGAACTCGGCCTCGTGATCATCGACGAGGAACAGCGGTTCGGCGTCGAGCACAAGGAACACATCAAGGCGCTGCGCACCCACGTCGACGTGCTGACCATGTCGGCCACCCCGATTCCGCGCACCCTGGAGATGAGCCTGGCCGGAATCCGTGAGATGTCGACCATCCTCACCCCGCCGGAGGAGCGCCACCCGGTCCTGACCTATGTCGGCGGCTACAACGACAAACAGGTCGCCGCGGCCGTGCGCCGCGAATTACTGCGCGACGGCCAGGTCTTCTACGTGCACAACCGCGTGTCCTCGATCGACAAAGCCGCCCAGCGAATTCGCGATCTGGTGCCCGAGGCGCGGGTCGCGGTGGCGCACGGCCAGATGAACGAGGACACGCTGGAGAAGACCGTGCAGGGCTTCTGGGAGCGCGAATTCGACGTGCTGGTGTGCACCACGATCATCGAAACCGGCCTGGACATCTCCAACGCCAATACGCTGATCGTCGAACGGGCCGACACCCTGGGCCTTTCGCAGCTGCACCAGCTGCGCGGCCGGGTCGGGCGCAGCCGGGAACGCGGATACGCCTACTTCCTGTATCCGGCCGAGAAGCCGCTCACCGAAACGGCCTACGACCGCCTGGCCACCATCTCGCAGAACTCCGATCTCGGCGCGGGTATGGCCGTGGCGATGAAGGACCTCGAAATCCGTGGCGCCGGAAACGTTCTCGGCGCCGAACAGTCCGGCCATGTCGCCGGCGTCGGTTTCGATCTGTATGTGCGACTGGTCGGTGAGGCGGTGGAGGCCTATCGCGCCGCCGCCGACGGCCGCCCGATCACGACCGAGGAAGAGGTCAAGGAGGTGCGGATCGACCTGCCGGTGGATGCGCACATTCCGCCCGACTACATCGCCAGCGACCGGCTGCGGCTGGAGGCGTACCGCAAACTGGCTGCGGCACAGGATGATTCGGCGCTCGCCGCCGTGGTGGAGGAGCTCGTCGACCGGTACGGCCCGCTGCCGGTGGAGGTCGGCCGATTGGTGTCGGTCGCGAAGTTGCGACTGCTGTGCCGCGAGTACGGCATCCAGGAGGTCGGCGTCACGGGCACCACACTGAAGGTGTCGCCGCTGCAACTGCCCGATTCGAAGCAGATGCGGCTCAAGCGGCTGTATCCGAGTGCGAGCTATCGGCCCACCACCGGCATCGTGCAGCTGCCTTTGCCTCGCGTGGAGGACAGCGTGGGCGCGGCGCGGGTGCGCGATGTGCAGTTGTTGCAGTTCGTCGCCGATCTGCTGCTGGCGCTCGACGGGAAGCCGAAGGGCATGGTCGATCTCGCGGTGCGCGCGGAGGTCGCGGTCGGGTGAGCGAGGTCGGGGGCGAGCGCCCGCCGAGTGGATCCGACGACGCCGCGGCTGATTCCGCACGGGTCGCGCACGGTCTGACCGAGGCCGTCGAGGTCATGGACCGGCTGTGGAATTTCGGTGGCTGGGAGGTCACCCAGACCCACGATTCGCTGCGGCCGTATCTGCTGGAGGAGACCTACGAACTCCTCGACGCCATTCAGCACGGCGATGCGGAGACGATCAAGGAGGAACTCGGCGACCTGCTGTTACAGGTGCTGTTCCATTCCCGGATCGCCGAGGCGGCGGGCGAATTCACCGTCGACGAGGTGGCCGCCGCGCTGGTCGCGAAACTGGTGCACCGCAGTCCGCATCTGTCCGATCCGGCGGTGGACGCCGGAGCGGATGTGGCCGCGAAGGTCGCCGCGCAGGAACGAGCCTGGGAGGAACGCAAACTCACCGAGAAGGCGCGCCGCTCCTGCCTGGACGGGATCGCGATGGCGCAACCCGCGCTGGCGCTGGCGGAGAAGATTCGCTCCCGCAGCGCGAAGGCCGGGTTACCCGAGGATCTGGTTCCGGACGAGCTTCGGGTGGTTCACCTGGGCGGACCAGAAAGTGCCGAGGAACGGCTCCGCAAGGCCACGCTCGACTTCGCGGCGCGAATCCGGGCCGCCGAGGACGCGGCCGAGCGGACCCGCGGCGTACGCGGACCGCTGGGTCCCGACGAGTGGCGCGCCCACTGGGAAACCTTCGCCGACTCGTCGGGGGACCGGCAGCGCCGCCCGTGAGATCGCGCCCGGTCGGCTCGCCCGTGCCGGGTCGTCAGGACCCTTCCGCGAGATAGCGTTCGACGGTCTCGACCTTCGACGTCAGGGCGCCGGTGACGCCGGGACGGATATCGGCCTTGATCACCAGGCTGCAGCGCGGCGCGACCGCGAGGACGGCGTCGGAGGCCTGTTTGATCACCCCCATCACCTCGTCCCATTCGCCCTCGAGTGTGGTGAACATGGCGTTGGTTTCGTTCGGCAGCCCGCTGGCGCGGACGATGCGGACGGCTTCGGCGACGGCGCGTCCCACATCGGCGCCGGTGCCGAGCGGGGTGACCGAGAAGGCGGCGATCATGGGCGTCAATTCTTCGCGTCGACCATCTCCTGCAGGGTGGCGACACGCGAGCGGAGGTATTCGAGTTCCGGTTCGTCGAGGACCGTGCGCTGAATGCCCGCTTCGACCTCGAACGCGCCCTGGCGGTGGTCGTCGATCACCTCGACATCGATGGCGACGGCCACGTAGTCCTCCGCGCCGGGCATCGGATCGGCGATGACGCGCGCGCGACCGCGGGCGCACAGTGCCACATTGCCGCCACCGAGGATCAGCAGCGCGACATCGGGACGTTTGCGCAGCCGCGCCAGCGAACCGCGATCGAACTTGAGGCTCAACAGGATTCGCCGATCGTCGGCACGCACCGGCCAGCTCACGGGTATCGCGTGCGGCGACGGATCGGTGGTCACCAGGACGGCGATGGTGTCCAGCGGCCAGGTCGGCAGGACGTCCAGTTCGGGATGCTCGGTCGCGGGCTGTTGACGTTCTCCGGCACCGGCTACCATCTCGTCACCTCACGGTCGGCTCACGCGGCGGCGTCGGCCGCGACTGGCACCCCAGTGTAAACCGTTGTGCCGCTTACATGCTGGGGTGCGAGCCGCCGATGTGAACTCCGCTGGTGGTAGGGATGCGGACGGTTCAGTTGAGGCTGTCGGCCAATTGGCGGGGTTCGGCGGCCCGTCGGTGGTGCAGCAGCGAGAAATAACGCCGCAACATCAGCGCGGCCGTCGCGGCCAGGCCCGCGGTCAGACCCCACCAGACACCGCTCGCCTCCAGTCCCAGCGGGAAGGCGAGCAGCAAGGCGGTCGGCAGACCGACGATCCAATAACCCACCAGCGACAACCGGAAACCGGCCCGGGTGTCCTCGAGCCCCCGCAGCAGCCCGTTGCCGATGTTCTGCGCGGCATCGAAGAACTGCAGGACGACGGCGATCAGCAGCAGGCTGTGCGCGAGCTCGACGGTGGCGCCGTCGCGACCGGCGAGGAACGGACGCAGCACCAGATCGGGCGCCGCGACGTACAGCACGCCGACGACCGCACCCACCACGGCCGCCTGCCGCAACGCCAGCCAGGCCAGGTTCTGGGCGCGGCGGAACTCCTCGCGGGCCGCGGCCCGGCTCACCAGGATCGAGACCCCGTGCGAGAGCCCCACCGCCACCTGGAACACGATGTAGACGAGCTGATACACCACGTTGTGCGCGGCCAGCGCCGCCGGGCCGAGTGTGCCCATCGCCAGGGCCAGCACCGAGAACATGCCGGCCTCGGAGCCGTAGGTGAGCGCGATCGGCGCGCCGAGCCGTAGCTCCGCGGTGACCGTTCGCCGGCGTACCGGCCACATCCGCACCGGCAGCGTCGGTCCCAGCGCCGCGTCGCGACGCACCATCACCCAGAACACCGCGAAGGTGACGAGGAAGACGACCGAGGACGCCACGCCGACCCCGGTCAGGCCCAGGGCGGGCAGTCCGGCCCAGCCGTGGATCAGTGCCAGCGCGACCACCGCGTTCACGGCCACCGAGCCGAGCGTCACCACCAGCAGCGCCTGTGGCCGTTGCATGCCGACGGTGTATTGCCGTAGCACCTGGAACCACAGGCAGGGCAGCAGACCCGGGGCGAGCGCCACCATCATCGGCCGCGCTTCGGCCAGCACCGTGGCGTCCTGGCCGAGCCATTGCAGCGACCAGCCCAGGCCGACCAGGATCAGACCGCCGAGCACCCCCGCGGCCGTGGCGATGAGGAAGCTCGATCGGACCACATCGCGGATCTCGTGTTCGGGGTCGCGACGCTGCTTCTCGGCCCGGCTCACCACGGTTGCCACCTGATTGCCGCTGGCGGTGATCAATCCGACGCACATGGTGCGGATCTGGTTGAACAGCACCAGCGCCAGCCCGCCGGCCGCCACCTGGTCGACGCCGAGACTGCCCATCAGCGCGATATTGGTGGTGGAGATCGCGACCTGTGCCAGTTGGGTCAGCGCGATGGGCGTCGCGAGCGCCGTCAGCCGGCGCCCGTCGCCGCGGGGTGCGGCGGCGGTCATGCCCGAGCCTCCGTGGCGGCCGGATTCATCGGGCCCCCACCAGATTTCGTGTCTCGGACACCGTCGGGGCTGCGGGTGCGTGGCGCTCCAGCAGGTCGGTGACCGCGTGCTCGGCGGTGCGGTCGAGCAGATCGCGGTCGCTCATCCATTCGTCGTCGAAGACCGTGTCGAGATATTTCTCCCCGCCGTCGCAGACGATGGTGACGATCGTCGAGCCCGGTTCGAATTCCTCGAGCCGTTGCAGCGCCACGTACACCGACCCGCCCGCCGACCCGCCGATCATCAGACCGGAACGCTGCGCGACCGCGCGGGCGGTGGCGAAGGCGTCCACATCCGAGACGGTGACTCCCTCGTCCAGCAGTGAGTAGTCCACGGCCGTACCGACGGTCGCGCCGGGCGGGGTGCCGGTGCCCGACTGCCAGTACGGTCCGCCGGGGCCGCCGAACGCGATCGACCCGACCGGTTCCACGCCGATCACCCGCGCGGGATGGCCCAGATCGCGCAGCCGCCGCGCTGTGCCGAACAGCGATCCGCCGGTGCCGACCGCGGAGAGCAGGATGTCGACATGACCGAGATCGGCCAGCAACTCCTCCGCGACCGCGTAGTAGCCGACCGGATTGGCCTCGTTGTTGTGCTGTTCGGTGAAGTAGGCGTCCGGCCGCGCGGCCGCCATCGCCTCGGCCAGGTCCTCCCGGGCGGACGTGGCCAGGCTGTCGTCGCCCTCGGCGGCGACGTAGACGAGGTCGGCACCCATGGCTCGCATCGCGCGCAGTTTGTCCTTACAGGCGTGGTGGTCCACGACCGCGGTGAATCGATAGCCGCGTTCGGCCGCGACCACCGCCAGTCCCAGTCCGGTATTCCCGGATGTGGACTCGATAATATGCCCGCCATCTCTCAGCAAACCTCGGCGTTCGGCATCGAGCACCATTTCGCGGGCCATCCGGATCTTCGCCGCGCCGGTCGGATTGAACTGTTCGAGTTTGAGTAGTAGCCGGGTGCCGCCCTCGGTGACGGCCAGCTCGAACAGGGGAGTGTTTCCGATCAGGTCCGTCACGCGGGTGACGATCGGCATGCGAGTCTCCTCGAGAGTGTGATGGGAAGGGGAGTCAGCGTTCGAGCGTCCAGCGCAGCCGCGGTGGCCGCGCCGGATCCGCGTCCGGGCTGCTCGACAGCAGCACCTTCGGCGGGAGGGGGAGATCGTGGAACGACGATTCGTTCGAATCCATCTGATATCCGGCGGTATTCGGATAGACGAGCAGATCGTTGACGACCGCCGGACGCGGCAGTGGAATGCGCCGCCAGCTCAGCATGTCCGATTCCAGGCAGGTCGCCGCGCCGACACAGGCCGGGGTCATCGCACCCGGTCGCGTCGGCCACAGCAGCGGATCGGGCAGGTATTCACTGTCGAACCACTGCTCGGACAGGCTCAGGCTGGTGCCGTCGACGGTGAGCAGCTGGTAGGGAAGTGACTGTGCCGTGCGAGTTTTCACGCCTTGCACGCGGAACACCGTGCTTCCGGCGCGGTCCAGCAGCGCGCGCCCGGGTTCGATCGCGAGCCGGATGGCTTGGGCGCGTACGACTTTCGCCAGGTCGTCGTGGTCGAGGACGGCGGCCAGCGCGGCCGGTCCGGCGGGACGCTGGTGGTAGGGATAGTACGAATCGAAGGTCTTGTCCGCGTGGAACCAGTGCGGACCGTGGCCCTCGGTGAAGGCGCGCCAGGCGGTATCCGGCAGATAGTCCACGCCGAATCCGCCGCCGATGGAGAGGGTGGTGACTGGATGTCCGAGGGCGCGGGCGTGCAGGCACCGGTCGACCAGCGCCGCCGCGAGTTCCGAGCGGGCGATCGGGTCGTAGCCGGACAGGTGGAAGCTGAAGCCCTCCACCTTGATCGGCGCCGGATCGGTGCGGTGCAGGACCGTGTCGAGCTCGATGTCGGTCATGCCGAATCGGCTGGTCGATTCCGGCGGGAGTACCCGCAGCAGCACGCGGGCGGTGGCGCCGAGGCCGGCGAGCCGGTCGAGTTCGCCCGGTTCGTCGATGGCGATCAGGGCGCCGTGCCGGGTGGCCAGCCACAGCAGTTCATCGGATTTGGCCGGACCGGTCACCACCAGATCGTGGCCCCGGATACCGTGCGCCAGAGCCGAACTCAGCTCGCCGACGCTGGCGACATCGGCGCCGGCGCCGTGTTCGGCGCAGACCCGCACCACGGCTGCGGACTTGTTGGCCTTCTTGCCGTAGTAGATCGCGCCGTCGACGCCGTGGCGGCGGAACTGGTCACGGAAGCCGTCGATATTCACGCCCACTCGCTCCGGGTACAGCAGGTGGAACGGGCCGCCGACCGCGTAGGCGATGTCGTCGAGCAGATGGGTATCGGCGAGCAGGCGGCGCTCCCATTCGTCCCGGTGTGCCGGGAGGGGAGGCGCCGTGATCGAGGCGGAATTCGGCGCATCGTCGGGCGCTCGCGTAGTCCGGCTCGCGGTCACAGCGTCGTCTCCGACCGGCCCGCACGCGGTGCCACGCGCCGGCCCGCGCTCGGTGTCGCGGGCGGCCGGATCGTCGTCCGGTTCGCGGTCGGCCGGGAGCGCGCGGCGCCGGGAAAGTGCGCCCCGGTCAGTCCCACAGCGGCACCTCCGTGCCCCGGCCCTCGGCGATAGCGCGTTCGGCCAGCGCGTGCGCGACGGCGATATCGGTGAGGACCAGGCCGCTGTTGTAGACGAACAGCCGTTCCTCGGCGCTGGTGCGCGCGGTCGCGCGGCGGCCCAGAATCGCCGGCAGTTCGGCGTCGACCGAGCGCAGCCGCCCGTCCGGTCCCGCCATATCGGTGCCGGTCAGCGCCATCTGCTCGGCGCTGGTGGCGACCACGCGATCGGCGCCGGTGAGCGTCGAGGGGGCCAGTCCGTAACCGACCAGCACCGCCACCGAACCCGGTGCCAGATCATCGGATTCGAGGGCGACCTGTGTGCCGGGTCCGGCGGTCGCGAGCACCACATCGGCCGTCGCCGCCGCGGCCCGCGGATCGTCGACCACGTCCAGATCCAGGTGCGGAGCGTGCGCGCGCAAGTGAGTGCCCACCGCTTCCAGGCCCTCGGGATGGGTGCCGTACACCATCAGCCGGTTCAACTGCGGGTTCGCGGCGAGCAAGTGCGGCAACGCGTTTCGGCCCTGGGTACCGGTGCCGATCAGCAGCACGCTGCGCGCGCCCGGCCGCACCGTCTCACGCACCAGCAGCGCCGACACCGCCGGCGTGCGCAGTGCACCCACCCGCGCGCAGTCCATCATGGCGATCGGGGTGCCCGTGGCGTCGTCGTAGAGGGTGATGGTGGTGTAGTAGCGCTTGGTGCTGCGGTCGTGGCTCGGATCGAATTTGTACGAGGTCTTCATCGCCACCACCCGGCGGCGCCCGTCGCGCCCCAGCATCGCGTACGCCACCGACCAGCCGTCCGGATGCGCCACACTGAGCTTGCGGGGGTTGTCCGAATCACCCTGCGCCAGGGCCAGATAGGCGTCCTCGACGGCGCGCACCACCTCGTTGGGGGCGATCGGGACATCGGCGAGATCGCTGCGGCTGAGTACGCGCAAGGGGGTGGGGCGGCTGCTCACTGCGTTCCTCGGTTCACTGGTAGGTTCATCGGTGCGAAATCATCGGTGCCACAACGGAATCGGGCGCAAACGGCCGCACCGTCCGCTGCCCGTATCCGCTTTCGCCGGTTTCGGCCGGTGCGCGGCGGCGTGCCAGCCGGATGTTGACCCGTTTGAGCCAGCGGTCGGTCCCGTCGTAACGGGGCGTGAACGGAACCCGGCCGTGCACGACGACATCATTGTCCATCAGCAGCAACTCGCCGGGCTCCAACACCGCACGGTGACAGACTCGTTCCAATTCCGCACCCAGATGGGCGTAGGCGCAACGGTATTCGGGGGCGGCCTCGTCGAGCGGGGTGTAGGCGGGGTCGTAGCGCAGGGTCGGCCCACCGTCACCGGTGGCGACGG
Source organism: Nocardia aobensis NBRC 100429 (assembly GCF_000308375.1). Classification (GTDB taxonomy): domain Bacteria; phylum Actinomycetota; class Actinomycetes; order Mycobacteriales; family Mycobacteriaceae; genus Nocardia; species Nocardia aobensis. The sequence goes on along the minus strand of NZ_BAFQ01000162.1, from coordinate 47,566 downwards.
TGGCCACGGGAGCGGGGCGATGCCCGCTGAAATCCTCGCCGTAGGAGATGTCGGGCAGGATCGGCACCGTCGGTTCGGCGAGCAACCGCCGCCGGTCCGCGTCCAGGTTCACCCGGCGGACCGAGGACACCGTGGTGCCCACCCGATCGGGATTGCGCAGACAGCCGAGCAGCAGCAGATGCGCGCGTTCGGGATGGAAGGCGTCCTCGGTGTGCGGGCTCAGCAGGGTGGTGCTGCTGGCGCCGGACTGTTCGTGTTCGTGGCCGGGCGTGGGCAGGATGTTGTTGACCAGCCGCCCGCCCTGCTGGCCTTGCCAGCCGAACGGTTCGCCCGCGCAGCGGGCGAGCAGTAACAGGGCGATATCCAGGCGAAACGATGCCGGACACGCCGGTTCGGCGGCATGGGTCCAATCGGGCGGTGTCGGGCCGAGTTCGTCGTCGCGCACCGGCAGGCGGCCGATGATCGTCGCGCCGGCGGCGGTGTCGGGCGGTCGCAACGCGGTCCGCACCGCCGCCGGAAGGTCGGCGGCATAGGCGTCGACGAGCCGGATCAGGGCCGGATCGGAGAGGGTGCGCCGGACCGGTACGGAACCGCCGGATGTGCGGTCGAGTGTGATCGCGATCTCTTCGGCCGAACAGAACACGGCCGCCGCGGCCTCGGGTGGAAGCGTACGGCGGTCGATCGGTTCGGTTTCTTCGTGCTGGGGTGTCTTACGTTCGCGGAGAACGTTTTTCACCAGGAGTTCCCTTCCTCGCAATGGGGATGAAGCAGGTGGTGAAGACTCGGACTGCGAAGTTAGTCGCTCCGTTGATCTTAAGCAAGGCTTACCTAAAGTGCGCCATTGGACATAGCGTTTCGGTATCGAACGGTTGCCGGGAAAGGTAGCTGATCGTATGCGGAGTCGGATGGAGCGCACCGTCACGATGCGTGCCATCCGCGCGCGAATCTGGATGATGGAGAGGTGCGTTCGACCATCCCCGGATTCCGGCCCCTCGCGTTCGCCGCTGCCGCGGCGGTCGCACTGCTGTCCGGATGTGCGGGAACCGATAACCTGCCCCCGATTCCGGACGGTTTCCCGCCCGGCGCGGGCAGCCCGGTTCCGCTGATCGACCTCGATGCGCCCGGCCGTAGTGCCGAACAGTTGCGTGGCTGGGCAGAAGGGCAGTCGGACGCGCTCGGCATCCCCACGGTCGCGCTCGAGGCCTACGGATACGCGGCCGAGGTCATGGACCGATCGCGTCCCGACTGCGGCATCGGCTGGACCACGATCGCGGGCATCGCGCGGGTGGAGAGCAAGCACGGCCGCCACGGCGGTTCCGACCTGGATGCCGACGGTGAGGTCCGCCCGCCCATCCGCGGCATCCCCTTGGACGGATCACCCGGTGTCGCAAGGATTCTCGACGACGCGGCCACCGCCCGCGCCGGCGCTCCGGTCTACGTGCGCGCCGAGGGGCCGTTCCAATTCCTGCCCGAAACCTGGCAGCACTGGGGTGTGGATGCCAACGGGGACGGCCGCGCGGATCCGGACAGCATCGACGACGCCTCGCTGACCGCCGCGCGCTACCTGTGCGCCAGCGGGGGCGATCTGCGCACCCCCGAGGGGTGGCAGAAGGCGGTGCTGACCTACAACCAGTCCACCACCTATATGGCGACCGTGCGGACGAAGGCGGCGGCGTACAGCGTCGGCCGCCGCGCCTGAGACCCACCCCGCTGCCACGCACATGCTTCGGCGCCGCCGCAATTCGTTGCGCGCGCGAACGACCGCGACCGCGCGCCCACCTGTGTCGTGCGATCCGGACCGCACCCATTAGGCTCGCAGACGCACGGGCCCGCCGTGCGACCTGCTCATGGACGGCGGTGGGCAGGGCCCTGAATTGATCGCCAGCAGCCGAAGGAGTGTCGTTTCGTGGCCATCATCGAACAGGTCGGAGCTCGCGAGATCCTGGATTCGCGCGGTAACCCCACCGTCGAGGTCGAGATCGCTCTCGACGACGGCACACTGACCCGCGCGGCGGTGCCGTCCGGCGCCTCCACCGGCGAGCACGAGGCCGTGGAGCTGCGCGACGGCGGCGACCGCTACGGCGGCAAGGGTGTCCGCAAAGCTGTCGAGGGCGTGCTGGACGAGATCGCACCGGCCGTGATCGGCCTGGACGCGGTCGAGCAGCGCACCGTCGACCAGGTGCTGCTGGATCTGGACGGCACCCCGGACAAGTCCCGCCTCGGCGCCAACGCGCTGCTGGGTGTGTCGCTGGCGGTGGCCCGCTCGGCTGCCGAGTCCTCGGGGTTGGAGCTGTTCCGCTACCTGGGCGGCCCGAACGCGCATGTGCTGCCGGTGCCGATGATGAACATCCTCAACGGTGGCGCCCACGCCGACACCAGTGTCGACGTGCAGGAATTCATGATCGCCCCGATCGGCGCGCCGACCTTCCGCGAGGCGCTGCGCTGGGGTGCGGAGGTCTACCACGCCCTCAAGGCCGAGCTGAAGACCAAGGGCCTGTCCACCGGTCTCGGTGACGAGGGCGGTTTCGCCCCGGATCTGGCCGGCGGCACCCGCGAGGCGCTGGACCTGATCGCGTCGGCGATCGGCAAGGCCGGCTACAACCTGGGCAGCGATGTCGCGCTGGCTCTCGACGTCGCCGCGACCGAGTTCTACACCGCCGGAACGGGCTACAAGTTCGAGGGTGCCGAGCGCACCGCCGAGCAGATGGCCGAGTTCTACAACGACCTGCTGGGCGCGTACCCGCTGGTCTCGATCGAGGACCCGCTGTCGGAGGACGACTGGGACGGCTGGGTCGCGCTGACCGATCTGATCGGTGACAAGATCCAGCTGGTCGGCGACGACCTGTTCGTCACCAACCCGGAGCGGCTCGAGGACGGCATCGCCAAGGGCGCCGCCAACGCGCTGCTGGTGAAGGTCAACCAGATCGGCACCCTCACCGAGACGCTGGACGCGGTCGAACTGGCCCACCGCAACGGCTACAAGACCATGATGAGCCACCGCTCGGGCGAGACCGAGGACACCACCATCGCCGATCTGGCGGTCGCGGTCGGCAGCGGTCAGATCAAGACCGGCGCCCCCGCCCGCAGCGAACGCGTCGCCAAGTACAACCAGCTGCTGCGCATCGAGGACGCGCTCGGCGATTCGGCTCGCTACGCCGGTGACGTCGCATTCCCCCGGTTCGTCTTCGAGGGGTAGTAGCCTCGACAACGGGTGTGGCGTGCGGGGCCGGTCGATACCGCGGCCGGTCACCGCGCGAAGCCGTTGCGCGGTGCGGTCGAATCGCAGCGCCGCTGCGGCACGGATTCGCAGCGCCGCTGCGGCACGGATTCGCAGCACCGCTGCGGCACAGATTCGCAGCACCGCTGCGGCACGGATTCGCAGCACCGCTGCGGAGGCAGGCGATTTCGAGGTGTGGGGATGACGGAGCGACGGGCGCGCGGCACCAGTCCGGCAGGACGCGGTGACCGCCGCTCGACGCGGTCGCCCAGACCCGAGCGGGCCGCGAACGGCTCCGCGCGCACGTCCGCCGGCAAACGGGCCGCGCAACGTCGTCCGGCCGGCACGAGATCCGAACCGCGCACCACACGCGCGAAGTCGAAGAAGTCCGAGGATCGCCACGATCACCGGATTCTGGGCTTGTCCACCGGGCGCGCGGTCATCCTGGCCGCGGTGTTGTGCGCGCTCGCGTTGACGCTCGCCGTGCCGATGCGCACCTATTTCAGTCAGCGTTCGGAATCGGTGCAATTGGCCGAACAGCGCCGTGATCTGGAAAACGATCTGACGCGGTTGCGCGACCGCCGCGCCCAACAGGAAGATCCCGCCTACATCCGCTCCGAGGCGCGCGACCGGCTGCGGCTGGTGATGCCCGGCGACACCGCCTATATCGTGCAGGTGCCCGGTATCGAGCAGCCCGCGGTGCCGGTGCCGACGAGTCAGGCCCGCCGTCCCGATCCTTGGTACACCCAGCTGTGGCGCAGTATGTCCGAGCCGCAGTCCACCACCGAGGCGCCGCCCCCGCCGCCACCCCCGCCGCCACCACCCCCGCCCGAAGGAGAACACCGTTGACCGACCCCGCTACGCCCGAGCCCTCGTCCGGCGAGGCGCGTGCCGAGCGGGGTGCGCCCGCCGCGGCGGATCTCGAGATCGTGGCCCGTCAACTCGGCCGGGAGCCGCGCGGAGTGCTCGCGATCGCCTATCGCACACCCGACGGTCAACCGGCGGTCGTGAAGACCGCGCCGCGGCTGCCCGACGGCACGCCGTTCCCCACGCTCTACTACCTCACCGATCCGCGCTTGACCGCCGAGGCGAGCCGGCAGGAAGCCGCCGGACTGATGCGTGGCATGACCGAGCGCCTGGCCGCCGACCCGGCACTGGCCGCCGCCTACCGCGCCGCGCACGAGAGCTACCTGTCCGAGCGCGACGAAATCGAGTCGCTGGGAACGGATTTCAGCGGTGGCGGGATGCCGGAGCGGGTCAAATGCCTGCACGTGCTGATCGCGCATTCGCTGGCCAAGGGGCCGGGGCTGAACCCGCTCGGTGACGAAGCCGTCGCGCTGGCGGCCGATACCGGACTGCGCGGCACCGCGATTCCGCAGGACTGGCCGAAATACGAGCAGTACCAACCGAATGCCGACGCGGGAGCCAGTGATGAGTGATCGGGTCGCCGCCGTCGACTGCGGCACCAATTCCATCCGGCTCCTGATCGCCGACGTCGGCGCGGACGGCCACCTCACCGACGTGCACCGTGAGATGCGGATCGTGCGGCTCGGCAAGGGCGTGGACGCCACGGGGGAACTGAATCCGGAGGCGATCGAACGCACTCGCGTCGCCCTGCACGATTATGTCGACCGCATGATCGACGCCGGGGTGAGCCGGGTGCGCATGGTCGCCACCAGCGCCACCCGCGACGCACGCAATCGCGACGACTTCTTCACCATGACCGGGGTGGAACTGGGCCGCGTCGTGCCCGGCGCCCAGGCCGAGGTGATCACCGGCGACGAGGAGGCGCGGCTCTCGTTCGCGGGCGCGGTCGGCGAATTGTCCAGTGCCGAAGGGCCGTTCGTAGTCGTCGACCTCGGTGGCGGATCCACCGAGGTGGTGCTCGGGGACAGCTCCGGTGTGCAGGAGGCCTACTCGGCCGATATCGGCTGTGTGCGGATCACCGAACGCTGCCTGCACGGCAATCCGCCGACCGGCGAGGAGGTCGCGTCCGCGCGGTTCTTCGCCTCGCAGCAGCTGGCCCAGGCCTTCGGCGTGGTTCCGGTCGAGCGCGCCCGCACCTGGGTCGGCGTGGCCGGCACCATGACCACGATCGCCGCCGTCGCGCTGGACCTGCCCGAATACGATTCGGATCGGGTGCATCTGACCCGGCTCACATTCGATCAGCTCCGCGAGGTCTGCCACCGCCTGATCGGGATGAACCACGACGAACGCGCCGCCCTCGGTCCCATGCATCCGGGCCGGGTCGACGTGATCGGCGGCGGTGCGGTGATCACCGAGGTGCTGGCCGACGAACTGGCACGCCGGGCGGGGATCGCGGAGTTGATCGTGAGCGAGCACGACATTCTCGACGGTATCGCGCTGTCGATCGCCTGAGGGGCGGCCGCGCAGCGCTACCACACTGGTCCGGTCCTCAGGCGCGCTCGGAACCGTCTGACGGTGCGGCCCCGACACCCCGCGTGATCGGCGATTCCCCCGAGCGGCGTACCTCGTTGCTGGACAATTGCGTCTCATGAGCAGGGTGGAACCCGTCCCGGGAGAGCAGGCGTCGCCGGAGACGCGCACGATATTCGGCCATCCCATCGGGCTGGTCAACTTGTTCGGAGTGGAGCTGTGGGAACGGTTTTCGTTCTACGGCATGCTCACCATCCTCGGGTACTACCTGTACTACTCGGTGAACCACGGTGGGCTGGGGCTGGAGAAATCCACCGCGACGGGCATCGTCGGCGCCTACGGCGGGCTGGTGTATCTGTCGACCGTGCTCGGCGGCTGGCTGGCCGACCGGGTGCTCGGGATGGAGCGGACCGTCTTCTACGGCGGCGTCGTGGTGATGGCCGGACATATCGCGCTGGCGGTGCTGCCCGGACTGACCGGTGTCGGCGTGGGTCTGGTGCTCGTCGCGCTCGGCTCCGGCGCGTTGAAGGCCAATGCGTCCTCACTGCTGGGCACGCTCTACGAGAAGGGCGACCCGCGGGCCGACGGCGGTTTCACGCTGTTCTATCTCGGTGTGAATCTGGGCGCGTTCGTCGGTCCGCTGATCACCGGGCTGCTGCAGACCCACCTCGGATTCCACTACGGATTCGGGGCGGCGGCGGTCGGCATGGCGCTCGGACTCACGCAGTACGTGATCTTCCGGCGCAATCTGGGTACCCACGGGCGGGAAGTGCCGAACCCGTTGCCGCGCAGCCAGATCGGGAAGGTGATCGCCTTCTTGCTGGTCGTCGCGGTGGTGGTCGCCCTCGCGATGTGGACCGGGCTGGTCCGGTTGTCGAATCTGTCGTGGGTAACCACCGGCGTGATCGCGGCGGTATCGATACTCTATTTCGGATTGATGTTGACCAGTCCGAAAGTGGTTGCGGTGGAACGAGTCCGAGTGCGGGCCTTCATACCGTTGTTCATCGCCAACGCCGTGTTCTGGTCGCTGTTCCAGCAGATCTTCACGGTGCTGGCCGTCTACTCCGACGAACGGATGAACTGGACGCTGTTCGGCTGGACCGCGCCGGCGAGCTGGATCGGCTCGGAGGAACCGATCTGGGTCATCGTGCTGTCGCCCTTGTTCGCGCTCATGTGGACCCGCCTGGGCACCCGAGCCCCGACCACCCCCCGAAAGTTCGCCTACGGCGTGATGGGGATGGGCGCATCGTTCCTCCTGTTCGTCCCCCTGGCCGGCTTCGACGACGCAACCGTTCCCGCGCTGCTCGTCTTCGTCATCCTGGCCGGCTTCGCCATCTCCGAACTCCTGCTGTCCCCGATCGGCCTCGCGGTTACCACTCAGCTCGCCCCCGAGGCCTTCCGAGCCCAGATGATGGCGCTTTACTTCTTCTCCGTCGGCATCGGCACCTCGATGTCCGGCGTCCTGTCCGAGTTCTACGACACCAGCCACGAAGTCGCCTACTTCGGCATCACCGGCCTGGTCGCGATCGCAGTGGGAATCATCGTTTACTTCCTAGCCCCGCAGGTCAGCCGCCTGATGGAAGGCGTGCACTGAGCAAATCCCCGGACAATTCCGAGACGGACGTACGACTTAGGTACGCTATCCCAGCCGCCCCCGTAGCCCAATTGGCAGAGGCAGCGGACTTAAAATCCGCACAGTGTCGGTTCGAGTCCGACCGGGGGCACCGAGAAGGTGCAGGTGGATAGGGTTCGTGGCCTGCGAATCGGGCCGTGGTCAGTGAACCGCCGGGCGGCGTCCGAACATCCTTCCCATACCGCGCCGGGGGGCCAAGGTCCGGCGGCCGGGGGTGCGTTCCTCGGGGACCTCGGCAGGTTCGGTTGTCGCGCTGGTTGTGCCGGTGTGGCTGTAGTAGACGGGTGTTCCCGGCCGAGTAGACCGGAGTTCGTCGCGGGCGGCGCGTCCGCGACGGGCGGTGCGGCGGGCGCCGGCGAGTAGCAGGCCCAGCCCGGCGAGCGCGACGGCGCCGACGACCATGCCATAGAGGAACAGCACGCCGGTGGATCCGGTGACGTGATAGCCGAATACCGCGAAGTTGTCGGTCAGGAGGTGGTCGTTGCCGCTGTTGGCGAATACTCCTACGACACCGATGATTACGGCGGCGACCAGGATGACGAGTCCGAAGATGACGATCATGACGATTCCTCGAATCGGTTGGTTTGCCCGATGGTGTGCGGTTGTTCGAGCCGGTCACGCCAACTGGGGTGGGTACGGATATGTCTCGAGCCACCGGCGTTTTCGTTCAGATCCCGGCTGATCGCCGTATCCTCGCGCCGGGTGGGGTTCGGTCGGCGATCCGAATGATGTGCGTTGCAGCGTCGTCGATCGACGACGGCCGTCACGACCGCTCCGATCGCTACACCGGCGAGCAGGGGCAGGATGATGATCATCGCTTCGCGCTGCGGATGCTGTTGTCGTGCCGCGTCATTCGACGCTCCTGTCTCGGCCGCAGTGGGCCGATGCTGCGAATCAGTCGACGATGTGTCCTCGGCGCGGTCACATGCGTTGTATCGCTGACTCTTCGTTCCACTGGCGGATATGTCCGGGGCGCGGTGCGCAGTCCGTGTCGTCGTCCAGGGGGTCATCGACCGTCTTCGCCGACGATGGCGTCCCCATCGAACGGCCGAAGGCGGTCGGTCGACTCCAGCCTAGGCCCTTCTACAACGTATGTCTACGGCGTAGACTTACAGCGTAAGTATGGGGCGATGAAAGCCGGCGAAAACGATGAACGACCCGCGAGCAGGCCCCTCCGAGCGCCCGATGACCCGCGCCACGATCCTGGCCGCCGCCCTCGAGATCGTCGACCGCGACAGCGCCGGCCGGCTGTCGATGCGCCGCCTCGGTCAGGCTCTCGACCGCGATCCGATGGTGCTGTACCGCCACACCGCCTCCAAAGCGGCACTCCTCGACGGCGTCACCGAGGTCGTGCTCGACCAACTGGTCGTCGACACCGACGATCCCGACTGGCGGCGCCAAATCCGCGCTGTCGCACGTGATTTCCGGCGCTTGGCCGTGGCGCACCCCAACGTGGTACCGGTGTTGGTCACCAGGCCGCTGGTGACCCCCTTCGGGCTACGCCCCCTGGGCAGTCTCCGGCCGCTGGAACATATTCTGGAGCTGCTCGCCCGAGCCGAATCAGTGGTGCGGACGCCTTGCGTATCTCTCGCGCCCTGTTCGGATTTCTCTACGGTCACCTGCTGGATGAGTTCCAGGAGCTCATCGAGCAGCCCGGCGAAGCCACCGACCTGCTGCGGATCGGGTTGCAACGCCTACCGCCGGCCGAGTTTCCGCGGCTTCGCGGCGTCGCCTCGGACCTGGCCTCCTACGACGGTGGCACCGAGCTCGAACGGGGCCTCGACATTCTGCTCACCGGCCTCGCGGCCATCGCACCGGTCGCGCCGCGACCGAGATCGGAGAATCGACAATGATGCTGCAATCCACCTCGACCCAGCCGCGGCGCCCACCGCTGCGCCTGCGATACACGATCGACGCCGACGAATCCCGCGGCCTCGACGGGGCATGGTGGCCGTACGGGGATGATCTCGTAGCCGAACTTCCGGCTCTGCTGGCGACGTTCGAACCCGGATACGGCGCGATCCATCGCATGGTCTACTGCCTCGACGAATGGTCCGATGCCCCGAAGGCGTTCAACACCGCGGAGCATCGAGTACGGCTCGACGGCTATCGGCACCGCCCGGCGCATACGATCGGCTTGCTGGGAAGCGGGGGCCGGGCCATCGCGTTGCTGATCGTCCCGCCCCGCACGAACGCCGAACTCGCCCGCGCCGCCATGAGCGCGGCCGCCGACCCGACCTGCACCGCGACCGTCGCCGACCTCATGGCGATGACCGTACGAAGCGGTGACGCGGAAACCGATGTCCGCGAGCAGCGCTGGGAATCCGAGGGAGGCGCCGGAAGATACTGAGATCGTGACGGACGCGCGTCGGCGCGGGCCCTTCAGACAGGCACGTGAGGGCGCCCAAGGTGCTGTCGAATTGGTTGTCCAGCAGCGGTTTTCGGCTATCGGCGAGTGGCCCAGCGGGCGAAGGAGAGCCTGGGGTGGACGGTTTCCACGTCGGCGATCGTCATCAGCGCGTTCAGGGTGAGGAAGTCGAAATGTCGGGTGGACGGGGCGATTACGGCTTCGGCGCCGGTGGCGCGGACCTGGTCGGGCAGGGGGATGCGGCTGGATTCCGGAGGCCAGACCAGGCGGTAGCCGAGGCGGGTGGCCAGGCGGCGGACTTGGGCGGTGTCCCAGTCCGGGGAGGTGGATTCGGGATGGACCCAGCCGAGCGCGATCGGGTGGGCGGGCGTCACCGCTGGGAGTCCTTGCGGCGGCGTTCACCTCGCAGGGGTAGGCGCGCTAGGGCGAAGGTCAGTCCGAGCAGTGCTGCGATGAGCAGCAACAGGATCCAGTCACAGCCTTTCATAACGCACCCCTTCATCCCCTCGGTCGGCAAGAGCGCCCACCGCCGAGGAGCCGGGGTTCGGCCGGCTACGGACCCGGCGATGGGGCCGTAGCTCAAGGTATGAGACGAGTCACGCGCCTTCTGTCCTGAAAGGACAAGTGCGACAGCGGAATGCGCGCAGGCCCGCGCTCACGGGCAGCGTTCGGCCTCGGGTGCTCGGATTCGGTGCTCGGGTAAGTCGCGCGAAGCCGGCGGCGGATCCGCCGGAGTCAGGGCGATGCCGATCCGTCATGTCGGGCCCCTAAGCCGGACCGTTGCCATCGCGGCGGGCGGTGCGAAGTTGTCGGCTACCAACCCGCACGACCACGTGGGCGTGGATGCGTTGTGGCGCAGAGTGTTGTGCTTGCAGGTGAGTGATTCTCGGCGTGCGGGCTCGGCGTTCGAACTTGATGTGTGGGCTGGGCCTCGGATTTGGCGTGTGGGGTCGGCATGCGGACTCGGCGCTCGGGCTCGCCGTGTGGGGTTAGCGCGCGGGTTCGGCGTGTTCGGTCAGCGGCGGGGCTCGCCGGAGTCCGGGGCGATGCCGATCCGCCATGCCAGGCCGCGTAGTTCGCGGCCGCCGGCATCGCGGCGGGCGGCGCGGAGTTGGTCGGCTACCGCCTCCCGCACGAAGACGTCTGCGTGGACGCGTTGGGGTGCGAGGTGTTCCGCTCGGATGAGGGTGGCGATTCCCTCGTCGCGTCGACGTCGATCGGTCAGTAGTGCTCGGCCTATCTCCATGTGGAATTCGGCTTGCCTCGAAGCGCTCGGCACCGCAGCCACGTTCACTCGGTGCGCTTGCTCGACCACCTTCGCGCCGTCGCCGAATTCGTTCCCGATGGTGGCATGCCAGATACCGACGTTCACGCGGCCGAAGAACATGTGGCCGAACGAGCCCACCTCGGTATCGAGGCGTCGAGCGACATCATCGGCCTCGCCGAGGTGGGTTTCGGAGGTGTCGCGGTCGCCCTGCACCGCTGCTGCCAGGGCCGCGGACAGGTGAAGCATCCCGTACGCCTGCACCACATCATCGTCGTTCAGATGAGGACGCAATTCGTCGGCTACGCGCACCGCGCGCCGATACTGTTCCGGCCGCGACAGTCCGCCTGTTGCGTCTCCGCGCAACCATGCCGTGAATCCCTGCCACGCAGGCGATTCCAGAGCCTCGGCACAATACTGTGCTTCTTTGGCCGCCAAGAGAGGCAGGCCGCGACCGCCGAGACGCTTGCTCGTCCACATCGCCGCCGCGTAGCACCAGACCATCCCGATCAGAGTTTCGTGTCGATGTGCGGGAGAACGGACGTAAACGGCATGTAGCTCACCGAGCAGTTGCGGCATCAACTCAGCCTGTGCGGCGTAATCGGCTGTGCTTTGGGACAGTTCGATCAACCGCTGGATGTCCGCGCTGATAGCTGGCCACTCCCGCACCGGCAGGTCCGGGTCTTCACCGAGTTCGTAGATGTCGAGCACGTTCTCGATCGCGACCAGTCCGGCATAGGCCGCATCGTTGGCGCTCGGGTGCTCGGCTTGCCATGGCACCGGTGAGAATTCGCTCGGTGCCACGCGTAGTGCGGCCGCGATCGCCTCGAGGGTGCGACGGTTCTCCAGCGACTTCTCGCCTCGCTCGAGTTTTCCGAGGTATCCGTAGGAGATTCCGGCTAGTCCGGCGGCGGCTTCGAGGCTCAGTCCGCGCCAGGCGCGGATTTCGCGGAGGCGGCGGCCGAGGTCGTTCGGCGGGATGCCGCTGTCGTCGTATTTCGTCCCCACACCCATGGCTACCACGCTACGACCAGCGGCTCGTTCGTGCAGCGAGTCCACTGGTATGCGCGGTGATCGTGAGGCGGTGGTTCGAAGCCCCGCGCCGCTGCACCTCGGCACTGTCCGGTCCCACCGGTATCGCGTGGAGTGGTGAATTTTTCGTGCAAACCGGCCTTGATTCTGCGGTTTTCTCGCATTCGTGCGGAGGTTTGCACGATCTGTTCACCCATCCACAGGCCCGCACTGATCCACAGGTTTGTCGTTCGCCCAGGTGAGCTTCGGGGTGCACTGTCGACCGCCCGGAATCATCGGTATCCGTGATTCGAACCAGGGCGGAACTGATGCGCGAAGTTTCGGCGGCCGCGATTGCCGCTCGCTGTCGCCGCGGGCAATATGCGCGTGTGTTGCCGGGGATCTATGCGGTCGGGACGGTTACCCAGCGCACCAGGTGTGAGGCCGTGCTCGCCTGGTTGCCCGAGGCGGTGTTGAGTCATCGCACCGCGGCGTGGCTGTGGGATATGTTGCCGGAACCCGAATCGGTCGAAGCGACTGTGCCCCGGGGCCGGTATCGAGCCACACCGGAGTGGCTTCGGTTGAGCCGCCGCGAATTACGACTCGATTCGATCGATGAGGTCTGGGGGCTTCCCGTGACCACCCGGGCTCGCACGTTGCTCGATTGTGTGCCGATCCTGCCGGACGCCGAGGCGGGCCGCATGGTCGACAATCATGCCCGCGCGGTGGCATCCGCGTTGTCGGGCCTGACCACCGGACAGTACGGCTCGCCGCATTTGCGTGAGCAATTGCGTTGCGCCGCATTCGATGCGGCCTCGGAGCCGGAACGGTTGTTCGCTCGCGCGCTGGCGCGGCGCGGTCTTCATCTGCTGCCGAATCAGCCGATCGGACAGTACGTCGGCGACCTCGTCGATGAACGGTCGCGAACGATCATCGAGATCGACGGTCGTGAATTCCACAGTGATTCGCTGACCTTCCGTCGTGATCGGCGGCGGCAGAACGCGCTGTTGGGCGCCGGCTGGTTCGTGTTGCGATATGCCGCCGCCGATGTGTACTCGTACCTCGACGCGTGCGTCGAGGAGGCCGTGCGGGTGATTCGGCGTCGGCGCAGAAGCCGCAGATAGGAGCGTCCATCCCATCACGACTGCGGCTCGTTGGTCCGCCGGAACGCGCTCATGATCCGCGGGGCGGTGCAAGATCTCTCCGCCCGCACCCGTGCGCACGACTGCCCACGTATCCGGGGCGTCGGCTGCGGATACGTGGGCGAGGGTGTGGCCGCTGTCGTGGACGATCATCCGGCGAGCGAAGTCGAGCGTCCCTTCCAGGCCAGCAGTCCGGCCTGGACGATGAAGAACACGCCACCGCCCGTCGCGTACACCGACAGCACGTCCAAACTCGGTGCGTCACCCAGGGATTGGCCGATGTAGAACATGCCGACCAGGAACGACAGGCCACCGGCGATGAGCATCGGCCACTGTTTGCCGAGTTCGGGACCACGACGGTACAGGCCGACGGCGACCTGGGCCGCACCGGAGAGGACCGCCCACGCGCCGAAGGTGGCGAGGGTTGCGGCTACGCCGCCGGTGACTGCGGCGGTCCCGGCCGCGACGGCGGCCAGCGTGCTCAGGGTGGCGTTGAAGGCGGTGACGCGACGTTCGGGGCCGGCGTCGGTCGCCTTGTAGTCGATCAGCGAGGAGACGGCGTCGATCAACGGGTAGGCGACCAGCAGGCCGACGGCGAGGGCGTCGAGGGTTTCGTGCGCTGCGGCGAAGACGGCCGCCCATGCGACGGCGAGGACGCCGCGGCCGAGGTACAGCCGAATCAGGGCGGCGCGTTCGGGTTTCGTGACGGCAAGGGTGCTCATCGGATTCTCCTCGGTTGGGAACGAACAGAACTTCACTGTCGTCCGGGGATCCGGTCGCGACATCCGTCGCATGACGCTGATGACGACGTAATCACTCGCGTCGGCTCCGATTACGTCGCCGACAGCGTCATCTGACGGATGCCTGGCGACGGGCCCGCCTCGCACAGTGGAACCCGTATCCGCACCACTTGTTCGAAGGGCGTAATCACATGGTCGTAGTCGGACGTGGCCGCACGCGGCGGCGCGTTGTCCGGACGGTTTCGGCGGTCGCGGCGGTTGTCGTCGCGGGGAGTGTGGCCGTTGCCTGCGCCGCCGAAACGACATCCCAGGCGGGGCCCGGCGAGGATGCGCCGAAGCCGACGATCGTGCTGGAGCACGGCGCGTTCGCGGACGCCTCCAGTTGGGACGGTGTCATCGAGAAGCTGCGCGGTGAACACTATTCGGTTGTCGCCGCGGCGAATCCGCTGCGCGGTCCTGCCGCCGACGCCACCGGTTTGCGCGGCTTGATCAGCCATATCAACGGGCCGGTGATTCTGGTCGGGCACTCCTACGGTGGTTCTGTGATCAGCGCGGCGAGTGCTGGGAATGATCAGGTCAAGGGGCTGGTCTATGTGGCGGCGTTCCTGCCGGCGCCGGGGGAGACGGCACTCGGGCTGACCAATCGGTTCCCGGGCTCCACGTTGCCCGGCACCTTGAATCCGGTGCCGGTCACGAACATCGACGGCAGCAGCGGCACCGACCTCTACATTCAGCAGGACAAGTTCCGCGACCAGTTCGCCGCCGACGTCGCCTCGGACCGCACCGCCCTGATGGCGGCGACCCAGCGGCCGATCGCGCAGTCCGCGCTCGAGGAGCAGGCCACGGTCGCCGCGTGGACCGAGAGGCCGAGCTGGGATGTGATCGCGACCGAGGACGAGAACATCCCGGTCGCGGCCCAGCGCTTCATGGCCGAACGCGCGCACGCCCATGTAACCGAGGTAGCCGCATCGCATTCCGTCGCGGTCTCCCATCCCGAGGTGGTGGCCGGGGTGATCGAACAGGCGGCCCGGGACTCCCACTGAGCGAGGGGCGACATGGCGGCCGGGAGTCGTCTCGGCTGCCGCGACTGGATTCCGCTGCTCGCGAGAGTCGCTCGAGACGAGATAAGTCGCCGACTCGGGAGCTCGCTGATGGTCCTTCGACCACTTCGGGCCTTCGGCGATGCCCGCCGGGAAGCCGGCCGAGCGCGCCGTGGTGGTGGGCGTGCATCGGCGACGCCCGCCGGCAACTCGATCGAGCGTGCCATGGTGGGGGCGGTGGCCGGCGTTCGGGAGGTCGGCCGGCAACTCGGCTTCCGGTGTGCCGTGGGGCGGTGGCCGGCCGTCCAGTACTGCCCTGCAGGCGATCTGATCCTGCGGCTGCCGGATCCTCGACCACGCCTTCTGCCGTGGTGGCGGCGAGCGGATCGGCTATACCCGCTGAGCCTCCAGGAGGTGGACGGGCAGTCGCAGCCTGGCCGCCTCGTCTGTCGCCGGATGAAAACCCTTGGAAGCAAACAATTCTCGGATCCTCTTCTGTGGATTCACTGCCTCGATGTACTCCGGCCTCAGGGTCGTGATGTTCCAGTCCGGTGTGGTGAATTCGCTGCGTAGCTCGGATTCGGAGAGCGGGTAGGGCGCGTACAGGTGCGCGTGTTCTGTTGCGGCGAAGCTGAATTGGATGAGGTGGCCGCCTGGCTTCGTTACTCGGGCGACGGCGGAGATGTGGGAGCGGCGCTGGTGGGGGAGAGGCAGTGGAAGAGGGCGCTGCTCACCACCGTGTCGAAGCGGTTGTCGTAGCCCGCGAGGGTGGCGGCGTCGGCGACGGTGAAGGTGACCGGGAGGTCGTGGCCCGCGGCGCGGGTGCGGGCCTGGTCGATCGCGGTGGGGGCGATGTCGACACCGGTCACTCGGTAGCCGCGTTCGGCCGGGTGGACGGCGGTGTCTCCCGGGCCGCACCCGATGTCGAGCACCTCGCCGGTAATCCGGCCGGCGCGTTCCAGGGCGATGGGGAGCGGTTGGGCGCGGCCGATATCTGCTCGGGTACGGATCCACTCTATCTCATATCGTACGAGAACGATATAATTGGGAAACCGTATTAGTTATCGATCGAGCGAGGCCCTGATGTACGTCGCCTATCTGACCGTCATGCTCGTCACCATCGCCGCCAACACCTTCTCCGGGGTCGCCGCCGTCACCCGATTCACCCCGGTCATGGCCACATTGGCGCCCGCGATGGAGACCGCCGGAATTCCGCAGTCGTGGCTCACCTTCCCGATCGGCACCCTGAAACTCGCGGGTGCGGCCGGGCTGCTGCTGGGTGTGCTCGGGGTGCCGTACGTAGGTACGGCCGCCGCGATCGGCCTGGTGCTCTACTTCGTCTGCGCGGCCTATACCCACATCCGTGTCGCCGACTATGCGCAGACCTTCTATCTGGCTGTGGGACTGTTCCTGCCCCTGGCCGTCGCCTGCCTGGTGTTGCAGCTCGCGGACCAGCGCATCTGAACCGGACAGATCGGCCGGGGCCGGACTCGAACCGGAGCCGGGAGGTGAACTGATCGTGCAAACCTCGCCTGATTGTGCAGCTTTCTCACATTCCGTCGCAGGTTTGCACGAAAAGTTCAGCCGTTCAACAAGCCCTTGGCGATATGCGTCACCTGGATCTCGTTGCTGCCCGCGTAGATCATCAGCGACTTCGCGTCGCGGGCAAGCTGTTCCACCTTGTACTCGGCCATGTATCCGTTGCCGCCGAACAGCTGGACGGCTTCCATGGCGACCTCGGTGGCGGCGCGGGAGGAGTAGAGCTTCATCGCGGATGCTTCGGCGAGGGAGACGGATTCGCCGGCGGCAGTGCGTTCGATGGCGTTGAAGACCATGTTCTGCACATTGATCCGGGCGATCTCCATCTCGGCGAGCTTGAGCTGGATGAGCTGGAACTGGCCGATCTCCTTACCCCACAGCGTGCGCGATTTCGCGTAATCGACACAGAGCCGGTGACATTCGTTGATGATGCCCAGTGCCAGCGAGGCGATGCCGATGCGTTCGGCGGCGAAGGATTCCTTCGCGCTGTCCTTGCCATCGCCCTTGGCGGGAGTCTCGGTCTCGCCGAGCAGGCGGTCGGGCGTCAGGCGGACGTTGTCGAAGACCAGCTCGCCGGTGGGAGACGAATTCATGCCCATCTTCTTGAACGGCGCGCTCTGCACGAACCCGGGCATGCCCTTGTCGAGGACGAAGGTCAGCACCTTGCGGTCGCGCCGGTCGGTGCCGTCCTCCTCGTCGAGTTTGGCGTAGACGACGGTCACGTCGGCGTACGGCCCGTTGGTGATGAAGGTTTTGCGGCCGTTGAGGATGTAGTCCTCCCCGTCGCGGCGGACGTAGGACTTCATACCGCCGAATGCGTCGGAGCCGGAATCGGGTTCGGTGATCGCCCAGGCCCCGACCTTCTCGAACGTCACCAGCTCCGGCAGCCAGCGCTTCTTCTGCGCGAGGGTGCCGCGGCTGCGAATGGTGCCGACGGCCAGGCCCAGGCTCACGCCCATCGACGCGACCAGGCCCAGGCTCACTCCGGCCAGCTCGCTGTTGAGGATGACGCCCATACTGCCGGACCCGCTGAACCCGCCGGACTTGCCCGGCGTTCCGGCTTCCTCGCGAGCCAGGGATTTCGCCAGCCCCTCGCGCGCCATCTCGTCGAGGCCGAAGGTGGCATACAGCTTGCGGATGATGTCGAACGGCGGCAGCGCGCCGCTCTCGAGCCGGTCGACATGCGGTTCGATTTCCTTCTTGATGAAGCCGCGCACGGCGTCGCGAAGCATCAGATCTTCGTCGGACCACTTGTACATGTCGTCAACTCCCGAGGATGGCCGGAACGGTCCCTCGAATATAGAACACGTTCTAATTCAAGACCGCCGCCGCGTCGCCTTCGCGCCGTGGTGCGCACTCTCCCCACGGCTGGTGCCCGACTCGGCCCGGCCGCGGCGGCACTCTGAGATGATTTCGCGGGCAACAGGTCTCATCCCGCGCGTGCGCAGTCACGTCGACAGTCGAAGGGTTCCGTGATGACGAACCGACCTGCTTTTCCCGATGCGAACGAACGTCCCCTCGATACCTGCCTCCGCCTACGCAAGACCGCTCCGGTGGTCGAAGTCGACTTCCCGGGCGGCGTTCCGGCCTATCTCGCGCTCTCCCATCGGGCGGTCGAGGAGATCCTCGCGGGCGACAACAAGACCTTCGCCCGGGATCCGAAACACTGGCCCGCGCTCTACGACGGGTCGATCCCCGAGGACTGGCCGTTCCGGGCGATCGTGCAGGGCGACCATCTCTCGACCAAGGACGGCGCCGATCATCGGCGGTTGCGCGGCTTGGTCGGCAAGGGCTTCACGCCGGCCCGGGTCCGGGCTCTGGAACCGCGGATCCAGGCGATCATCGACGGCCTGCTCGACGGTGTGGCGGCCGCGGGTGATCGGGTCGATCTGGTGCCCGCGTTCTGCGACGCGCTGCCGATGGCGGTGATCAGCGAGTTGTTCGGTGTACCCGAATCGGAGCGGGCGCAGCTGCGGCAGTGGACGTTGACCTCACTGTCGCAGGAGATTTCGGCCGAGGAGGCGTTCTCGACGCAGGTGGCGCTGCGCGGCTACCTCTACGAGCTGGTCGAACGCAAACAACGCGAGCCCGGCGACGATCTGACCTCCGATCTGGTCCGGGCACGCGACGAGGGCGACCGGCTCACCACCGACGAACTGGTCGCCGTGCTGTGGCTGATGCTGATCGCCGGCCACGAAACCACCGTCTACCTGCTCGGGAACGCGGTGGTCGCGCTGGGCCGGCACCCCGACCAGCTGGCCTTGGTGAAGGCGGAAGATCGGTGGGCCGACGTGGTGGAGGAGACGCTGCGCTATCGGCACTCGGTGATGATGACGAGTTTCCGATTCACGCTGGCGGACGTGACCATCGACGGGGTGCCGATTCCGAAGGGCAATGCGGTCGGTGTGGTCTACCAGGCGACCGGAGTGGACACCGCGTACCACGGTGACACCGCCGGCGAATTCGACATCACCCGCCCGCCGCGGCCGCATCTCGGATTCGGCCACGGACCGCGCTACTGCATCGGCGCACCACTGGCCCGGCTGGAAGGCCGGCTCGGGTTGTCGAGCCTGTATCGCCGGTTCCCCGATCTGACACTGGCCGTCGATCCGGTCGAAATCCCTTACACCCCTTCGTTCTTCACGGTGGGACCGCTGTCGGTGCCGGTCAGCCCCGGTCCTGATCGCGGCTGAACACGGCAACGCCCGCGAGACCGGCAGCCGGTCTCGCGGGCGTTTGGGTCCGTGGTCAGCCGCGGACCATCTCGGGGTCCTCGACGTCCTCGGAATCGAGGACGACCGCCTCCGACGAGGCCGAGCGGTTGGGCAGCAGCACCGCCATCACGATCACGATCACCGCCAGGCCGGCGGATATCGCGAAGGCCAGCCGCATACCCGACAGATGGGCGACGAGCGGTTCGATCCCGCGGTCGGTGAGCGTGGTGGCGCGGGCGGTCATCACCGTGACCACCAGGGCGGTGCCGAAGGCCGCGGCCACCTGCTGCAGGGTGCCGAGCATCGAGCTGCCGTGCGAGTACAGATGCTGCGGCAGCGCGCCCAGGCCCAGGGTGAAGACCGGGGTGAAGGCCGCGGCCAGCGACACCATCAGCAGAATGTGCAGCGCCAGCAGCTGCCAGTACGGCATGGTCAGCGAGATGCGAGTGAAACCGGCCAGGGCCGCGGTGATGCCGATCGCGCCGGGAATCACCAGCATGCGCCCGCCGAAACGGTCGAACAGCCGACCGATCGTCGGCCCCAGCAGACCCATCGCCAGCCCGCCCGGCATCACCAGCAGACCGGTTTCCAGCGGCGAGAGCGAACGCAGGTTCTGCAGGTACAGCGGCAGCAGGATCATCGAGCCCATCATCGCCAGGAAGGCGACCGCCATCAGCACCAGCGCCTTGGTGTAGGTGCCGGACAACAGGATTCGCAGATCCATCAGGGGAGAGCCGGTGCGTTGCAGGCGGATCTGCCGGGCCGCGAACACCGCGATGAAGGCCACACCGGCCGCGACGATCAGCGCCGGGATCACGATGTTGCCGACCTCGAACCTGCTGAGGCCGTAGACCAGGCTGCCGAAGCCCAGGGCCGCGAAAACGACACTAGCCCAATCGATCGCGCCGCTCTCCGGTTCGCCGACGTTCTCCAGTTTGCGCAGGCCGAAGAAGGTCACCGTGCCGGCGATGGGCAGTACCAGCAGGAAAAGCCAACGCCAGGAACCGATCTGGAGCACCAGACCGGAGATGACCGGACCCATGGCGGGAGCGACCGAGATGGCGAGGGTGACGTTACCCATGACGCGGCCGCGGTCGTGTTCGGGCACCACGGTCATCAGGGTCGTCATGAGCAGCGGCATCATCACGGCGGTGCCGCCGGCCTGTACGACGCGCCCGACCAGCAGGATCGCGAACGACGGCGCCGCGGCCGACAAGAGAGTGCCGGCGAGGAAGACGCCCATCGCGAGCGCATAGGCGCGGCGGGTGGTGACGCGTTGCAGGAACCATCCGGTGACGGGGATGACGGCCGCCATCGTGAGCATGAACGCGGTCGACACCCACTGCGCGGACCGCTCGGTGACGTGCAGATCGGTCATCAGGCGGGGGATCGCGTTGATCATGATGGTCTCGTTGAGGATCACCACGAACGTCGCGAGGACCAGCAGCCGGATCACCGCGGGGGTTCTTCGTCCAGCCGGGCGATGGACTGGTTCGGCGGGCATCTGTACCTCCGGGTGTCGCGAACGCGGAATGTCTGACCGACGTCGAGTCACCGTCTGTGCCTCGAACGCCACACCAGACCTGACGACCGTGACCCACTCAACTCATCGGTGTCGCGCAAGTATTCCGGCGCATCGCGCACGCGAGCACCCGATTTTCCGCTCCGAAGTGCGGCGATAGCCGCGAGAAACAGGGAACGACCTGCGGCTGTTCCGCAGAGCGCGAAGCGGAGAGACGCTCGTCACACCGGATCGAGTTCGGCGCCGTTCGCCCGCGATGCCGCCGCCGGGGTCGTCCGCGGCCCGTCACCGCGGCCGACCTCGGGGAGCGGACCGAGCAGGGCCCGGCCGGCCCGCCAGTTCTCCCACATGCGGGTGATCAGGATCGTGACCGCGGTGTACACGCCGCCGAGCAGCACATCGAAGACCCAGTGCTCGCCGCCGTAGACGAGAGTGAAGCCCATCGCGCACGGATAGACCACCAGGATCGCGCGCAGCCACCACTGTCGCGTCAGCGGCCACAGCGTGGCGGCCACCAGCACCGAGAACGCCGTATGGAGTGACGGCACGGCCGCGAAGTAGTTGCCGTGATCCTCGAGCCATTGCGCGCTCACATCGGGATCGACCACGCCGAGCCCGAAACCGGATATGCGGCGGACGTGTTCCGGGATGGCTCCTTCGCGCCCGGCGTACCAGGGCGGCGCCGCGGGCACCAGCACGTAGGTGACCAGCGCCAGATACGACAGCAGCAGAATCCGGCGCATGTACCGGACCCACAGCGGCCGGGAGTAGACGTAGAAGATCGCCGCGACGGCCCAGGGCAGGATGAAGTGGGTCGTGTAGACGACGCCGATGATCGGTGTCCACCAGGGCTGACCGTCGCCGGCCAGATGGTCCTGCAACCAGATCGTCGGCACGGTGCCGCCGAACATCCAGCGGTCGATGTCGACGAGTTCGTGCATGCGCAGCGGCATGCCGAGTTTGTCGGCGAGGTCGCGGGTGTAGTCGTAGACCATGAGCGCCGCGATCAGCGGCAGCCAGTCGGTCAGTACCCGGATGTGCTGGCGCCAGGGCCGATCGATGGTGAAGGCGAGGACCCCGCCGATCATCCATGCCGCCTCCTGGACGCGGCCACCGGGAAGTGCTCCGGTGATCAGGGCCACGGCCAGGGCCGCCAGGTAGGCGAACCGCACGGCATAACGGATCACCCGCCGTGGGACGGTCGGCTCCGCGATTTCGGTGGTCTCCGGTTGTACACCGAGCATTCGGCCAGTGTGCCATTCCAGTTCACGGGCCGGACACGCTCATCCGGTTCGCGTGTCGCGCCGGACCGGCGATCCCGGGCGACACACCGCGGCGCCGGCCTTGCTGGCAATGTGCTGTCGATGGGCGGGGAGGTTGCCGTGAATCGCGCCCGGGCGCTGGTGAAGAGCCTTGGGCCGCAGTACGTTTCGAGCGTATGCACCATATCGAAAGGTCGGGACCGTGATCATCGCACTTCTCATCGCCGCACTCAGTACGGGCAGCGCCGCCGTGGCGACCGCCACCGGCCTCGCGAGCATGTTCGCCGGTAACCTCTGATCGGCGTTCCCCGGATACCCGGAACGAGGGGGGTCTCTCGGTAGAATCCGTCCCCGATGAGGTCTCACCGGGTCGGAGTGGGGAGGATGCGGCAGTGCTGGAGGTGTGGGGGCGTCGGACCGCGGTCAGATATGCCGACGGGCGGATCACCACCACACCGCTGGGCGTCGACGACGATGTCGCCATGGATGTGCGGGTCTGCGATCTGCGCGACGCCTGCCTCGCCGAAGCCGACAGCGGTGACCTGCTGATCCTGCTGTATTTCCGGGCGCCGGACTATGTGATCAAAAACGTTGCCACCCGGCGTAATCCGGCGACGATCTTCCTCGAATCCGAGGTATTCACGCAGGCGGCCACACTCGTCCGCGCGATCGGCGACGATCTGCTCGAGATGCGACGGATCGTGCGGCAGCGGCCGAATCTGGCTCCGCCCCGGCCGGTTCCGGGGCAGTACGGTCCGATCCGCCCCGATGTGTCGCGTGCGGCCGAGCGGATGCGCACACCGGAACTGTGCGCGCGCGAGCTGGCGGCCCTGCACGCCTACGCCCGCCCGGACGAATACGTCCTCGAATGCGCGCCGTGCGGTCATCGCGGGGCGCCGGGGCTGGTCGTGATCACCACCCTGCGGCTGTTGTTCGTCTCGGCCGGGGCGACCTACGAGTTCCCGGTGGCCGCGCTGGATCGCACCGATGTGGCGGGGCCGCCCGGATCGGTGGCGACGCTGCGCATTTCGGACGGCAATACGGATCTGGAATTCGTCTCCACCGAGGCCGAGGATCTGCTGCGCGTCGACGGCGCCGTGCGGCTGGCCTGCGAGATCGAACATGTCGACGGCTCGATCGTGATGGCGCGCCCGTCCTCGCTGGACCTGTTCGGCGAATGGCAGTTGCTGGTGGAGCGGCGCAAACTCGGCATGGTCGACACCGAGCAGTTCAAATGGGAGGGCGTCGGCATTCTGCGCGCGATGCCGCAGTAACCGCCCCGCAGTAGCCGCCTCTCAGTGGAACCTCTCAGTGGAACGGGGAGAGCCCGAACACCGGCGCGCCCGGATGCAGCGCCACCCGCCGCCACGGACTCGACGGGCGCATCAGCAGTCCGCGGATCATCCAGCGGCGCTCGTCGACCTGCTCCTTGGCCGCGGCGAGGTCCTGGGTGGCCGCCCAGAAGATGGCGCCGGTGAGGAAGCCGGCCGCGAATTGCCGCCAATTGCGGTAGTGCTGCTGGGCTTTGGCGAGCGCGCGGCCCAGCAGCGTCCACGCCTCGTCCTCGTCCAGATATCCGGCGGTGTGCGCGGCCCGGGCGATGAACACGATGCGCGAGAGGTCCCAGGCGGTCGCGTCGGTGTTCAGCGGCTGCGGCAGCCGATCGACGATGCCGAATTTGATGGCCTGCAACCAGGCGTCGTAGTCGCGGTCGATCCCGTTGACACCGCGATAGCCGCGCACCTCGGACACGGTGTGCAGGAATTCGCGGTGGCTGTCGGCGAGGCCGGTGCGGTCGACGCGGGTGGTGTCCTGAGCGGCCGCGGTCGCCAGCGGATGCACCATCGCGAACAACGGTGCGTGCATCCCGCTCAGCAGCCGGCCGATGGTGTCGCGCGCATCCTCGGCGTTGTCGACACCCCACGATTCGTGCAGGCCCTCGATGGTGGATTCGCGCCGGGTCTCCGAACTTCCGGGGTGTTCGGGCTGAAAGGCGACGGTGTCGTTGTAGGAGCTCCAGCTGCGGCCGTAGTACGCGCCGATGGCCAGTGCCCGGATGCGGTCCTCGCCGATGGCGACACCCGACCACTTGTCCGAGCCGGGATCGAAATCCGAACTCGGAAATCCGCTGATGCGCGGCAGTCCGTGCGGTCCGGCGATGATCGTCACCACTGCACCCCCTCGCCCGTGAATACTGTCCGTGCGAGCCTACCGACCGGCCCTGCCGGTGCTCGCGAACCCATCGCGTACTTTCGAACCGAACCCCGGCCCGCGAAGGAGTAGGACATGCAGACCGTGACGTCGCAGGACGGCACCACCATCGCCTTCGACCGGATCGGTTCCGGTAGTGCGGGAACCGTCGTGCTGATCAGCGGCGCGTTCGGTTATCGGGAGGTCCCCAACACCGTCGAGCTGGCGCAGGCGCTGGCGGAGAACTACGGCCTGCGCGTGCTCAACTACGACCGCCGCGGCCGCGGCGACAGCGCGGACTCCCCGGGTGTCTACGACAGCGCCAACGAAATCGCCGACATTCGCGCGCTGGTCGAGGCCGAGGGCGGATCGGCCGCCCTGTTCGGCTGGGGTTCGGGCGCGATACTGGCGCTGCTGGCCGCGCGCTCGGGCGCGATCACGGGGGTCACCGACGTCGTCGCCTTCGAACCGCCGTTCGTGGTCGACCCGAAGGATCACGTGCCGCCCAAGGATGCGGAGGAGAAGCTGCGCGAGCGCATCGCGGCGGGCAAACGCGGCGGTGCGGTCCGGTATTACATGACCAAGGTGATGGGCGTGCCGGAACTGGTCGTCGCGGTGATGCGGATGTCGTCGGTGTGGAAGAAGCTGGTCGCCACCGCCGATTCGACGGCCCACGATTTCGCTGTGCTGAAACCGTTTTCGCGCGGACAGACCATCCAGCCCGAGGATTGGGCCACGCTCACCCAGCCGACGCTGCTGCTGATCGGTGATCGCTCCGCTCCGGCGCTGACCAAGGGAGCCAAGAAGATGGCCGAGGTGCTCCCCAATGCCGAATTGCGGGAGCTGCCCGGCGTGAGCAACGATCCGGTCGCCGCCGAACTCGCCCCGGCGATCGGTGAATTCCTCACGCGCACAAGGTGATCGGACGCGGCACCAGGTTCGCGACGGCCGGCTAGCGGATGCTGGCGGGGGCCCGCACGACCCGCCCGCCCAGCCGTTCGGTCACCTCGAAACCCTGTTCGCGGAACCAGCGCGCCAGAATCGGGACCGCCGAATCGTCGTCGCGGAAGGTGGGCACCAGCTGCGCGACGATATGCATGCCGTGCGCGTCGGCGGTCCGGCACAGATGGCGCAGCGTCGCGGTGCCCAGGCCCATCCGGCGCAGCGGCGGAATCACATCGATGTGGTCGAGTTTGATCGTGCTGGCATAGATCTCGAACTGGACCGTTGCCGGTCCCTGTTTCTCGGCCAGCGCCGCCGGATCCGCGGGCACCGGCCGCACCTCGCCGGGTAAGTGGACGGTGAGCCGGCGCCGGGCCTCGTCGTCGGGCGCCATGCGGACGGCTTGCACCACGCGCTCGGTGAGATCGCTGACGGCCGAACGGTCCCCGTCGGCGGCGAGCGGCCGGATATCGGTGGTCCGGCGGGCCGTCTCGCGTAGTGCGCGCACCCAGTGCGAGTCGGTCTTGCCGTAGAGCTCGGCCAGCTGACCGATGGTGTGCTCGAGTCCGAAACAGCCGCCGAAGGTTCCGGTGTCGCCGCCCGACAGCACGCCCCACACCTGGTCGTCGGCCCCGACGCAATGGCGGGCCAGTTCGGCCCGGATCTCGTCGCGGCGGCGTTCGGCCTGATCGACCGCCGCGCCCGGCAGGATGCGCAGCCAGCGTTTCCATCCGTCGAGATTGGCGCGGATCCGGGTCCCGGCGAGTTCGGCGCACGCCCGCTGGTAGTTGCTCCAAGCTTGCTCTCGCCGCCGGATCAGCTGCCGATCCGGGCGGGTGGCGTCACCTTCCGCGGTCGGCGTGTTGTCGTCCATATTTATCTACGGTACGACGGAAATGCAGCGTGACCGGGGTGTTGTGGAATCACCGGTGGTGTGTCGCCGTCACCGGGTCGCAGTTGGCGGACGGTGGCCGGGAGATTTACCGATCGATTGCGCCTGGCGTGTCGGGCTCAGGACTCGGTGGGCACCTTGGTCCGCAGCGAACGCAGCGACGCGGGCAACAGCGGTTCCTGCGTCGTGGGCCGCGGTCCGGTCACGACGTACAGGGCGACCAGCAGCACGCTCAGCCACACATAGGTGTCGCCGACCAGATGCTGCCACGGTGTCCAGGCCAGTTCGCGGTTGTTGTCGCCGGGTTCCCAGTTCTGCGGGCCGATGGTGAACACGACCGCGGTCGCGATGATGATCGCGTACCAGATCATCGCCGGCCGCCGCGGCAGCCGAGTCGCCACACCGACGGCGGCCAGCAGGCCCGGCGCGATCCAGACCCAGTGATGCGACCACGAAATCGGCGAAACCAGCAGGGTGAAGACGGCATTGAAGGCCAGGGCGAGCGCCGGATCGGCCACCGCGCGCCGCATCGCCGCCACCACCAGGACCAGCAGCGCCAGACTCAGCAGCGCCCACAGGGCGGTGAAGGCCGGTTCGGGGACCTGGAAGCGCGAGAGCACGCCCTGGATCGACTGATTGGTCCGGAAGGCCGAACCGCTGAGCCCGGAGACATTGCCCATCCCGCCGAACCAGTACTTCACCGATTCGTGCGGCATCACGGCGAAGGCGATAGCGCTCGCGACGGCACCGGTGATCGCCGCGGTGATCGCCGAGCGATAGTCACGCCGCACCAGGAAATAGAGGACGAACGCGGCCGGTGTCAGTTTGATCGCCGCGGCGATCCCGACCAGCATGCCGCGCGGCCAGCGAGTGCGTTTGGGCAGGCAGTCCGCGGCGACCAGCACCATCAGCAGCAGATTGACCTGTCCGAAATCCAGCGTCGAATGCACCGGTTCCAGCAGCATGCCCAGCGGAATCGCGCAGGCGCTCGCCCACAGCACCACCTCGGTGCCGCCGCTGCCCCAGACCCGGCGTGCCACCAGATAGAGAGTGATCGCCAGCGCCAGCGTGGAAACCACGAAGAAACTGATCGCCGCGGCATTCCACGGCAGCAGCGCGAACGGTCCCAGCGCCACCGCGGCGAAGGGCGGATAGATGAACGGCAGGCTGATCCCGAGCGTGGTCTTCGGCAGGCTGCCGTACATATCGGCGCCGTCCCACATCGCCTGCACGCCCAGGCGATACACCTGGAGGTCGATGAATTCGCGCTTGATCGGCAGCAGCGGCCAGCTGGGCCGCAACAGCCAGAAAACGCTCAGGGCGACCAGCAGTACCGGAACCAGCCAGACGAGCCGACCGATGCGGTGGGCTCCCGGCACGCGAGGCTCCGGCAGCGGCCGGGCGGATGTGGAGACGCTAACCATCCGGGACGAGGTTACCGACTCCGGGCGCCGGAGCGAAGCTGGGGGCGAATTTCCACCGGACATCCCGATAGCATGAATGCCGCTATGACGACTCTGCCCGAGCAGCCGGGAGACCGCTCGGCCGAGGCCCCGCTGCTGCTGACCACCGCGCCGCCACGCACCCTGTCCTTCGGGGACCAGGCCGCGTTCTGGGCCAACCTCGGGGTGAGCCTGATCGGCTTCACCGGGGCCTTCTACGTGCTGCAGCCGGCCGGCCATCCGCAGTTGCCGGTGGCGGCGGCCGTACTCGCCACCGCGGTGGGCACCGTGCTGGGCACCGCGATGGTGGCGGCCGCCGGTGCGGTCGGCGCGCGCACCGGCGCGCCCGCGATGGCGAACTTCCGCGGACTGTTCGGCACCCGGCTCTCGTATGTGCCGACCGTCGCCAACATCGTGCAGTGCATCGGATGGGGCGTGTTCGAGCTGACCGTGATCGCGGGCGGGGTCGCGGCTCTCACGCACGGGAAGCTGCCGCACGGCGCGGTGATCATCGGCGCCGGCGTGCTGTGTACCGCGATGGCGATCTGGCCGTTGAACGTGCTGCACATTCTGCGCAAGTACGTGACGATCGCGGTGGCCGTGGCCATGGGCTGGTTCACGATTCAGTTCCTGCGTCAACCGCTGCCGCCGGTGACGGGCACGTCGTGGAGCGGATTCTTCCCCGGCGTGGACACCGCCCTGGCGGTGGCGGTGTCGTTCGTGCCGCTGGCCGCCGACTACACCCGGCACGCCCGCGGCGCCCGCGCCGCCACCGGGGCCGCGATGGTCGGCTATTCGATCGCGCAGACCTGGTGTTATCTGCTCGGCATCGTCGCGCTGCTGCAGGCCGGCGGCGATCCGGACCGGATCTTCGACACCTTCCTCGGCGTCGCGGCCGGATGGCTGTTCTTCGCGGTGCTCGTGCTGCGGGAATCGGATCAGTCGTTCGCCAATGTGTACTCCACCGCGATGTCGCTGCAGAATCTGTTGCCGCGCGTGGATCGGCGCGTCCTGGCCGCGGCGGTGGGTGCGCTCGCGACCGTGCTGGCGATGGGCGTGCACGACTTCACCGGATTCTCGAATTTCCTGCTGCTGATCGGCTCGGTGTTCGTTCCGCTGTGCGCGGTGCTGGTGGTCGACTACTTCTTCGGTCGCGGCCGGCGCGGGTGGGATCTGTCCGAAACCGCTCCGGCCCGACCGCTGCTGCTGCTGCCGTGGTTGCTGGGCTTCGTGGTGTACCAGGTGCTCAATCCGGGCTCGGTGGATTGGTGGGCGCGGATCTGGCTGCGGGTACAGGACATCGCCGGTGTGCACCCGGGCTGGTGGTCCTCCGCGTCGCTGTATTCGTTCCTGGCCGCGGCCGCGTGTACCGGTGTGCTGGCCCGTCTCGAATGTGTGCGGGGCGTCCGCGAGCGCGCGCGCACGTCGTGAGTTGCAGGGCATGAACTCCCCATCCGGTGACTTCGCGAACGCCGCTGATTCGGTCTTCGCGATGGGAGAAAGCGGTTCGGCCGCACCCGATTTCCCGCCGCTGACGACCGGGGAGCTGACAACGCTGCTGGCGGAAACGGCCGAGGTTCCGCGTGGCCGGATGGGCACCGCCCGCGGCGATATCGCCACCGGGGCCGAGTCCGGCGGCGCTCTCGTGATCGAATGGCACAGCCGCCGTCCGCTGTCCGCCACGGCGCGGGTGCGCCTCGGCGACGGCACGCGCGTGGTGGTGAAGCGGATGCCCTCGGCCCTGCGCGATCCCGGCACCCTCGCTCCCGAATATGCGTTCATGAATCACCTTCGCGGACAAGGCATCCCGATTCCGCGGGTGCGATCCGTACAGCAGCACGGTGAGTTCACCTACGAGATCCAGGAACTCGGGATCGGTGCGGACCGCTATCGCGACGACTTCTCGTGGAGTCCGTATCACTCGCTCGCCGATGCGACCGCGGCCGGCGCGATGCTGGCCCGCCTGCATCTGGCGGCCACCGGATTCGAGGCACCGGAGCGCCCGCCGCATCCGCTGTCGGCCGCGCTGTGCACCGATCCCATCGCCGGCATCGAGCGATACGCCGCGCACCGCCCGCCCGTCGCCCGATTCCTGGCAGCGCGACACTGGCGAGCGGACTGGGAACCGATCGTCGCGCAGTACGCCGATGGCCATACGTCGGCGGATACGGCCCCCGACGGCCCGGCAGTCGACGACCTGTCCGCCGCGGTCGCGACCCTGCCCGCGCTGTGGACCCACAACGATTGGCACGGCACGAACCTGCTCTGGTCGGACGGCGGGATCGCCACCGTCCTGGATTTCGGTCTCGCGAACCGGACCGTGGCCGTCTTCGATATCGCCACCGCGATCGAACGCTTCGCGATCGACTGGCTCTCGGTCGCGGCGGGCGGCCCGGCCCGCGTGCAGGCCGCGCAGCTCGCCGCGTTCCTGCGGGGTTACGGCGAGATCCGGCCGCTGCATCGGGTCGAGCGCGATGTCTTGCCGGACCTCTTCCCACTCGTGCACATCGTCTACGAATTGTCCGAAATCGATTACTTTCTTACGATTCCGCCTCGTCGGCAGGTGCGCAATGCCCGGATCGCTTACCGTAACTACTTTCTCGGTCGCTCGGTTTGGGCCGCATCGGCCGAGGGCAAGGCCTTCACGACCATGTTGCGACGACTGACTGCCGAGTGCTGTTAGGTTGCTGTCTGCGGGTCACGGGGGAACGGTGACAACGGAGGAGACGGGTGTGGCTGAGCCGACGCCAACGCAGGACACGGCCGGATCGGTGCCGAACCCCCGGTGGGGTGGACTGCTACGAACCAAATCGGTCGAACAATCGATCCGGGATACCGATGAACCCGATTCCAAACTCCGCAAGGATCTGACCGCCTGGGATCTCACCGTCTTCGGCGTCGCCGTCGTGGTCGGTGCGGGCATCTTCACGCTGACCGCTCGCACGGCCGGCAATGTGGCGGGGCCGTCGGTCTCACTGGCCTTCGTCTTCGCCGCCATCGCCTGCGGTCTCACCGCGCTGTGCTACGCCGAATTCGCCTCCACCGTTCCGGTCGCCGGCAGCGCCTATACCTTCTCCTACGCCACCTTCGGCGAGTTGGTGGCGTGGATCATCGGCTGGGACCTGATCCTCGAATTCGCCCTCGCCGCATCGGTTGTCGCCAAGGGCTGGTCGCAATACCTGGGCGAGGTGATGGGATCGCGTTCGCCGATCGTGCATTTCGGGTCGGTCGCATTCGATTGGGGCGCGGCCCTGTTGATCGTCATCCTGATGGTGCTGCTCGTGATCGGCACCAAGGTGTCCTCGCGGGTGTCGGCGATCGCGGTCGCGATCAAACTGTCGGTGATCGCCGTGGTGATCGTGGTGGGGCTGACCTATTTCAAGCCGTCCAATCTGAAGCCCTACATTCCGCCGTCGCAGCCCAGCAGTACCGGGGAGGGCCTGCACCAGACGCTGTTCCAATGGCTGACCGGCGCCGGTGACAGCAACTTCGGCTGGTACGGACTCCTGGCCGCGGCCAGCCTGGTGTTCTTCGCGTTCATCGGATTCGATGTCGTGGCCACCACCGCGGAGGAGACGAAGAATCCACAGCGCAATGTGCCGCGCGGAATCCTGGGCTCGCTGTTGATCTGCACCATCCTGTATGTGGCCGTGACGCTGGTGCTGACCGGCATGGTGCCCTACACCGAGCTCGCCGGCAACGACGCCACCCTCGCCACCGCGTTCAAACTGCACGGGGTCACCTGGGCCAAGAACGTCATCTCCGTCGGCGCGCTGGCCGGTCTGACCACCGTGGTGATGGTGCTGTACCTGGGCCAGACCCGCGTGTTGTTCGCGATGTCGCGCGATGGCCTGCTCCCGCGTCGCCTGGCCCGGACCGGTCGCTTCGGCACTCCGGCTACGCTCACCATCGGCGTCGGCACGGTCTGTGCCGTACTGGCCGGATTCGTGCAGTTCGGCACGCTCGAGGAAATGGTGAACATCGGCACGCTGTTCGCCTTCGTACTGGTGTCGGTCGGTGTGATCATCCTGCGCCGCACCCGTCCCGAACTGCCGCGCGGATTCCGGGTGCCGCTGGTGCCGCTGATTCCGATCCTCGCCGTGCTGGCGTGCCTGTGGCTGATGCTGAACCTGTCGGTGGAGACCTGGTTGCGATTCGTGATCTGGATGGCGATCGGGTTGGTCGTCTACTTCACCTACGGTGTGCGGCATTCGGTGCTGCGGTCGCGACCGGTCTCCGACACTCCCGCGCCGGCGTCCGGGGGCCACGCGTCGGAAGGCTGAGTGCCCGGGGGCTGAGGATCGGAGGGCCGGCCACCGGTGAACGCCGCCAGGGCCAGCTCGCGGGCTCGATCGAGCTGATCGATCACCACCTCCCAGGCCGGGTGACCGGCGTCCGGCGTGCGCAGCAGATCGCGATGGAT
This sequence comes from Nocardia aobensis NBRC 100429, assembly GCF_000308375.1. Classification (GTDB taxonomy): domain Bacteria; phylum Actinomycetota; class Actinomycetes; order Mycobacteriales; family Mycobacteriaceae; genus Nocardia; species Nocardia aobensis. The sequence continues at coordinate 15,828 of NZ_BAFQ01000162.1, read as the reverse complement.
GCGCAGCAGCGTGCGGGTGGCCTCCGCGGTGTGTGCGGCCGCCTGCAGCGCCGGGGCCGAGGGCACGGTGGTGAAATGCAGGCCGGCGATCCGATGAGCGAGCCAATACGCCTCGAAATGCGCTTGCGCACAGTGCTCTTCGCGGTGTTCGGGATCGTCGGTGGCGTCGGTGACGGTACCCGGCCCGGCGGCGCGGGCCCGTTCCTCGAGTGCGGTGAGGTCGGGGGCCCCGGTCAGGGAGTGCCGCAGATCATCGCCCATCATGCGGTACAGCAAACCGGCGAGCAGGGCGTGTTCGACCGCGGCCGAATCGGTTCCGGACATTTCCGAAATGCGGGCCTGCTCGGCGGCTTCGTCGGTATCGGCGTGCAGTACCGCCAGCGCGGCCCGCAGTTGCGCAGTGGTAGCCATCGCGTCAGAGGCTACCTCCTAGCAAACGTTTTGCCCATACCGTCGCGGCGAATGATCCGCGACCTCGGTCACCGGCGGTCCCTCGGCGTCCCGATAGGTGCGCGCCACCAGCGCGGCCCGCAGATACCAGAGGCCGCTCGGTTGCGAAGGGTCCAGCCCGGTGAGCTGTCCGATCCGTTTGAGCCGATAGTCGACGGTGTTGGTGTGCACCTGCAGCTGCCGGGCGGTGCGGCGGCGGGAGAGTCCGGTGGCCATATGCCGCCGCAGCGTCTCGAGCAGATCCGGATGGTCGTCGAGCGGATCCAGCAGCGTGCCCAGGCGTTCCAAACCCGGTCCGGGACGGGTCAATTGGTATTCCATCGCCAGGTCGGCGAACCGGTACAGCCCGGGCGGGCCCGCCAGCCGCAGCACCGTGTCGAGCAGTTCGTGCACGCGGTCGGCGGCCGCGGAGATCTGCTCGGTGGGCGTCGCGAGCGCGGTGGCGGTGAGCCCGACCTGGGCCGCCTCGGACAGTTCGGCGATCAGCTCGTCGAGTTCGTGCTCGCCGAACATCGCCTCCGGGACGAGGATCGTGCCGCCGTCCACGCTCAGCAACGACAGCACCCGTCCACCACTGCGATTGGCCAGGGCGGTCTGCAACCGGCGCAGTTTGCGGCGCGCCACCACTTTCCCGTCCACGTTCGGATGGGATTCGTCGGGATGCGGCGGAATGCTCATCGCCACCACGACATACGCCGGTTCGATCTCGATCCCGCTCGCGCGGGCCATGGTCGAGGTGGGGTGCCCGGCCAGCAGTGCCGAGACCAGCGTATGCACCGCGGTGTGGTGTTCGGTGACCGCGGCCTGATGTTCGCGCACATAGGCGAGCGCTACCGCCGGAGTGATGGTGTCGAGAATCCGCAACAGCAGCTGCGCCGGATTCTCGGGCCGCTGCTTCGGATCGGTCTGGGTGAGCAGCAGATCGAAGGCCAGCCGGAAGCCCTCGTGCACCGCGTGGTGCACGGTGTCGATCGGGATACCCTCGCGTGCCCAGTTCGCGGCCGCGCGCTGCAGGCGCCCGACCTTCTCGTCCGGTTCGCGGCCCTCGAGGATGTCCACGGTCAGTTCCAGGCAGACCCTGGTCACCGCGGTGATGTCGCCGTGCAGGGCGTCACCGGGCAACGTCGAGCACGGCGCCACGTGTTCGGCGAAATGCCCGACCAGTTGGCGGGAGAGCACCCGGACGTCGTGGCGGGGGCGGGCGTTCATCGTCGTACTACCTTCTCACTGCTCAGGATGTGATCGGCCGGCCGGGCGCCGGACGCAATCGATGGGCGACCAGCGCCGCGGACAGCAATCGTGATCCGTTCGGATCGCTCGGGTCGGCGCCGGTCAGTTCGCCGATGCGGCGCAGTCGATAACTGAACGTGTTGGGGTGGACGTGAATTTCGGCGGCGGCCGCCTTGCGATCGGAGCCGTGGCGCAGATGGGCGTCGAGCGTCTCCATGAGATGCGGTGCCTGGCGCAGCGGTTCGATCCGCTCGGCCAGCCGGTCACGGGCCACGCCGGGCCGCGTGAGCTGATACTCCAGCAGCAGGTCGTCGAGCCGGTACACACCGGTCGGCCGCCCGGACAGGTGTGCCAGTTGCGCCACCTCCGCGGCCTGGTGCGCTGCCTCCGGCACGGCTTCGCGCCTGGTGCCAGGGGTTTCGGCGACGACCACATCGGCGCCGAACTGTTCGGCGAGTTCGGTGGCCAACTCCGCGCCGGCGCTCTCCGGCCATCCCAGGACGCCGGGGAGCAGCACGACCGCGGTCTCGCCGTCGAAGGTGTGCAGCGCGGTCGGCCCCGCTACCCGGTCCAGAACGCGCTGCAGGATGCGAATGCGGCGACGGACCACCAGATTCGCGGCCGCGGCCGGTTGCGGATCGGTGCGTACCTGGACGGCGAGAACCGAATACCGTTCGGCCAGAGCGGTATCGGCGCGTGCGGCCTGCTCCTCGGCGGCCTGCCCGCCCACCAGCGCCGCGCACAGGGCGCGCCTGGCCTCCCGTTCCGGATGGTAGATCGAGTGCTCGACCGCCGCGTACCCCTCGACCGTGATCAGATTGATGTGCATGAGCAATTCGAGTGTGCGCGAACCGAACTCGATCAGCTGGTCGACATCCGCGGGCCCGCTCACCGCCACCGCCTCCTGCAGAACCTGCTGGGCGGAGTGGTGGACCGCCTCCATCAGCAGCGGCAGCGGCAGCCGGTCCTCCGCATGCCGCTCGATCACCGGCTGCACGAAGGCCGCGATCTCGGCGCGGGTGAATTCCCGCCGCTGCGCCATGGCGTGCAGGAAGGCGTGCGCACATCCGTAGATGGCCGGAAGCACCTCGACGAAATGGTCCGCGGGCAGATCGACGGCCGATGCGGAGGTACCCAGACCGGAGGCCAGGACACGTTCGGCGAACTGCGGCAGGCGGTCGAGAATGCGCGCGGCGAGACTCGAGGGTGCGGAATTCACGGCAACCGGCATGCGCCGATTGTCGCGGGCCACATGAGCATCGGCAAGAGGTCGCGGCGCCGCGACCGGAATTCGTTTCCGGCGACAAATCCCGCCACCGGATCTGTGTATGCGAGTGCAGTGACTTTCCCGCCCCTGCCGATGACGCTGAATGCGGCCGCCGAAAACGTTTGTCGGCGTGCCGGTAGGGAAGGTTGCAATGAAGCTTCGTCATCGAATCCCGGCGCTCGCCGTCCTGATCTGCGCGGCCGTCATCGGCTCCGGAACAGCGACCGCATCGCCGCCCGACACCCCGGAAACACAGCTGGCCGAACTGATCGCCGCGGGACTGCATTCCGCGGACGGCGCTGTGCCGCAGCCGGTTCTGGACACCGGCAGCAGTTCCGGTTCCGGCGGCCGGGCCGCCAGCCACGCCAGCGACGCGGTGGGCGAAGGACCAGAAATGACCTCCTACCTGGGCGCATTCGGTTACGGCCTGACCCATCCGGATGCCGCCCCGCCGGGCACGAACCGCTGGGATTGTCTGCCGAGCGCCGACCATCCGAAGCCGATCGTGCTGGTGCACGGAACCTGGCTCAACGCCTACGACAGTTTCGCCTATATGGCGCCGAAACTCGCGCGGGCGGGCTTTTGTGTTTTCGCTTTCAATTACGGACGGTCCGGTCTGCTCGACGGCGGTGGTCTCGGCGCGGTACTTCCCGGCCGTTATGCGGTCGGGCCGATCGAGGATTCGGCGCGGCAACTGGCGGCCTTCGTCGACCGGGTACGGGCTACCACACATTCCGATCGCGTCGACATCGTCGCGCATTCCCAGGGAGCGCCGGTAGCCGATCAATATCTGAAATTCGGCGGCGGCGCCGAAAAGGTCGGACAGCTGGTCAGTTTCGGCGGCACCCACCACGGAACGACATTGCTGGGCATGGCGACGCTGGGCCGGATCATCACGAATCTGGGTATCGATATCCTCGGTTTCTACCGTCCGCTGATCGGCCCGGCGAATATTCAGCAGGCCGTCGGCTCCCCGTTTCTGAACCAGCTCAACGTCGCCGGCGACACGGTGCCCGGCGTGGCGTACACCGTGGTGGCCTCCCGCTACGACGAGGTGATGAATCCGGTGGAGCTGGCGTATCTGCGGGCCGGGCCGGATGCCACGGTGAACGACATCACCCTGCAGGACGGCTGCGAGCAGGACCTGTCCGATCACCTGACGATGATGTATTCCCCGCGGGCGCTCTCGATCGCGCTGCACGCGCTCGATCCGCAGCGGAAGCCGACGCTGAGCTGCAGCTTCAACCCGTGGCTCGTCGGCGGCGGAGGCGGACTGTGAGCGGCCGTCGGCCGCTGCCGCCGCGGCCGGACGTCGATCCCTTCCATCGAGCGCCGGAAGGCTTCGAAGCGAAGCCGGCGGGCGCCATCCTGCGCAGCCGGGTCGTGGAGCTGGCGGCCTTCGGTGTTGTCCCGCTGCGGATTTCGGCCTGGCAGCTGCTCTATCGCACCAGCGATCTGAACGGTAGGGCCGAGGCGGCGGTCACCACGGTGTTGCTGCCTCGGGACTGCGCGCCCGGGCGGCCGCTGGTCTCCTTTCACTGCGCGATCGATGCCGTTGCACCGCAGTGCTTTCCGTCCTACGCGCTGCGGCGCGGCGCCCGGGCGATCGGCGCGATCCCGCAACTCGAACTGCCGTTGATCGCGGCGGCGCTGGATCGGGGCTGGGTGGTGTCGGTGCCCGACCATGGTGGTAGTGAAGGCAGATTCGGGGTGGCGCGAGAGCCGGGCCACCGCGCGCTCGACGGCATCCGGGCGGCGCTGAATTTCGTTCCGCTGGGCTTGAATTCGCGCACCTCGATCGCCCTGTGGGGGTACTCCGGCGGTGGCCTGGCCACCGCCTGGGCTGCCGAACTCGCGGAAACCCATGCGCCCGAACTGAATATCGTCGGCGCCGTGGCGGGCTCGCCGGTGGGCGATCCCGGTGCGGCGTTCGAGCGCCTGAACGGCACGGTGTTCGCCGGATTCGCCATGGTCTTCACCGCGGGGCTGCGTCGCGGCTATCCGGATCTGGATACCGCACTGCGGGCGACCCTGCAGCCCCGCTACCTGGCGATGCTCGCCGAAGCCGAAGTGTCGGCGACCTTTCCGCTGCTCGCCCGGCTCGCCCGCCGCGATGTCGGGCGCTACGCCGCGGGGGACTGCCCGGCCTGCTGGACACCGCCGAATTGCGTGCGGTACTCGCCGACATCCTGCCCGGTCGCCGGGCGCCACGCATGCCGATGCTGATCGTGCAGGGCGTCCACGACGAGGTGATCGCCGTCGACGACGTGGACGCTCTCGTACGGCGCTACGAAGCGGCCGGAGCGGATATCGGCTATCTGCGCGATCGGCTCAGCGCACATCTGCCGCTGGAATTCCTGGCCATCCCGGTGATGGTCGACTGGCTCGCCGACCGGTTCGCCGGACGGCCGACGACTCCCGGGACACGCACGGTGTGGTCGGTGGCGGGGACCCGGCGCGCGCTCGCGGGGCACCGCCGGCTGGCCGCGCTGAGCGTTCGGCTGCTGACCGGACGCCGAATCCGGGGTGCGCCGCCGAGAGACATCGGCGAAAGTGTCGATGCGGTGGCGGTGCGCTCCCGCCGCGCTTCGATCGCCGAGAGCGGCCGCTCGCGCGCATGATCGTCGGCGGACCGGTCAGTTGACCTGGAACCGCAGGTAGTGGCGGCTTTCGCGAATGCGGTGTGTCCGGCTGCGGGCGAGGCGCCGGTGCGGTTCAATTGGTTCTGTTTGACGAGTTGTCACTGCATGCTCTGCGCTCCAACCGGCATCACCGCCGTACCGGCATCACCTCAGCATCCGAGAGGACAACGAACGTGAGCATGGTTCTCGCCGTACACGATATGTACACCACCGTGCTGGCTCAGGTCGGCAACCCCACGCCGGAAACTCCGCCGGCCGCGGACAAACTGCTGAAGCTGGTCCGCTACTTCACCTGGTTCGTCCTGCTGTCCGGCGTCACCGCCATCACCTACGGCGGCGGCCGCTTCGCCTGGGAGAAGTGGAGCGGCGGCGCGCTGGAGTCGCCGAAGATGGTGGCCGGCGCGATGATCGGCGGTGGTGTCGCGACCAGTGCGGGCACCATCATGAACGCCGTCCTCGGGAGCTGACCGACCCACCCGCGCGGGGGTGCCGGATATCCGGCACACCCGCCTGCGTGTGGTTTCCGGGCTCGTCCGCGAGCCGCGGTCGACACCGTGCGAGCGCGAACGCAACGGTGCGACCGCGGGCGATCAGTTCTGCCCGAGCATCCCGCGCATCTGCTGAATCTCGGCCTGCTGCGCGGTGAGAATGTTGTGCGCCAGCGCCTTCGCGTCGGCGTTCGTGCCGTCGGCGATCTCGGTATTCGCCATATCGACCGCGCCCTGATGGTGCGCGATCATCATCTGCAGCCACATCCGGTCGAAGTCGGCGCCGGACGCGTCGCGCAGCTGTGTCATCTGCTCCGGCGTCATCACGCCGTCCATCGGATGGTTCATCGTCGCCTGCGGCGCGGGCTTGCCGAAACTGTGCAGCAGCGCGGCGAACTGCTCCATCTCCGGGGCCTGTGCCTTCTCCACGTTCGCGGCGAGGGTGATCAATTCCTGATTCTGCGACCGGCCGGGTACCAGCTTCGCCATCTCCACCGCCTGCGCGTGATGCGGGTACATCATGGTCAGGAAGCTGACGTCGGCGTCGTTGTAATCGGTGCGGGTCGCGGTGGACGGTGCGCCGGTGTGATTCATCCCGGGCATATCGGCCATCGGCGGATGTGACGACGAGGCCGGTGCGGAGGTGTTCGAACTGCCGGAGTCGTCGCTGCCGCAACCGGCGACGATCAGGGCGGCAGCGGCGAGGGCGGCGGTCGACAGCATGCGGATACGAGAAGTGAACATGAATGTGCTCCTGGGGAATTGCGATGGGCGATGACCGGTCGGGGCGGGCCGGTCAGATCCGCAGAATCGCCAAGTCGGCCAGGGAGAGCACGGTCCACGGAGGTGGCCGGGTGCGCCGGCGCAGGCCGGCGCGCGCGAGGTGCCCGGCGCCGAGAATCCGATCGGCGCCGAGCCAGGCGATCACCGCCAGACCGAGGGCCAGCGCCAGGGTCACCAGCACGAAGACACAGGCGTGCATACCGGCGTGGGTGGTGCAGCCGTCGCAGTCGGAGCCGTCGGCTACCGCGGGGGTGGGCCGCATGGGCGCGGCCATCGATCGGTCCGTGATCGCCCCGGCGGGCACGGTGGCCGGTACGGAATGGTTGCCGTGACGGTTTGGCGAAATACTTTGTGTGGCAAGCGCAATCGGTGCTGGGCCCGTCATCGCCGGTGCGACGGCGGCAGGCGATACGGCCGGTTCGGCGGCCATCGCGTGCCCGGTGGAGAAGACCACCGCGTGCATGACTGCGACGCCGATCAGCAGGGTCAGCACACCGAGCACCCGGACGAGTCCGGGCACGCGACGGAGGCGACCCACTGCGAGCACGGCCCCAGTCTACGCACCGTTCACTTACCCCCGGGCGGTATGGGTGGCGACGATCACCCGGTGGCGATGTCGATCACCAGCCGTACGGGCCGGTCCAGCGCGGTCACCGAGAACGGCGGCCGGTCCGCGTTCACGCCGATGAACGATTGCGTCGTGCCCTCGTAATCCTGGGCGCCGTAGACGCCGGCGATATTCGGCGCGCTCGGATCGGTGACCGGGTCCGGACCGCTGTAGGGCGTCACCCCGCTGTCCCACGGGTACGCGGTGCCCAGGATCTGGACCTCGAGAATGGAGGCGCCGGCGATCTGCAGTTCCCGGCCGCTGCCGTTCTGCACCGCGCGGTCGGTGTAGCGCACAGTCCACCCGGGCGCCCCGCCGGTGCCGCCGAACTCGTACACCACCCGGTCGAAACCGTCGTGGTGGCCGATACGCACATCGGTCACGGTGAGCCGGGTGTCGGTGGCCGGGGTGGCCTGCTGCGGTGAGGTGCCCGAGGGCGGCGCCTGGCTCGGCTCGGGCGTCGCCGTGACGGCGCCGGTCGCGGGCGGCATCGGCGTTCGGCCGGTCTGATTCGAGCCGCCGTCCGAGCAACCCGCCAGCAGTAGGAGTCCGGCAACCACCGTCAATGCCAGCCTGTTACGCATGGGGCCGATGGTATGCCGTCGGGCGCCAGGGGTCGTGGTGACGACACGGCAACGGTCTAGCACACTGTAGGAATGCTGGAGGTCGACGACATACTGAGCCGATTGCGGCGCTATCCGGATGTGGAAGCAGTGAACCTCTACGCCGTCGATGCCGCCGATCGCCTGATCCTCGATACCGCCGCGGAACTGCTCGCGGCGGCCGGCCCGGGCCGGGTCGCGGTGATCGACGACTGTTACGGCGCACTGACTCTCGGCGCGGCCGCCGCCCACGACCTGCTCGATATCCGGGTGCACCAGGATCTGCTGACCGGTGAGCAGGCGCTGGCCAACAATGCCCGCGCCATCGATCTGGCCGATCGCTACACCGCGCACGATCTGGGGCCGGATCTGCTCGACGGGGTCACCGTCGTCCTGTTGCGATTACCTCGCATGCTGTCCGGTCTCGCCGAAATCGCCGAGACCGTCGCCCGGTACGCCGATCCACAGGTCACCGTGATCGCCGGCGGCCGCGACAAGTATCTGACACCGGCGATGAACGACGTATTGGCGGAATACTTTTCCGGTGTCCAGGCCAGCCGGGGCCGGCAGAAGTCGCGGACGATCACGGCGACCGGGCCGAAAATGCCGGGGCCACCGCAGTTTCCGCTGCGGGAGCAACTCGACGACATCGCTCTGCGGGTGGTCGCGCACGGAGCGGCGTTCTCCGGGGCGCGGCTCGACATCGGCACCCGCTTCCTGCTCGAACACCTGGATCGGATGAAGCCCGACGCGCGCGAGGCGATCGATCTCGGTTGCGGCACCGGCATACTCGCCACCGCCCTGGCCAAGGCGCGCCCGCACATCACCGTGGTCGGGACCGACCAGTCCGCGGCCGCGGTCGCCTCGGCCCGCGCCACCGCTGCCGCGAACGGGGTCGGCGACCGGGTCACCGTGGTCCGCGACGACGCGATGGCTGCGGTGGGCGACCACAGCACCGATCTGGTGCTGTGCAACCCCCCTTTCCATGTCGGCGCCGCCGTGCACACCGGCTCGGCGATCAAGATGTTCGCCGAAACCGGGCGGGTTCTGCGCCCGGGCGGCGAGCTGTGGACCGTATACAACAGCCATCTCAACTATCGCGGCGTCATGGACCGCTTGGTCGGCACGACCGACGTGGTCGGCCGTAATCGCAAATTCACCGTGACTCGGTCCGTGTGTGGCCTGCACACTGCCCGGCGGGAGTAGATTACGGGCAGTACAGTCTGATATGTCCGATTTGATGTCCGGTTCGGGAACTTGCTCCCGGAGCGGATCGTTGGATACTCAGAACGGACACGACGGACGTGGACCGCTACTTCGGAAAGGCACGGGACCTTGCGCACCACAAGTAACCCGATCTTCAAAAATTTGCCGCAACAACAGGGCGGTGGATACGCGGGATTCGGTTCGGCGGCAGCGGGCGCCGGGCAGTTCGCGCAGTACGGACAGCAGAGCCCGTACGGTGTCCAGCAGCCGTATCAGCAGGCGCCGGCCACCCGGCCGATGACGATCGACGATGTCGTCACCAAGACCGGCATCACCCTCGGCGTGGTCACCCTCGCCGCGATCGTCGCCTACGGTGCCACCGCGGCCAACCACGCGCTGGCCCCGCTGTTCGTGATCGTCGGTGGTCTGGTCGGCTTCGTGCTGGTCATGGTCGCCACCTTCGGCCGCAAGCAGGACAACAAGGCCATCGTGCTGAGCTACGCGGCCGCCGAAGGCTTCTTCCTCGGCGCGCTGTCGTTCATGTTCACCAATGTGGAATTCGGTGGCGTCGGCGGTGGCGGTCTGATCGCCCAGGCCGTCCTGGGCACCTTCGGTGTGTTCTTCGGCATGCTCGTGGTCTACAAGACCGGAGCCATCCGGGTCACCCCGCGCTTCACCCGCATGCTCGTCGGCGCCATGATCGGCGTGATCGTGCTGATGCTGGGCAACCTGGTCGCCGCCTTCTTCACCCCCGGCGGCTTCGGCCTGCGCGACGGCGGCACCGTGGCGATCATCTTCAGCCTGATCTGCATCGCGATCGCGGCCTTCAGCTTCCTGCTCGACTTCGATGCCGCCGACCAGCTGATCCGCGCCGGCGCGCCGGAGAAGGCCGCGTGGGGCGTCGCCTTGGGCCTGACCGTCACCCTGGTCTGGCTGTACCTGGAGATCCTGCGCCTGCTGAGTTATCTGCAGAACGACTGATCCTTGCCGGGATCCGCTCCCGGACCGACGATGAACGGGTGGCTGCTCGCGGGCAGCCACCCGTTCGTGTTTCGGGCCGGCCGATCGGGGTTGCCGGGGTCACGAGAGGTCGGGATTCACGCGAGCAGTTCGGCCGGGAGCACGTCGGTGGCGACGTGGTCGTCACCGCAGTGGTCGGCCAGAATCGCGACGCCGGCGGCATTGTCCAGTCGCAGCGGCAGGATCTCCAGATACTCCGGCGAGGCGTACCAGGCTTGCGCCGCAGCGTAATCCGGGAATTCGATGACGATCGCGATCGCGTCCGCGGGCCCCTCGGCCACCAGTTGCCGCCCACCGTGGACGATGAACTTCCCCCCGAACGGCGCGAGTGTCCCGTCGATGCGCCGCAGATACTCGACGATTTCCGCATTGACGTCGACGTCGTACAAGTGGGCCACAGCGTAGGCAGGCATCTCGAACTCCTCGAACCGAGTGGTGTTGACGCCATTGATATTTCCGCGTCCGGGTAGCGGAGTCGATTACCTGATGGGTAACGAGCACACGCGTGCGAACCCGCAACGCGAATCGGCCGGCTCCCCACCTTTCGGTGCGGAACCGGCCGACTGCGGTACTACTAACTCAGGCGCTCGATGACCATGGCCATGCCCTGGCCACCGCCGACACACATGGTCTCCAGACCGAACTGCTTGTCGTGGGTCTGCAGGTTGTTGATCAGGGTGGCGGTGATGCGGGCGCCGGTCATGCCGAACGGGTGGCCGAGGGCGATGGCGCCGCCGGAGACGTTCAGCTTGTCCAGATCCATCTTCAGCTCACGAGCCGAGCCCAGCACCTGCACGGCGAAGGCCTCGTTGATCTCGTAGAGGTCGATGTCGTCGATGGTCTTGCCGGCGATCTTCAACGCCTTGCGCACGGCCTCGATCGGGCCCAGGCCCATGATCTCCGGCGACAGACCGGACACGCCGGTGGACACGATGCGCGCCAGCGGGGTCAGGCCCAGCTCCTTGGCCTTGGTGTCGCTCATGATGACCAGCGCGGCGGCGCCGTCGTTGAGCGGGCACGCGTTACCGGCGGTGATGGTGCCGTCCGGGCGGAAGACCGGCTTGAGCTGCGAGATCTTCTCGTAGGTGGTGCCGGGGCGTGGGCCGTCGTCGGTGGAGACGACGGTGCCGTCGGGCAGCGTCACCGGGGTGATCTCACGCTCGAAGAAGCCGGCCTTGATGGCCTCCTCGGCGCGGTTCTGCGACCGCACGCCCCAGTGGTCCTGGTCCTCGCGCGAAATACCGGTGAACTGCGCCACGTTCTCGGCGGTCTGGCCCATCGCGATGTAGATGTCGGGCAGGTCGCCGCCCTCGCGCGGGTCGGCCCAGCCGTCGGAGCCGCCTTCGGCGCGCTTGGCGGTGCGGGCCTCGGCCTCGCCGAACTTCTCGTTGTGGGTGTCCGGCCAGCCGTCGGAGGTGCCCTTCGGGAACCGCGACACGGTCTCGACACCGGCGGAGATGAACACATCGCCCTCACCGGCCTTGATGGCGTGCAGCGCCATCCGGGTGGTCTGCAGCGACGACGAGCAGTACCGGTTCAGGGTCACGCCGGGCAGGAAGTCGTAGCCGAGCTGGGTGGCGACCACCTTGGCCATATTGAATCCGGCCTCGCCGCCGGGCTGTCCGCAGCCGAGCATCAGATCGTCGATGTCGGCGGGGTTCAGCGCCGGAACCTTGTCCAGGGCGGCGCGGACCATCTGGGTGGCGAGGTCGTCGGGACGCATGGTCACCAGCGAACCCTTGCCTGCGCGGCCGATGGGGGAGCGGGCGAACGAAACGATGACGGCCTCTGGCATGAGGACTCCTTATATCGGGGTCGCCGAATCGGTCAGCCGACCGTTTCGGTACAGGGGTACGACAATTCAACCCCGAATCTACGTCGCCGCGGTGTGGCTCGGAACACCCGGTCGGGATGGATCCCGTTCATCGAGCTCACGCAGCAGTGCCGGGAGCAGGTGCCGGGCCGCCAGCGCGTATCCGGCGGGCGAGGGATGGAACCCGTCGGCGGAGAAGAGCACCTCCGGGGTGCTGCGGAAGTCGTGGCCGAGCAGATCGCCCATCGCCACGGGCGTGCCGCCGGCCGAACGGACCGCGCCGACCTGGGCCCGGGCCAGCCGCGCGCTCCAGCGGTGCACGACCGTGCTCAACGGTTGCGGGATCGCGGCCACGGTGCCGAGATCCGGGCAGGTGCCGACCACCACGACGGCGCCCGCCTCGCGCAGGCGTCCGACCGCGTGCCGCAGCCGCTGCGCCGAACGCCAGATCGAATGTTTCTTGGTGACATCATTGGCGCCGACCAGGATCACCGCGGCGTCCGGCGGCGGGCCGGCGATGAACATGGCGTCGACCTGACCGGCCAGGCCCTTCGAGGTGGCGCCCGAAATCGCCTTGGTGCTCAGCCGAATTCGCCATCCGGTGGCATCGGCCAGACCCCGGGCCACCAGGACGCCGGGCACCTGCTCGGCATCGGCGCAGCCCACTCCGGCGGCCGTCGAATCGCCGAAGATCATCAGATGCAGGTCGAACGGCACGCCCGCGCGCCACGGTTCCGGAGCCACACAGTCACGGGTGTACACGCCGTCGGCCTCCGGCGGCTTGGAGGTGTCGCGGCCGATCACGGTGCGCGCCGCGCGCGCCTGCGACATCAGCAGGCGATAGGTCGCCCAGCCCGCGGTGCCCGCCCCGGAGCCGACCGCCACCGCGGCGGCCGCGCTCGCCGCGACCGTCCGCCACGTCCTGGAAGCCACGCGCCAACCTCCCGTCTCACTCCGACGCTGCCACCGACCGGACCTTCCGCGGCGGGCCCGGTGCCCGCGGCGGCGCGAATCCGGTGCGGCCACGAGGGGCGCGCCCGGTCCGGTCCTACCGATTATGCGGTGCGTGCGACGCGCCGACCAGGGACGAGGCGGCGCGCGTCAGGAAACGTCGAATGCGCCGTGCGCGGGAATGCTGAGGTTGTTCGTGGTGACCGTGACCTCGATATGACCCGGCCCGGTGTTCTGGAACTCCGCGTACAGGATGCTGCCGTAGATCCCGGAGACGACGTTCAGGCGGTACTCGCCGGCGGCACCGGTATTGGTGTTGCGCCACGCGACGGTGGTGTCGACGTTGCACAGCGGGGCCAGCGGATACTGTCCCGGGCCCACCCCCTGGATCGCCAGGGCTTGGACGTTGAACACCGCCCGGCCCGGCCAATCGGGACTGGTATCCACCCAGGTCCGGATATTGCCCCCGCACAATCCGCCGTAGAACACACTCGGCGTTTGCGGGAACTCGACGGTCTGTGCGCTGGCCGAGGCGGACGCGATGGCGGTCACGGCCCCGACGGTCGCGCCCACCACTGCGGCGGCGCGAGCGGTCTTCGGCATCCTCACGATCCGCATAGTAACCGCACGGCCATGTCCTCGCCGGATCAAACGCAGCGCTCGACGTACCAAACGCAAGCCGCCCGCGCGGCTCTGCGACGATGTAGCTATGCGTATCGCGAACCACGTCGTCGACCTGATCGGAAATACCCCGCTCGTTCGGTTGAACTCTGTGGTGGGCCCGAACTCCGGGGTGGTGGCCGCGAAGATCGAATATCTCAACCCCGGCGGCAGCTCGAAGGACCGCATCGCGGTCAGGATGATCGACGCCGCCGAGGAGCAGGGATTGCTGAAGCCGGGCGGGACCATCGTGGAACCGACCTCCGGAAACACCGGAGTGGGTCTGGCCCTGGTCGCCCAGCAGCGCGGTTACAAATGCGTCTTCGTCTGCCCGGACAAGGTCAGCGAGGACAAGCGCAACGTGTTGCGTGCCTACGGTGCCGAGGTGGTCGTCTGCCCGACCGCGGTCCCGCCGGAGCATCCGGACAGCTACTACAGCGTCTCGGACCGGCTGACCCGTGAGATCCCGGGCGCGTGGAAGCCCGACCAGTACTCCAACCCGGGCGGTCCGGCCAGCCACTACGAGACCACCGGTCCCGAGATCTGGCGCGACACCGAGGGCAAGGTCACCCATTTCGTGGCCGGTGTGGGCACCGGCGGCACCATCACGGGTGCGGGCCGGTATCTGAAGGAGGTGTCCGGCGGCAAGGTCAAGGTCGTCGGCGCCGATCCGGAGGGGTCGGTCTATTCCGGTGGCACCGGCCGGCCGTACCTGGTCGAGGGGGTCGGCGAGGACTTCTGGCCCTCGGCCTACGACCCCGCGGTCCCGGACGAGATCATCGCCGTCTCCGACGCCGACAGCTTCGAGATGACCCGCCGCCTCGCCCGCGAGGAGGGGCTGCTGGTGGGTGGCTCCTGCGGTATGGCGGTGGTCGCCGCGCTGCGCGTGGCCGAGCGCGATCCGGAGGCGGTCGTGGTGGTGCTCCTGCCCGACGGCGGCCGCGGTTATCTGTCGAAGATCTTCAACGACAACTGGATGAGCTCCTACGGCTTCCTGCAGAGTCGCCTCGACGGCAGCACCGCCGAGCCGACGGTCGGTGACGTCCTGCGCGGCAAGTCCGGTGCGCTGCCGGATCTGGTGCACACCCATCCGCAGGAGACGCTCCGCGACGCCATCGAGATCCTGCGCGAGTACGGCGTGTCCCAGATGCCGGTGGTCGGCGCCGAGCCGCCGGTGATGGCCGGCGAGGTGGCCGGCAGCGTCACCGAGCGCGATCTGCTGTCGGCGGTGTTCGAGGGCCGGGCGCATCTGACCGATCCGGTGTCGAAACATATGAGCCCGTCGTTCCCGCTGATCGGATCCGGCGAGCCGGTGTCGGCGGCGACGAAGGAGCTGGAATCCACCGACGCGCTGATGGTCGTCGAGGACGGTAAGCCGATCGGCGTCATCACCCGCCACGATCTGCTCGGATTCCTCAGCGGATCGGGTTTGCCCACGCACTGATCCCGTTCGGCGCACAACAGCACATCTCGCCCTCGATCACCCGGCCGCGTACACGCGGCCGGGTGATCGCGTTTCGGGCGTTTCCGTGGCCGATCTGCGGCCGTTCACCGTGTCGCCGCGGCGACATGTGTTCGCGGGCGAATCCGATCAGTCCGCAAACCCTGTCTATCGAGCGCGTCTCGGTAGCGGTTACCGAGCGTTATCGATCGTTACCGAACAGTTGCCGAACAGGCGAAAAAGCGGACAAATCGCCCTGACTTGCAACGACACTCGTTATTTTTCTGTGATGCGCAGCACTGTCTCGAGACTGTGAGATCCCCAGGTCAGCGCTATATAGCGAGTGGCAATCGATGCGAAATGCGAGAAGCGGCACCGCTTGTTCATTTTGAGTTAAGTTTACGTTCACCTACCGCAACCATCCTGTGACCTCGTTGGTTGTCAGACGTCGAGTCTGAGTCAGTAGCCGGATCGCCATCCGAAAAAAGCATGCAGTACGCGAGGTGAGTCCACAGGGCCCGCCCTGGTTCAGTGCTGCCTGCCGCAGGCCACCGAGGCCGACGCACAGTAGGGAAGAACATCGAATGTCGAAGACCACGACAAGCAGTAGAGCCAAGGCGGTCGCGCGTACCGCCGGATCAGCCACCCTGGCCCTTGCCGCCTTCGCC
>NZ_BAFQ01000163.1 GCF_000308375.1 Nocardia aobensis NBRC 100429 | reverse complement strand
GCCGGCGGGCTGGTCCGCTCGTCGACCCTGGCCGATCTGCGCCGCCGCGGCGACAACCTGCTCGCGCGCTCGGCCGACGTGTACTTCACCGAGGAAGTGCATCCGGCCTACGACCGCATCCTCGATCAGCTGTCCTCGGACGG
>NZ_BAFQ01000164.1 GCF_000308375.1 Nocardia aobensis NBRC 100429 | reverse complement strand
ATTTCACGGCAACTCGGGAGCGAACCCGAATCGACGCCGACACCCTCGAGCAGTACGCGCGCACCCTGCGCCGCGGCCGCGACATCCCCCGGATCCATTGCGCCGCAGCCGAAGAGTCGGAGATTCGCGGTATGGGCCTCGGCCGAACCGGAGGCGTCCGCGGTGCGGCGTTGCGGCGCGTGGGCCGTGCCTTCCTGCCCGGTGCCGCCGGACTGCCGCTCGCCACCCGCGTCACCCTCGGTTCCGCGGCCGCGGGCTGGATCTCGTTGGCGCTGGGCGTGAATCGCCCGTACTGGGCGGTGATGACCGCCGCCGTTCTGATCGTCGCCAACACCGCGCAGTCGTGGCAGCGTACTGTGCAACGCGTGCTGGGCAATCTGGTGGGTGTCGCGCTGTTCACGGCGGTGGCGCCGTGGGCGCACAGCGCCGTCGCGCTGGTGGTGATGGCTCTGGTCTGTCAGGTGATCGTCGAGGCCACCATCTCCCGGAACTATTGGGTCGCTTCGGTGTTCATCACACCGATGGCTCTCGCGATGGTGGAGTTCGCCACTCCGCGCCCGGCCTCCGAACTCGGACTCGATCGCTGGCTCGACACCTGCGTGGGTGCGGTGATCGCCGTCCTGATCTGTTTCGCCGTACCCAATCGCCGGATCACCGACCGGGTGGCGGCGGCGCTGGGCGAACTCGATGCCGCGATCGGCCGCGCCCGCCGGGCGGTGGACTCCGGTACCGGCGGTCCCGCCGACCGGGCTCGGCTCGCGGCCGCCCTGATCGAGGTGCGCACCTGCGCCGACACCGCCGCGGGGGAGTGGTGGAGCGCGCCGCTTCCCGACGAACGCATCGTCGCCGCGGAACGCACCGGACATCAGCTGCTGGATCGGTTGCCGGTCCGGACCCTCGCGGCGGTGTCGTGATGACCGCGCGGACTCCGGCCGGAACGCGCGGCGCCGTCGCCGACACCGCCGACGATGCCGTCGCCGAGGTGATGCGGCAGTGGGCGCGGGCCGCCCCCGAGCTCGATCTGAGTCCGATCGCGGTGATCGGCCGCATCACTCGCTGTGCGGCGCTGCTGCAACAGGTCGCCGACGCACCGCTGGGCGACGAGGACCTGGCGCGACCGGAATTCGACATTCTGCTGGCGCTGCGGCGCGTCGGCGGTGAACTCACGCCGGGCCGGCTGGCACGCGAAACGTTCGCCTCGCCCGCCGCTGTCACCAAACGGCTGCGGGGACTGGAAGAGCGCGGGCTCGTCGGCCGGCGGGCCGATACCAGGGACCGGCGGGTCTCCCATATCGCGCTGAGCGCGGACGGCCGTGCGCTGATCGATCGGCTGATGCCGCGCCAGCTGGCCTACGAGGCGGGATTGCTGTCCGGACTACCGGACGACGACCAGCGCGAACTCGCCCGCATCCTGGCCGATGTGCTGGTGCGGTGGGAAGGGCGCTTCGGCGGCTTGCCCCGCTGATGCCCGCGGCGACTCGATCGGCGAGGACGCCCGCATCCGGTCGTGCGAGACGCGGACCGGATGCGGGTGGATTCGCCTGCGAATCAGCCGTTTCCGACGGCCGAGAGCGGGCGGATCAGGGGAACGCCGTCGGATGCGACGGGTACCGGGACACCGGCGAGTTTGTCGATCGCCGCGTAATAGGCGGATTCGTATCCGGCGCCCAATTGGTCGACGGAGAACTTCTCCACCACCCGGCGCCGGCAGGCGGCCGGGTCGATCTCGTCGGCCGCGGCGATGGCCGCGGGCAGTTCGGCGGGATCGTCGCAGATGATGCCCGTGACCCCGTGGTCGACGACTTCTTCGACCGCGCCGCCACGCAGAGCCACCACCGGGGTGCCGCAGGCCATCGCCTCGATCATCACGATGCCGAACGGCTCCTCCCAGCGGATCGGGAACAGCAGGCAGCGCGCCGAGGCGAGCAGCAGCCGTTTCGCGATCTGATCGGCCTCGCCGAAGACGAAATCGGTGTCGCGCAGCAGCGGCCGCACCGCGTTCTCGAAGTAGGCCTTCTCCGGGGGCTCGTTCATCTTCGCCGCCAGCACCAGCGGGATCCCCGCCTCGTGCGCGGCGTGCAGGGCCAGATCGGGACCCTTGTACGGGGCATAGCGCCCCAGAAACAGGCCGAAGTCCTGTTTGCGGGTCTGGAACGGCCATTCGGCCGGGCGGACCGTGTTGTAGACGCGGCCGACCCAGTTGAGATTCTCCGCGAGTGAGCGCTGCCGATCGCTGATCGCGACGAACTGCGCGGTATCGGTCAGCGAGGTGTAGTACTCCTGCGCTTCCCCGTCGACCGGACCGTGCACCGTGACCACGGTCGGAATGCCGAGGGCGGTGTACATCGGAGCGTTGAGCGGCCCCGCGAAGGTGTGGTCGTGGACGACATCGATCCGTTCGGTCTGCGCCAGTTCGGTGATGATGCGCCGAACCTTGAGCGCGTTGAGAACCTCCGGGAACGGATCGCCGAGGCGATCGGCGAGGATGTCGTCCCATACCCGGATGAACCGGGCGGTAGTCCCGGAGCGGCCGGCGCCCAGCAGGGTCACCTTGTGCCCACGTGCTACCAGTGCGTCCGCCAGTTGAGCCACCACGGCTTCGACGCCGCCGTAACCGGCAGGCGGCACTTCGAAGTACGGCGGTGCGACCATCACGATGTGCAAGGGCGCGCCGGATTCGTGGAGCCGGTAGATCAAGGATTCCGAGTCCGCCAGTGAAGCGTCCTCCAACGAGGCCGAGTACGCCGATTCCGGGTAGTGCAAGGAGTCGTCGTACTCGACGGGACTGGAGCCGGACGGACCCGAGGAATCCGAGCCTGACGGGTTACTGCTCATGGTACTGCCTCCTCAACGTGTGAAGCTGCGACCAAGCATGGCGAGAGACCAGAAACCACCAGGCGTCTCTCGGGACTTCGGTTTCCCTCATCGGGCGGGCCGGAGCGACCCGGTGGGTGATGTACCCAGCAGACGTCACGGTAACCCCTCGACAGTAAATTGTCCGGGAATGCCTGGTAGAACACGAAATTTGTGCGACCTGACCTGGGCCGACGGGTGGGATTGCCGAGCCGTAGGACATCGCGGCGGACCGTGTCGCCGCCCCTGCCGGGGTGTCCGGGGCCGGCGGTGGGCTTCGGCGGCACCGCCCTCGGACGCCCGGGGCGCACATATATAAGGCATAGATGAATCGACGAATCGAAATCTCGACAATTCGGGCAATATAGACAAATTGCAGTTGCGACGCGCCGATGATTTTACCATTTCACGGCAGAGTATTGACCGTTGATTTACCATTGCCGCACCGCTGCGAGCGGCGTCCGAATGTCCCGGAAAACGCCCTCATTTGCAGGTCGTACGGCGTAGAAGACGATAGCCGGTCGATGACTGAGCCTATTCGCCCGGAGCGTCCGGCGCAAAATTCAAGATCAAGTATATGAAGATCAAAAATGTTGCTACGCAAGAAGGTTGGTCTGTGTAAGCTGACCTCGATCACGACCTACTACGAGGTGGGATGGCGGCGATGGTGGTGTCGCAGTGAGTATCGACAAACTCCGGCTGCGCCGTGCGAGCTACATGGTAGCCGCATTCGGTGTGCTGGCTTTGGTGGTGACCGGTCCGCTGGATCGGTTGATGTTGGGTGTTTTCATCTGTATCGGGCTGGGGCTGGGATGGCTGAACGCGCAATTGACATTGCGATCGGTCACCGGCATCACCCGCTCGGAATCGCCGAATAAGCAGGCGCTGGCCTTGTCGACGGCCGCGCGGCTGATCATCGTCACCGTGCTGGCGATCATCGTGGCGTTCCTGACGCGCCCGAACGGTGTGGGCATCTTCTTCGGACTCGCGTTGTTCCAGGTGATCCTCGTCTTGCATACCGTCGTGCCCGAGTGGAGAGGGCTCCGTCAGCAGTCATGAGCAGCACTATCGCGACGATGATCCTGGCCGATGAAGAGCCGAAGATCGAAGTAGGTCACCACGCCACCACCGAACTCTGGGGATTGACGTTCAACGTCGACACCATCCTCTCGACGGCGGTCGCCGCGGTGATCGTCATCGCCTTGGCTCTCTTCCTTCGCATGAAGATCACCTCGGGCGTACCGAACGGCGTCCAGTTGTTCTTCGAAACCGTCACCGTGCAGATGCGTGGGCAGGTGGAGTCCGCGATCGGCATGCGTATCGCGCCCTTCGTATTGCCGTTGGCGGTAACGCTTTTCACCTTCATCCTGCTGTCGAACTGGATATCGGTGCTGCCGATGCAGTACGGCCGCGGCGAATTCATCTTCCCCCCGGCCTCCGATGTCAATTTCGTCTACGCCCTGGCATTGTTCGTCTTCGTCTTCTACCACGCCGCGGGTGTCAGACGCCGCGGTCCGGTGACGCACGTGAAACAGTTGCTGAAGGGCCACACGGGGTGGGGGCCGATGGTGTTGATCAACATCATCGAAGAGATCGCCAAGCCGTTGTCGCTGTCGCTGCGATTGTTCGGAAATATGTTCGCCGGCGGCGTCATGGTCGCGGTGATCGCACTGTTCCCGTACTGGATCGCGTGGGGCCCCAACGCCATTTGGAAGTTGTTCGACTTGTTCGTCGGCGCCATTCAGGCGTTCATCTTCGCGCTTTTGACCGTCCTCTACTTCAGCCAATCCATGACGCTGGAGCACGAAAACCACTGAACGGCAGTCCCGATCGGCCCCACCGATCGGTCAACGTTGGAGAACAGGAAGAGAAAATGGCAGCAGATCCAGCAATCGTCCAGGGTGCCCTCATCGGCGGTGGCCTCATCATGGCCGGTGGCGCCATCGGCGCGGGTATCGGTGACGGTCTGGCCGGTTCGGCACTGATCAACGGCGTCACCCGGCAGCCCGAGGCCGAGGGCCGGTTGCGCGGTAACTTCTTCCTGACCGTCGGTCTGGTCGAGGCCGCGTACTTCATCAACCTCGCGTTCATGGCGCTGTTCGTATTCGCAACTCCCGGTAAGTAATCGGCGAGATGTCCGCGCGAACCGATGTGGTGGCCGAGGGGAACTTCCTCATCCCCAACGGCACCTTCTTCGTCGAGCTGATCATTTTCCTGATCGTGCTCGGAGTCATCTGGTTCTTCGTCGTTCCGCCGATCCGCAAGGTGCTGACCGAACGCGAGGAGCGGGTGGAGGCGACCGCCGCCAACGCCAAAGAGGCGAAACAGGTCTTCGCCGACGCCCAGGCGAAATATGAGACGGCGCTGGAACAGGCCCGTACCGAGGCGGCCGACATCCGCAACGAGGCACGGGCCCAGGGCCGGGCGATCATGGACGACCTGCGGACGCAGGCACAGCAGGAGGTCGACGGCATCGTCGCCGAATCCGCTGCCCATCTGCGCGCCGAGGCCGACCGCGTCAAGTCCGAGCTGCGACTCGAGGTCGAGCCGCTGGCCCAATCGCTCGCCGATCAGGTGATCGGTGACAGTCGCCACGCCGGCACCGCCGGTCGTAGGAGGGGCAGGGATTCGTAATGATTGACACCAGCGGCGGTGTGCTTGCCGCAGGCGGATACCAGATCACCTTCGACTGGCCGGTCTTCTTCAGTCAGCTGTTCGGCTTCGCCGTCATCATCTACATCATCTGGAAATGGGTCGTCCCGCCGGTGAAGAGGTTGATGGCCAAGAGCCAGGACGCGATCGCCAAGCAGCTCACCGAAAGCGATCACGCGGCACAGCAGTTGGAGGAGGCCAAGCGCTCCTACGCGAACGCCCTCACCGAAGCGCACACCGAACTCGAGCAGATTCGCGCCGACGCGCGCGCCGACGCCGAGTACATCGTGGCGCAGATGCGAGAAGCGGCCGCGGCGGAGGTCGAACGGGTGCGACGGCAGGGCCGCGATCAGGTCGCCCAGCTGCGTCGCCAGATGGTGCGCGATCTGGAAACGGATCTGGCGGCCGCGATGCTGGCGATCACCGAGGAGAAGGTGCGCGACCAGGTGGCCACCCCCGAGGCGAAGTCGGACAGTATCGAACGGTTCCTCGAGGACCTGGAGATCCTGGCGAACTCGTCGTCGGTCAAACGGCAGGCCCAACCGGGCTGGAACTGAACATCGTGTGCGAGTAGCCGGTGGACCACGGTCCACCGGCTACTCGTGTCATACGGAGACGCCGTCGGGCGGGATCAGCGCGTCGGCGAGCGCCGCGAGGGTGGGCGAGCAGCCGGAATCGATACGGACGATGGCCGATTCGTCACCTCGCGTGGCGCCGCGGTTCACGATCACCACCGGCTTACCTGATTTCGCCGCGCGGCGGACGAATCGCAGCCCCGACATGACCGTCAGCGAGGAACCCGCGACCACCATCGCATCGGCCGCGTCGACCATCGAGAATGCTTCGGCCACACGGTCTTTCGGGACGTTCTCGCCGAAGTAGACGATATCGGGCTTCAACATCCCGCCACAGTGGCCACAGTCGACCATGCGGAAGCTGTCGGTCTCGCGGACCACGGCATCGGCGTCCGGCGCCACCTCGATACCCGTCGCCGTCGCCAGTTCGGCGAAGCCGGGATTGGCCGCCTCCAGCCGGTCGGCGAGCGTCATACGCGAGATCAGGCCGTGGCACGACAGACAGCGCACCCGCGCATAGGTGCCGTGCAGATCGATGACGGCGCGATGCCCGGCCTTGGTGTGCAGCAGGTCCACGTTCTGCGTGATCAGCCCGCCGACCACGCCCGCACGTTCGAGCCGGGCCAGCGCGCGATGGCCGAGATTGGGCCGCGCGGCGTCCATCCGCCGCCAGCCGACGTGATTGCGCGCCCAGTAGCGCTGCCGGAACACCGGATCTCCGACGAACTGCTGATAGGTCATCGGATTGCGGGGCGGCGAATCCGGTCCGCGATAGTCGGGGATACCGCTGTCGGTGGACATGCCGGCCCCGGTCAGCACCACGATCCGCCGGCCCGCCAGCACCTCCACCGCACGATCGAGGCCGGTTGTCGTCGGCAGGGTCGCGAGCTCGGGCATGAATCCAGGTTACGAGCCTGGACGCGATGTTCTCCCAGGGCTTATTCGATGACCCGGACCAGATCGTCGTCGGCCTGCTCCGGTGCGGTCCGGGCGGCCTTCGCATGGCTGTAGGCGATGCCCGCGACCAGAATGGCCAACAGGACCGCCGAGGTGCCGTAGGTGCCGAACCCCAGTCCGCCGCTGCTGTGCGATTTGGACAGCAGATCACCCGCGGTGGCGCCGAGCGGCCGGGTGAGGATGAAGGCCATCCAGAACAGGACGACACCCGAGATCGGCGTGAAGTAGTGCGCCAGCAGGATGACCACCATGATCGTGCCGATCAGTGCCGCACCACCGCCGTAACCGAGGCCGGAGCTGTCGGACAGGTAGTCGCCGAGCGAGGTGCCGAGGGTGTTCGACAGCAGGATCGCCGCCCAGTACAGCATCTCGCCGCGCAGCGTCCGGATATTCGAGACGTCGTAGGTCTGCCCGCTGAACCGCCAGATCACGAAGACGATCGCCAGGCCGCTGATCAGCAACGCCGCACCCGCGCCGTAGCCGAGTCCGCCGTCGGTCGAGGTGTCCGAACCCGGGCCGCGGTTGATCAGATCGGACATGGTGGTGCCGGCCGTGCTGGTCGCGGCGATCACCGTCCAATACAGGGCGGGATGGAAACGTCGGGCGCGCAACTGAGCGACGAGGCTGACCACGAAGATGGCGAGAAACAGCAGCGATGCCGTCGCGTAGCCCAGCTTCAGGGTCTGCGCCAGCAGATCGCCGCCGGTCTCGCCCAGGGTGGTCGCGGCGATCTTCAGAACCCAGAACAATGCCGTGACCTGGGGGAGCTTATATCCGGTACGGGCCGGTGCCGGGTTGGTCACGTGGTAGTCCTTTCCGGGCCGCGAGCCGGCGACCGTCTCGACACAGGGACGGCGGCATTCTGCCCGCCCGTCGCTGAGACGACGCTGAGATCGTGACGGGCTCGCCGCCGTCGTGGTCGATGATGGGCCGTCGTGGTCGATGATGAGTGGGTGCATCGGTTCCGGCGTTGGACACATCCGTCGCGGTGGGGGGTGCGGATCCGGTCTGCCCTCGTGTCGGCCCTGGCGGTCGGTGTCGTGTTGCTCGTCGCCGCGGGCGCGATGGTCTGGTTGCTGCACCGTTCGCTGATCGACGAACTCGACGGTGCCGCACAGGCCCGGGCCGCCGAGATCGCGGAGACGCTCGAACACGACCCGGCTCGGGTGCGCGAACTCACGCGCGCGGAGGACGGGCGCATCGCGGCGGCCCAGGTCGTCGCCCCCGACGGGACGGTGATCTGGGGATTCGACGATCCGCACGGAGTACTCGCCACGCCACCGGCGGGAGCGCGACGTGCCGCCGGGCTGTCGGCCTCATCGGGATATGACGAGGACTTGCGGGTCGCGAGCCGTGTCGCCGAGACACCGTCGGGCCGATATCAGGTGCTGGTCGCGGTCGACACCGAATCGGTCGAGCGTGCGGTCGCCCGGGTCGGAGCATTGCTGGCGGTGGGGGCGCCGATCGTGGTGCTGGCCGCCGCCGCGGCAACGTATCTGCTGGTCGGCCGCTCGTTGCGGTCGGTGGAGGCGATCCGCGAGCGCGTGGCCCGGATCGGCGCCACCGAACTGTCCGAGCGGGTGCCGGTGCCGGCGCCGCGCGACGAGATCGCCCGGCTGGCCGAGACGATGAACGATATGCTCGCGCGCGTCGAGGCCGGGCACCGGGCCCAGCGCCGCTTCGTCGGTGACGCCTCCCACGAATTGCGCAGTCCGCTCGCCACGGTCACGGCCGCACTGGAATTGGCGCGTCACCGCCCCGAAATCGTGGACGCGGAACTGATCGACGGCACGCTGCTCCCGGAAGCCGAGCGCATGCGGCGGCTGATCGACGATCTGCTGACCCTGGCCGCGGCCGATGAGCAGGGACTCGAATTACGCACGGGTGACGTCGATCTCGACGATATCGCCCAGTCCGCGGCCGCCGCCGCTCGCCTGCGCGGGGAGAGGACGGTCGAGACGGACATCCGCCCGACCCGCATCGTCGGTGATCCGGAGCGGTTGGCGCGGGCACTGCGCAATATCGTCGACAACGCGCTCGCCCACGCGCGTTCGCGGATTGTGATCGCGGTCGCGGAGAATTCCGAGCCGGGAGCGTCCGCCGCCCGCATCGTCGTGGACGACGACGGACCGGGCATTCCCGCGGCGGACCGCATGCGGGTATTCGATCGTTTCGTGCGACTCGAGGCCGATCGGTCCCGGACGACCGGAGGTTCGGGCCTCGGGCTGGCGATCGTCGCGGAGATCGTGGCGGCCCACGGGGGCGCGGTGCACGTGGCCGAATCACCCTGGGGCGGTGCGCGATTCGTCGTCGAACTGCCGCCGGCGGGACCACCGGACCGGTGACTCACTCCGGTGCGGTCGCGACCTCCGAGTCGATCAGCCGATAGCCGACTCCGCGCAGGGTTTCGATGCTGTTGCTGCCGAACGGCGTATCGATCTTCTTGCGCAGATACCCGATATAGACCTCGACGACATTCTCCGGGCCGTCGTAGTGCGCATCCCAGACGTTGCGCAGGATCTCGGTTTTGGTGAGGGCGCTGCCCTTGTGCCGCAACAGATATTCGAGCAGCCCGAATTCCCTGGGCGTCAGGGCCAATTCGGCACCGGCGCGGGAGGCCGAGCGTCGCCGCGGGTCCAGCCGCAGGTCACCGGCGGCCAGAATGTCGGGCTGCTGTGGTGCGCGGCGGCGCAGCAGGGCGCGCAGACGCGCGGTGAGCACGACGAAGGAGAACGGCTTGGTGAGATAGTCGTCGGCGCCCAGATCCAGCGCGTCGACCTGGTCGTAGTCGCCGTCCTTGGCGGTGAGCATCAGCACCGGGGTGGAGATGTCGCGTTCCCGCAGCCGGCGCAGCACCTCGTAGCCGCTCAATTCGGGCAGCATGATGTCGAGCACGATGACGTCGAAGTCGTCCTCGGTCGCCCACCACAGGCCGTCGGTCCCGGTATGAGCCTGCTGGACGACGAAACCCTCCAGTTCCAGGCCGCGCCGCAGGGTCGCGGCGAGCCGGGGCTCGTCCTCCACCACCAGCACACGCATCTCCCCAGCATGCCCGACGCGGATCGAGGGCCGCGCGGGCACTACAACCAGATGCCCGATTCGACGACCCACACGCCGCCGTTGTTCTTGCGGGCGGGCTGGGACAACTGCAGGGAGACCCGCTGTCCGTTCGGCCCGGTCGCGACCGCGAGGTAGGCGCCGTCGTGGGTGATCGTCGGCCGCGACCAGCCGAAGCGCCCGGAGACGAAGGCGCGCGCGACGGCGTCCTCGTCCAGCCGCCACGGCTGGTGACCGGCGTCGGCCGACTGCTGCAACTGTTCGGCCGCGTCGCCGCTGATGCCTTCGCCGGGGAAGGCGGTGCCGGCGGGTGGACGGTCGCCGGCGGCCGGGCTGGCCGGAGAGACGACGGGAAGGTCGGACGTCGGTGCGGAGGGTATTTCGGCGGGTCCGGCCGGTGTCCGCTCGAAACCGCCGGAGCTGTCGTCGGTTTCGCCGGAGGTGTTCCCGGCGGGCGCTTGCGTCATCGACCGATATCCGACGGTGTTCGGTCCTTCCGAAGCCGGTGAGTCGGTCGAGCAGGCGACGAGGGTGGCGGTGACTGCGACCCCGGTCGCGACGGTGACGACGCGGAGTATCTCCGTGGCCCGGAGCTGCCGGTGGCCGGAGATATGAGGGAGTCGGGTGTGGGAGCGCATGGGCGGTCTCCTGATGCGATCGGTGCCGTCATCGTGTGATCCGCGCCCGGTCGGTGGGTGTTAGCGACGGTGAGGCGTATCGGCGCAAATCGAGACCACTCCGTCACCGTGACGGTCGCGGGCGATGGTGATCGCTCACCTGCCGCGACCGCGGCGTCAGCCCCCCGCGGATCTCGGCGGCCGCGGCCCGCACCCGCGGTGCGATCCGCCGCAGCGCTGCCGGACGATCACAGACGACACCCACCGCCGCCGACGCATCGACGGCCACGGCCACCGCGGCCAACCCGGATCCGAATTCGTCGTCGTCGTAATCGGTTGCGCGACAACCTATTCGATGTAGACGGCGATGCAGCGCCGCGAGATCGAATCCGGGCTCGACATCGGTCACTCGCGCTTCGACATCTTCGGGTGGCAGTTGCGCCAGCGCGACCCGGCCGAGGCTGCTGCGGTGGGCCGCCACCCGGGTCCCGACCCGGGTGGGCACCGCCGTCGCCGCGTGGCCGCCGAGTTTGTCCAGGTAGAGCACCTCCCCGCCGTCCAATGCCCCGAGATGGACCACGGCCGCCGTGGCCAGCAGCAATTCGTGCAGTATCGGCGCCGCGCAGGCACGTAACCGGGACAGTCGCGCGGTATCGGCGTTCCACGTGCGGACGCGCCGGCCCAGCGCGTAACCGTCCGTGCCGTGGGTGAGCCACTCCAGTGCGATGAGCTGCCGCACGATCCGATGCACGGTGGCGCGCGGCAGCCGGGTGCGGACGGCGATCTGGCCGAGCGTCAGATGCCGATCCGGCGCCTGGAACAGGTCCATCACCAGGGTGGCGCGCTCGAGCATGGTCAGAGGCAGCTGAGCTGCGGCTACCTCGGACATGTACCGATGGTAGGAGCCGCCCGCGGTGCGCGACGGGCAAGTTATCCATTCGGTACGCCGAGCTCACCCGCCGGATCCGGACGCCGATCCGGCGCCGAGGCCGTTCGCGGATCCGCTGGGTAGTTGCAGCTGTGCGTCCGGTGCGCCGGTGCCGTTCGGGTCGAGCATTCCGCCCTGCCCGGCGTAGGAGCTCTGTCCCGGTGGCGCCTGCAGCACCGTGAGGTAGTTCCACAATCCCGCCGCGAGCGCACCGCCGCCGACCAGCACCGTGCCCGCGACACCGCCCGCGCCGGCGAATGCCAGGACGGCCGCCGGAATCGTCGCCAGACAGCCGGGACCCACCACCAGGCAGGTACTCGCTCCGACCGCGGCGCCGACGAGGGCGCCCAGCACGGTGCCGACGACCGTCCCGATCACCGGCCCGCGCGACATGATGGTCGCGAAATCGTTGAGCGCCAACTGGTTCTCCATCGCGGAAGCCGCGGGGCGCTTCGCGATATCCGGTGTCATCGTGAGGGTTCGCCCGCCGTCGCCGATGCGGATGTCGATGGGGTGGGCGACGCCGTCCACGGTGAAGCTCGCGGGCAGCGTCGCGACGCGAGTGCCGTCCACGGTCACGCGAACGGAACCGTCGGCACCCGCGCTGAATGCGCCGGAGTCGAAACCGCTGAGAACGACCGCACCCGAAACGGTTTCGATACTCGGCCCGGGCGGCTCGGCGGACGAGGTGGCGACGGTGACGGACGCGGTCAGGGCCGCGGTGGCCGCGGTGAGCGCGGCGATCGTACGGTGGGACATCTTCGCCTCCCGCCCTCAGCGACCGGTGTCCGGCACGCCGGGCCGGCCACGCAGATCGGGGGCGTATTCGCTGGTTCCCGGCGGTGCCAGCAGCGTCGTGACATAGCGGTAGAGCCCCGCTGCGGTGGCGGGACCGCCGCCCAGGACCAGGCCCGCGACACCGCCCGCGGCCCCCGCGAGGCTGACGATCGGCAGCACGGCGACCACACAGGCGACGCTCAGCACCGCACACGAGGCGCCCGCGAGCGCGATTCCGAGCCCGACGCCGAGGACCGCGCCCACCGCCGTGCCGATCAGCGCGCCGACGGACGTGCCGATACTGACCGCATTGACCAGGTCGTTCATCGCGAGCTGGTTCTCCAGCGGGGAGGCGACCGGGGTGAGGGCAGCGCGGCGCAGGCCCGCGGTGTCCGGTGTCAGCGTGAGAGTCGTCGCATCCGCGCCGATCTGCTCGCGGATCGGCATGCGCTGGTCGCCGATCGCGTAGGCCAGCGGCAGGGCATCGAGCACGCGTCCCGCCTCGTCCCGGATGGTGACCGCGGTGACGCCGGGGTCGACGGCGAAGGTGCCGTGCGTCAATTCGACTGTCACCGAACCGCTGTCGGT
Organism: Nocardia aobensis NBRC 100429; assembly: GCF_000308375.1. Lineage (GTDB taxonomy): Bacteria > Actinomycetota > Actinomycetes > Mycobacteriales > Mycobacteriaceae > Nocardia > Nocardia aobensis. The sequence continues at coordinate 55,622 of NZ_BAFQ01000164.1, read as the reverse complement.
CGCTTCGGCATGGTAGGTGACGAACGCCGGGGCCGGATCGGCCGCTGCCGTCCCCGCCGCGGCCAGTGTTGCGGCGCAGACTGCCGCGATCGTCGAGATCCGAATCTTCATGGGGCGCCCCCTCGTCTCGATCCACCGGGCGCTCGTGACGCCCGGCCCCGGTTCGGGTGCGGTGTGTCACACGCGACGTGCGGGGAGCCGGACCGTAGCGCGGCGGATTCGGAAGCGTCCGAGGGCGTCTCGCTCAGCGAGACAGATGTTCCTTCGTGGCCGGGAGTCCGGCCAGGAAGGTGGTGATCGCCGACGTCACCGTCTCCGGATCCTCGACCATCGGCAGATGTCCGCAGTCGCTGAGTACGAGACGTTCACGGGGACATAATGTTTCGTCGAGCCGCGCGCCGGCGGCCGCCGACAGGATCCGATTGCGCCGACCCCAGACGGTACATATCGGCGGGAACTCGGGGCCCGGAGTGAATTCGTCGAGCGCGGCGAAGGCGGGGAAGTCCTGCACCAGCCGGTCGAGGGCGAGCAGGCGGCCACGGTCGGCCCAATGCGCCTGCAGGCGTGGGTCTTTCTGTAATTCCCGGTCGCGCCCGCGCGGTCCCAGCTGATGGGCGACGATCAGTGCGACGAGTGCCTTCGGCAGCGCGAGCCGCCGGGCCAACGGCGCGAGCGGCGCGAACCGGTCGAACCACATCAGCGGCGCCTGATTCCCGTGCCGCACGGTATTCCAGGTGAGCGGATTGATCAGTACCAATCCACGCAGCCGTGCCGGATCGTCGATCGCGAAACTCAGCGACGTCGCGCTGCCCAGGCAATTTCCGACCAGCACCACCCGGTTCAGCCGGTGCTCGTCGAGAAAGGCCCGAAGCATCGCCACATAGTCGGCGAGTCGATATCCCCGCGGCTGTTCCGATTCCCCGTATCCGGGCAGATCCAGCGCGAATACCTCGTACCGGCCCCGCAGCGACGCCACCTGGTCGTCCCAGATCCGCCGCTGGGCGCCCGCGTTGTGGATGAAGACGATCGGATCGCCGTGGCCCGCGCGGTCGTAGACCACGCGCCGCCCTCGATACACGAATTCCGCCACGACGACTCCTCACATCTACGAACATCGGTGTTCGTAAGTGGGTACGGTACCGCACCGGCCCAGATCGCGCTGCTCAGCGGGCCAATTGCAAGGCCAGCGTCGCCGCGGCCGGAATCAGATACAGAGCCGGGAAGATCGTGGTCCCGTAGGAATGGGCGCGCACGGTGGTCGCCATCGCGCCGAGGAAATACAGAATCAATCCGACGGCCGCCGCCACCCCGATCGCCGGGACGAAGAAGCCCACCACGAGCCCCAGCGCCCCGGCGGATTTGGCGAGGGCGAGCCGGTTCCACCAGCTTCGCGGCACCCCGTACCGGTTCAGCGGTTCCACGACGAATTCGCTCTTGTTGAACAGTGAATAGCCGGAGAATCCGATCCACAGTGCCGCTGCCGTGCCGACGATGTAATACGCGATGTTCATGCCGGTATGACGACGCCGTGGTCAAGAGTGTGACATGCCGGCGCGAATGCTCGGTCAGCGTCGCTGGAGGGTGATTCCCGCGATCGGATACGGGACGTCGATCGAGGTTCCGGCGGCATTCAGGGTGCCTTCCCAATACCCCTGTCGCGCATCGATATCCCGCAGATCCAATCCGACCGGCATGCCCTCGAACGTCACATAGGTCTCATCGGGGCCGGCCGCGTTCTGCCGGCCGGTCTTCGAGGAGTTTCCGCACACCAGGGTCACGGCCGTGCTGTCGACGAATACCTGCAAGTCGCAGTTGTGCACGGGTGAGCCGATCGTATTGTCGGGGTGTTGCGTGATGTGGTAGATCCCGGCCGGAATGATCCCGTTGGCGGGGTCTTCCGGGTTGTCGGCGGAGGCGGCGGCCGGCACCGCGGAAAGGGTGGCGGCGGCCAGTGCGGCTCCGGCCGCGGCGCGTCGAACGTTCATGGTCCGGCTCCCATCGGTCGATCCATCGAAATCGGCCGGATGTCGAGAGTCGCCTCGGCATCCGGGTCGCTCTGAGGGGAGGATTCCCCGCTCCCGCGAACGAAACCAGCGATGCGATGGCGTCGCGTCCGGCTGGGTGATCGGCCAGCGCACCGGTTAGGCGATGTCCCGAAATATCAAGTTTCGCGTCCCGTGAAGATAAGCAATTGGCCCATTCTGTGCCTACCGTTGAGTGCATCACCCGGTGCGGGGTCGATGCCCCGGCCCCGCAGAAAGAGGAGATGTGCTGTGCCACAAGCCTTTCGCTATTACGAGACCGGTGCGCCGGAGGTGCTGCGCTGGGAGCACGTGGAAGTCGGCGAACCGGGTCCGGACGAGGTGCGGATCAGCCACCGAGCGGTGGGCCTGAACTTCGCCGACACCTATTTCCGTACGGGGCTGTACCCGGCGCCCCTGCCCGCGGGAATGGGCGTCGAGGGCGCGGGCGTGATCGAGGCCGTGGGGCCCGGTGTCACCGGCTTCGCCCCGGGCGACCGGGTGACCTACACGGGCAGTCCGCTCGGCGCCTACAGCACGGAGCGCGTGATGCCGGCCGAACATCTGATCGCGCTTCCGGACGGGATCGGCTTCGACACCGCGGCGGCGATGACCATGCGCGGCCTGACGGCGGCGTACCTGCTGCGCCGGATCCACCCGCTGCGCCCCGGCGATACGGTGCTGGTCCACGCCGCCGCGGGCGGGGTCGGGCTGATCTTCACGCAATGGGCGAAGCTGCTGGGCGTCACCGTGATCGGCACCGTCTCCTCCGACCGGAAGGCCGAAATCGCGCGGGCCCACGGTTGCGATCACGTCATCGTGTACACCCGGGAGAACGTCGCGGAGCGCGTGCGCGAACTCACCGACGGCGCCGGTGTCCGCGTGGTCTACGACAGCATCGGCAAGACGACCTTCGAATCCTCGCTGGATTCGCTGGCTCGACGCGGGCTGCTGGTGTGCTTCGGCACGGCGTCGGGCCCGGTGCCGCCGATCGACGCCATGACACTGGCCGTCAAGGGTTCGCTGTTCGTCACCCGGCCGGCACTGGCCGACTACATCGCCGACCCGGCCGAGCGCGCCGAACTGGCCGGGGAGTTGTTCGCCCACGTCGCCGCGGGCCGTATTCGCATCGACATCAATCAACGCTACGAGCTCGCGGACGCGGTGACCGCACACCGCGATCTGGAGCAGGGCACGAGCATCGGCTCGTCGGTCTTCACCGTGGGCCGGGAAGGACAGTCATGACAAGCATTGCCCCCGTGCGTCTTTCGGCGCGCTCCACACCGTTCGGCGTGCGACCGCTCACCTGCACCATCGGCGCGGAGTTGTTCGATCTGGACCTGGCCGAGGTGGCCCGCGACGACACGCTGTTCGCCGCACTGAAGGACCTGCTCCTCGAACACAAGGTGCTGTTCTTCCGGAATCAGAACATCAGCCGCGCCGAACATGTCGCTCTCGCACAGCGTTTCGGGCCGCTGGAGGACCATCCCGTACTGGGCAGTGATCCCGAACATCCCGGGCTGGTTCGCATCTACAAGGATCTCGACAGCGCGCCGGAACACTACGAGAACGCCTTCCATTGCGATGCGACCTGGCGCGAGGCCCCGCCGATGGGGTGCGTGCTCCGCTGCGTCGAGACGCCGGCGGTCGGCGGCGACACCATCTGGGTGAATATGGCCGAGGCGTATCGCCGGCTGCCCGAGTCGGTGCGCTCGCGGATCGCGGGTTTGCGGGCGCGCCATTCCATCGAGGCCAGCTTCGGCGCGATGCGCCCGGACGCCGAACGCCTGCGGCTGCACGAGCAGTTCCCGGACGCGGAGCACCCGGTGGTGCGCACCCATCCGGAAACCGGCGAAAAGGTGTTGTTCGTCAACGCCTTCACCACACATTTCGTCAATTACCACACGCCGGAGAACGTGCGCTTCGGCATCGACTACGCGCCCGGTGCCTCGGAACTGCTGAACTATCTGGTCCGGCAGGCGAGTGTCCCCGAATATCAGGTCCGCTGGCGGTGGTCCGAGAACAGCTTCGCCATCTGGGACAACCGCTGCACCCAGCACTATGCCGTGCAGGACTACTTCCCCGACGTTCGCAAGATGGAACGCGCGGGCATCATCGGCGACAAGCCGTTCTGAAAGTCATTTCACCACAATTTGTTTCGATCGGAGTACAGCCATGTTCTTTCACGACGACGCCTTGTTCCCGGAGAGCCAGGACAAGCTGGTCATCACCAGCGCGCCGTACGGGCCGGAATGGGAGCCCGACGACTTCCGCGAAGATCTGCCGCTGACCATGGAGGAACATATCCAGCAGGCGGTCGACTGCTACGAGGCCGGCGCCACCGTACTGCACATCCACGTGCGTGAGCTCGACGGCAAGGGCTCCAAGCGCCTGTCGAAGTTCAACGAATTGCTCGCCGGGCTGCGCGAAGCCGTTCCGGAGATGATCCTGCAGGTGGGCGGATCGATTTCGTTCGCGCCCGAAGGCGAAGGCGCCGAGGCGAAGTGGTTGTCCGACGACACTCGTCACATGCTGGCCGAACTCGATCCCGCACCGGATCAGGTGACGATCGCGATCAACACCAGCCAGATGAACATCATGGAGCTGATGACCGCCGACGATATCGCCGGCACCTCGATGCAGCGGCCGGAACTGGCCGAGGCCTACCGGGAGATGACCGTCCCGGCCGGACCGGCGTGGGTCGCCGAACATCTGCGTCGCCTGCAGGCCGCGGGGATCCAGCCGCATTTCCAGCTGTCGAGCATTCCGCAGCTCGAGACGGTCGAGCGGCTGATCCGTCGCGGGGTGTACACCGGTCCGCTGAATCTGACCTGGGTCGGCATCGGTGGCGGCTTCGACGGGCCGAATCCGTACAACATCATGAATTTCATCCAGCGCGTCCCCGACGGGGCGTGCCTGACCCTCGAGACGCTGATGCGCTCGGTGTTGCCGGTCAATGCGATGGCGATCGCCCTGGGTCTGCACACCCGCTGCGGTAACGAGGACACCATCTGGGGGCGCAAGGGCCGGAAGGCGACCTCGGTCGAGCAGATCCAGCAGCTGGTCCGCATCGCCGGCGAGCTGGGCCGCGAGGTCGCCACCGGCAAGGAGGCGCGCGATATCTACAAGATCGGCACCACCTACGCCGACGCCGACGAGACGCTGGCGAAGATCGGGTTCGCGCCGAACCGGAAGCCCGGTCAGGTCGGATTCACTCACCACGCCTGAGCACAGAAGGGATTGCCGCACAGTGCGATGCGCCATCGAACCGACCGTGGTGATCGTGCCCGGCCTGCGCGATCACGTACCCGATCACTGGCAGACCAGGTTGGCCCAGGATCTGGACCGGGTGTGCACGGTACCGCCGCTCGAGCACGACAAACTCGATCTGCCGGCCCGAGTGGCGGCGTTGGACCGGGTGTTGACGGAGGTGGACGGCCCGGTCGTCCTCGTGGCGCACAGCGCGGGTGTCATGATCACCGTGCACTGGGCGCAACGGGCCGGCCGCGACATCCACAGTGCGCTGCTCGCGACGCCCGCCGATGTCGAAAAGCCCTTTCCCCCTGGCTATCCGACCTCGGAAGAGCTGAATCGGCACGGCTGGCAGCCGATTCCGCGTCGACGCCTCCCGTTCCCGAGCATCGTCGCCGCCAGCACCACCGATCCGCTGGCATCGTTGCGGCGGGTGGCCGGTATGGCGGAGGCGTGGGGCAGCCGGCTGGTCGACCTGGGTGATGTCGGGCATCTCAATCCGGCCTCGGGATTCGGCCACTGGGGCCGCGCCCGGGAACTGCTGCGGGAAACCGTCGATCTGGGCCGGCCGTCCGCTGCCGTGCAGGAGGTGTGATGACCGAGGTGATGACGTCGGCGGCCGCCGCGGTCGCCGATATCGCGTCCGGATCGTCGGTGGCGGTGGGCGGATTCGGCGTGTGCGGTATCCCGGACACGCTGATCGAGGCGCTCGCCGCCGCGGGAGCGGATGAACTCGCCCTCGTCTCCAACAATTGCGGCACGGCGACGCACGGCACGGGAATTCTGCTGGCGGACAAACGGGTACGCCGCGTCACCGCCTCCTATGTCGGTGAGAACGCGGAGTTCGCCCGGCAGTATCTGTCGGGCGAACTCGAAGTCGAACTCACTCCGCAGGGCACCCTCGCCGAACGGCTGCGGGCCGGCGGAGCCGGTATCGCCGCCTTCTACACACCGGCCGGGGTCGGCACGCTGATCGCCGACGGCGGAATGCCGTGGCGCTTCGGGCCGAACGGCAGCGTGGCGGTCGCGTCGCCGCCGAAACCGGTGGTCACCTTCGCCGGTCCCGCCGGGCCGAAACGCTATGTGCTGGAGGAGGCGATCACCACCGACTTCGCCCTGGTGCACGCGCTCATCGGTGACACCGCCGGCAATCTGGTCTTCGACAAATCGGCGCGCAACTTCAATCCACTGGTCGCGGGGGCGGGCCGGATCTGCATCGCCGAGGTCGAAACACTCGTGCCCGCAGGCGATCTCGAACCGGACCGCGTCCACCTGCCCGGAATCTTCGTCGACCGCATCGTGGCGACCGGCCCGGCGCGGGGTCTCATCGAAAAGCGGACGGTGCGCGGCGAGGAGAAGAAATGAGCGGCGTCATCGCCCGTTCCGGATGGGATCGCTCCGCGATGGCGGCGCGGGCGGCGCGAGAACTGCGCTCGGGTGAATACGTCAATCTCGGCATCGGCCTGCCCACGCTGATTCCCGACCACCTGCCCGCCGATATCCGGGTCACCCTGCACTCGGAGAACGGCATCCTCGGTACCGGGCCCTATCCGGCCGAGTCCGAGGTCGACGCGAATCTGATCAATGCCGGCAAGGAGACCGTCACGGTGCTTCCCGGTGCGTCCTTCTTCGATTCCGCCGCCAGTTTCGGGATGATCCGGGGTGGCCACATCGATACCGCGATCCTCGGCGGTATGCAGGTGTCGGCGACCGGTGACCTCGCCAATTGGATGGTGCCGGGCCATCTGGTCAAGGGTATGGGCGGAGCGATGGACCTGGTACACGGCGCCCGCCGCGTGATCGTGCTGATGGAGCACACCGACAAATCCGGCGCTCCGAAACTGGTGAGCCGCTGCACATTACCGCTGACCGGTGTGGGTGTGGTCCATCGCGTCATCACCGACCTGGCCGTTCTCGACATCACCGCATCCGGTCCGGTGCTGCGCGAATGCGCACCGGGCGTGACCGAGGACGACGTCGTCGCCGCGACCGGCGCGCCCGTCCGCATCGACATGGGAGGACACTGACCGTGCTCAATCTCGCGATGCTGCTGGAGGATTCCGCGCGCCGCCGCCCGGATACCGATGCGGTGCGGCTCGGTGCACTGCGCACGACCTACGCCGAGCTGAACGCCCGCGCGGCGCAGGTAGCCAACCTGCTGGTCGAATGGGGTGTGCGACCGGGTGACGCGGTCGCCCTCACCTGCCCGAATCTCCCCGACTTCGCCGCGGTCTACTTCGGGATACTGAAGGCGGGCGCGGTGGTCGTGCCGCTCAACATCCTGCTCAGGCCGGCCGAGATCGCCTATCACCTGGAGGATTCCGGCGCCGCCGTCTATATCTGTTTCGAGGGAACCGCGGAACTGCCGACCGGCGAATTCGGTGTGGATGCCTTCGCACGAGTTTCCGGTTGCCGCGAAATGTTCGTCATCACCGCCGATTCCGCGGCCGGCTCACGGCATCCGGGTATCGGAACATTGGAACGGGCGCTCGCGTCGCAGCCCACGACCTTCGATACGGCGGTGCGCCGCCCGGACGACACCGCGGTCATCCTCTACACGAGCGGTACGACCGGAAAACCCAAGGGCGCGGAGCTCACTCACGCGAATATGGTGCTGAACGCGCTGACTGCCACTCGATTGTTCGACTCCGCACCGGACCGGCCCGACACCCATCTGGTGACGTTGCCGCTGTTCCATTCGTTCGGACAGACCATCGATATGAACGCGGGCCTGGCCACCGGCGCGACGCTGGTGATGATGCCGCGGTTCGACGCCGCGGCCGCCCTCCGGCTGATGGCCGACGAGCACATCACATTCTTCGCCGGTGTTCCGACCATGTATTGGAGCCTGCTGCACGCGATCGACGACGACATCGACACCGAGCGGTTGGCCGCCACCTTGCGACGGGCGGTATCGGGCGGCGCCGCCTTACCGATCGAGATTCACTCGCGTTTCGCGCAGCGCTTCGGTGTCCGCATCCTGGAGGGATACGGCATGTCGGAAACGTCCCCGCTGGCGATCTTCGCGGATCCCGAGCGAGAGCCGCGGCCCGGTTCCATCGGTGTACCGGTCTGGGGAATCGAAGCGCGGCTGATCGACTCGGAGTGGAATACGCTGCCCGACGACGATGCCGTCGGTGAGATCGCGATTCGCGGCCACAATGTGATGAAAGGCTATCTCGGCCGGCCGGACGCGAATCGGGAGACGATGCGCGACGGCTGGTTGCGTACCGGGGACCTCGCCCGGCGCGACCGCGACGGCTTCTACTACATCGTCGACCGGGCCAAGGACATGATCGTGCGCGGCGGTTTCAACGTCTATCCCCGTGAGATCGAAGAAGTCCTGCTGACCCACCCGGGTGTCTCGCTCGCCGCGGTGATCGGCATTCCCGACGACCGGTACGGGGAGGAGATCGTGGCGTTCGTCGTCCCCGAACGCAATGCGCGTCCGGACCCCGACGAGATTGTCGCCTGGTGCCGAGAACGCCTGGCGGCCTACAAATATCCGCGCCGGATCGAGTTCACCGACACCTTGCCCATGACCGCGAGCGGCAAAATCCTCAAACGCGAATTGCGCGTGCGCGACCGGCGGGAGCGAACCGGCGTGCCCGCGGATTCGGATCATTGAGCGGTATCGCCGCTTTCGCCACTGTTTTTCGATGCGGCCCGACGCCATTGGCTCGGGCTGCATCCGTGATGGCTGCGGAACCAGCGCGTGAAACTGGCGGGGCTGGAGAAACCGAGCATATCCGCGATCTCGGTGAGTGAACGCCCCTGATTTCCCACCACCCGGCGGGCCAGATCCAGCCGGGTGGTGTTCACGATCTCCGAGTAGGTGTGTCCCTCGTCTGCCAGCCGACGGTGGACGGTGCGGCGGTCCACGCCGAGACTGCGGGCGATCTGGTCGGCGGAGCAGCGACCGGTGGGCAGCAGCATTTCGACGAGTTCCTGCACCCGGTCGCGCATGGCCGTTTCGTGGGCGGTGTCCACGGCGCCGAGCAATTGTTGCGTGTACGGCCGCAACAGCGGGTCCGACATCGGATTCGGGGTATCGAGATCGCTTGTGTAGAGCGTTATTCCGCTGAATTCGTGCTCGAATCTCAACTGGGACCCGAACAATCGCAGATGCGTGCTTCGATCCCGCGGCGCGGAATGGGTGAAGGTGGTTTCCGCCGGTTGCCATGCCGCGCCGAGGAACGCACGCAGAATTCCCTGCATCGCGCCCATGGCCAGCTCGGTGGCCTGCCGGGTACTGCGGTGCTCGCCGATGTCCAGACTCAGACGGACGTGGGCGATGCCGTTGCGTTCGGTGAGCCGGATATGCAGGGATTCGTTGTAGGTGTGCTGATGGCGCACCATCAGTTCGAGGGCGCTGCGCACATCGGGTTCCTCGCGGATCACCAGACTCAGCGGCCCCAGATTGGACAATCGCCGCCGCTCCGCGAGCAGCAGGCCGAAATCCTGCCGGCCGGATTCGGCGGCCGAGCGCTCGAGAAGTTCGGTGACGGCCGCGGCGGGCACCCAGCGGTCCTGCAGGCTCAGGCCCGCGGGATCGAGCCCGGCCTCGCGAATGAGACGGGCCGGATCGAGCCCGAGAGATTGGCCCAGATCCACGTAATCGTTCAGTGCCGCGTACCGCGCCAAGGGTTTCATCAGCGCCTCGCTGTCCCAGATTGTTCGCATCCGTGTCCCCGAGAGTAAAGCACGATAGAGGCGGCGACCCTACTGTTGTCTCCATCACATCGAGGCGGGCGCCCCGATTTCGCCGAGCGGCCACCGGAACCGAGCGGTCCGCGCCCTACCTTCCCAGCTCCGGCGGGTGGTCCATCGCCCGCCGCGTTCGTAGGAGCACCCATGCAGTTGAACACCACCCCCGAGCGTCCAGCGGCGCGGGATTCGGTCGCATCGACCGGACTGCCCGGCCGGGCGCGGCGATACCCCTGGCTGGTCTTCGCCCTCGCCTTCGGACTGTTGCTCGCCGACTACATGTCCCGGCAGGTCCTCAGCGCGGTCTTTCCCCTGCTGAAAACCGAATGGGGTCTGACCGATTCGCAACTCGGATCGCTGAACAGCGTGGTGGCGCTGATGGTGGGGCTGCTGACGTTCCCGCTGTCGCTGCTGGCGGATCGGTGGGGGCGGGTGAAGAGCCTGGTGCTGATGGCGACGCTGTGGAGTATCGCCACGCTGCTGTGCGCACTCGCGTCGAACTATCACCAGATGCTCGGCGCGCGGTTCCTGGTGGGGGTCGGTGAGGCGGCCTACGGCAGCGTCGGGATCGCGGTGGTCCTCGGTGTCTTCGCGCCGCGAGTCCATGCCGCGCTGAGCGGTGCGTTCATGGCCGGCGGGTCGTTCGGTTCGGTTCTCGGCGTCGCGGCCGGCGGTGCGATCGCGGTACACCTCGGGTGGCGGTGGTCGTTCGTCACCATGGCGGTGGTGGGCCTGCTGCTCGCCGCGCTCTTCGCGGCGCTGGTCGACGAGCGGAAACTGGCCCGGCACGCCGACCCGGAATCGGCCGAACCCGTGACGCGCAACGGGTTTCGCGCACCGGTGTCGTCGCTGTTCACCAATCCGGCGGTGCTGTGTGCCTATGTCGGTGGTGGCGTACAGCTGTTCGCCGCCGCGGTGCTGCTGGCGTGGACGCCGAGCTTCTTCAATCGGGTCTACGGTCTGGCGGCCGATACCGCGGCCGTCGCCGCCGCCGGTGTCGTGCTGCTGGTCGGCGCCGGAATGGTGTGCTGCGGCATCGTCACCGACCGGATCGGCCGCCGCGACCTGTCACGCAAATGGCTCGCCGCCATCGCGTTCTGCTCGATCTCGCTGATCTGCCTGACGCTCGGATTCAGCGTCGAACACGGTGCGGCGCAACTGATTCTGATCGGCATCGGCGCCTGGTTCTCGGGTGGTTCCTCGGGCCCCACCGCCGCCATGGTGGCCAACCTCACCCATTCGTCGGTCCGGGCCTCCGCGATGGGGACCCTGACGCTGTCCAACAGTCTGCTCGGAATGGCGCTGGGCCCCTTCGTCGTCGGCGTGCTCGCCGACCGCTACGGCCTGACCGCCGCACTACGACTGGCCCCGCTCGCCTATCTGGTCGCGATCGCCGCCCTGGTGGCCGGTCGCTGCCTGTACCCGGCCGGGCTGCGCACACTCGCCGCTGTTCACAACCGATGATGAGGAATCCGATGAAATTCATGACACCCGCACTGATCACGGTTCTCGGGGTCACGGCCGCCGCCGTCACCACCGGTACCGCGCACGCGGAGCCCGATCGCACCGCGGTGCACTACGAGATCGGGCGCCGGGCGGACTCGGCCCTGGTGACGACACCCGACGGCAAACTGAAAGTGGTTGCGGACCAACTGATTCTCACCACCCGTGACGATCGGCCGGTCGCCGCCGTACCGCTGAACTTCGCCGTCGACGACACCGCTTATCCGATCACCGCTCACGTCGACGGCGATACCGCGACACTGACCCCGGACCGCGGTAACGGGCGGCCCACCCAGGCACGACGCGATGTCGTCTCCGTCCGGCAGGCCGCGGAATCGTTCACGCCCCGCGATTCGCAAGCGCTGGGCGCATTCGGTCAGCGCATCGCCATCGCGGCCGGAGTCAGCGCGGTACTCGGCGCGGTGATCGGCGGCGGAATCGGCTGCCTGGTCGGCGGCGCCGTCGGCGCGGCGATCTCCAGTCCGGTGATCATGCTTTTGGCGCCGTTCGTCGGAGCGACCGTCGCCGGCTGTGTCCTGGGCGCAGCGACGCTCGGCGCCGTGGGATCGATGGCCGGCCTCATTCTGGCCGGTGGCCCCATCACCCTCTTCTCCGCCATCCAGTACTTCTCGACCGTGCTGGCACCGTGCCCGCCCGAGCTGCCCTACTGCAAGGACCCCGCACAGCCCGCACCCGCCAAGTAGTCGTCCGCCAGGTCTTCGACCACCTCTGAGGAGGCATCGTGTTCGATTCGCCCACACCGATTTCCACGCCGGTCGTCGACGCCATGCGGGCGGGCGGGAGCTGGAATCCGCTCTGGGATCAGCTCTACGAGTGGGACCCCGAATGGACCGAACGGTTCATGGCCATGAACGCCACACCGATCGCGCGCCACATCTTCCCGCCGGAATTCGTCGAATTGCTGAGCATCGCCATCGACGCGGCATGCACCCACATGTACGCCCCCGGTGTACGCCGCCACATCCGTGCCGCACTGGATCTGGGTGTCCCACCCGAACAGATCGTGACCGTCCTCCAGATGGTCAGCGTCCTCGGCATCCATGCCTGCAACCTCGGCATCCCCATCCTCGCCGAGGAACTCGGCACTCCGCTCACGCCGACGCCATGGCGAGCCGATCGGTAACGTCGATCAACCGGGTGGGGCCGCCGTGCAGGCGGCCCCACCCGGCCTCGTGCACGGCCCCGGCCTGAACCCGTCGGTGGGTTCGGGCAGATCGTCTCAGGCGGTCGTATAGATGGTGTTCACATCCACGAGCAGGGGAGTGTCCTGCCCGGCGACGGTTTCCCCCGGACCACTCCCGGCTGCCTGGAGGTTCTCGTCGAATCCCGCGCCGCTGTAGCAGGCCAGAACTGTCCGACTCGTGTCATATCCTTTGGCCGACAGCAGTTCTCGCGCACGGCGCAGTCGGTCCACATGGCCCAGGGTCATGGTCCGGTCCCACTTCACCTCGCCCAGCGAGAGGATTCGGCGTGGTCGCCCGGTCTCCTCCGGGGCCGGCACCGCGACATCGACCTGGATCTGCTTCTTGTCGCGGGGGTCGTTGACGCGAGCGGAATCCCGAGATCCGAGTGGTCTGACGATCAACTCCATGAGCGGAAAGTGCGGCCTCCTCTGCTCCGTCCGTCCCGCTCGCCGTGTTGACGCCGGTGGTCCGGTGCGGGGTCGCTACGCTGGCGCGGACCCCGGGAGAAGGAGCGTTCATGAGTGCCGCTGTCGATCGGCCGGCCGAGATCGCGTTTCCGTTGCCGGCGTGCCCGGACGAGAGCCGGGCGTTTCACGAGCAGTGGCCGGTGCGGCTCGGGGACACCGATGGGGACGAGCGGCTGCGGCTCGATGCGGTGGCGCGGTATCTGCAGGACATCGGCTACGACCATCTGAAGGTGGTCGAGGACGGGGATCTGCATCCGGGGTGGATCGTGCGCCGGACCGTGATCGACGTGCTGCGGCCCATCGAGTTCGGGGATCAGGTCCATCTGCGGCGCTGGCCGTCGGCCCTGTCGAATCGGTGGTGCAACATGCGCATTCAGGTGCGCAGTGAGAACGGCGGACTGATCGAGACCGAGATGTTCCTCATCCACGTCGATATCGAAGCCGGGCGGCCGGCGCGGATGACCGAACGGTTCATGGCGCCGATGCGCGCGGCCACCGACGAGCATCGCTTGCGGTGGCGCGCCGCCCTGCGCGAACAGTCCGGAGACGGCGGCGAAGTGCGGCCGTTCCCGCTGCGGGTCACCGATGTCGACCGCTACGGGCATGTGAACAACGCGGTGCACTGGGGAGCCGTGGAGGAGGCGCTCGCGCGGTTCCCCGACGCATCGGCGCCGCCCTATCGGGTGATTCTCGAACACGCCGGGCCGGTGCTGGGCGCCGACGAGGTGCTGATCCGCGCCCGGCGGGACGAGGACGGGCTGCATGTGCAGCTCGAAGTCGACGGTAGCGCCCGTACATTGGCGCGGATCGAACCGCTGCCTGATCGCTGAGAGGCCGCGCCGGGCGTTTGCCGCCGCCCGGCGCGACCCGTGATCAGCGCGGCGCGTTGGCCGGATCGGCGAGGGTCGGGGTGCGTCCCTGCCGGTGGGCCTGCCTGGCGTCGTCGAAGAACTCACGGCTGCACAATGCCGAGAGGATCGCGATGCCGCCGCGGTGAACGCGGAACTCGCTCTTGGTGCTGGTCCCGGTCAGCCGGACGATCCGGCCGGCGGCGTCCTGCGGCCGCGCGAAATCCTTCACCCGGCCACGCCCGATCCACTCCAGGTCGCTGTGCTCGACGATCGCGTCGTCGGGAACGAGGAGTTTCACCATGGCGTGGTCGAGGTCGGCGTGGACCACGATCGGGTCGTCGCCCTCGATCCACGGCGAGCGCAGGTCGATGACGACGCTCGCATAGCGGGCCTTCACCGCGAAGTCGGTGGCGCGGGTCCAATCGCCGAGGCGCTTGGTGGTCTCGTGGTCGGCGTGAATGCGGACGGTATCGGTGGTGACGGTCATTGTTCTGGTCCTTCCGGATCGCAGTGGACGGGTTCGCCTGCTCTTCGATAGTGGCACACAAACTAGTATCGAAGCAACTAGTTATTTGAAGACTAGTTGTGCGGCACCTAGTAGGATGAGTCGCATGCCCACCCCCGACCGGTTCAAGCGATCCCCGCTCGCCATGGCGGTGCTCGGCATCCTGCACCTGGAGCCGATGCACCCGTACGCCATTCAGCGCCGCATCAAGGAGTGGGGGAAGGACAAGGTCGTCAACGTGGGGCAGCGCGCCCAGCTGTACAAGACGATCGCGCGACTGCAGGACGCCGGTTTGGTGACGGTCCGCGCGACGGGTCGCGACCAGCAGTATCCGGAACGTACGGTCTACGAGATCACCGACTCCGGCCGCGATGCCTGCACGGCATGGCTCACCGACATGCTCGCCGTGCCCCGCAACGAATTTCCCGAATTTCCTGCGGCCCTGTCGTTTCTGATGCTGCTCGGTCCGGATGGCGCCCGGGTGGAACTGGAACGCCGGCTGAAAGCGTTGCGCGCCGGGCATTCCGAGCTGGAGACCGGCATCGCCCAGGCCGTGCGATTCGGCCTGCCGCGGGTCACCATGCTCGAAGACGAATATCAGCGTGCCGTCACCGAGGCCGAAATTCGGTGGCTGGAAGGCGTTGTCGCCGACCTCGCCGACGGCACGCTCACCTGGTCGTGGGAGTCGCTGGCACAGTTCCAGGACCAGGGCCCCGCGGCCGGCTAGGTACGCGCATCGTGGCGAGGTGCGGCTCGACGGCCCTATCGTCGGATACGGTGCCGACGTCGACACGAACCGGCGCGCACCGCCGGCGACCAACGAAACACAGGTGATGGCAATGGCAAAAATCGTGCTGTTCGGAGCGACCGGCTACACGGGCCGCCTGACGGCTCGGGCCCTGCTGGCTCGCGGTGCCGAGCCGGTACTGGCCGCCCGTAACGCCACCGCGCTGCGGCAGTTCGCGGCCGACCTCGGCGGTGCCGAGACCGCCGTGGCCGACGTGGCCGACCCCGCATCGGTGCGCGCCCTGCTGGGGCGCGGCGACGTGCTGGTGACGACGGTGGGCCCCTTCCTGCGGTACGGCGGCCCGGCGCTGGGCGCGGCACTCGAGGCGGGCGCGCACTACTTCGACTCGACCGGCGAGGGCCCGTTCATCCGCGAGGTGTTCGATCGCGACGCCGAGGCGCGCCGGGCGGGTGCCGGTCTGCTGACGGCCTTCGGATTCGATTACGTCCCAGGCAATGTGGCCGCGGCTCTCGCGTTGCGCGACGCGCCCGACGCCGCCCGCGTCGACATCGGCTACTTCATCGCCTCCCCCGGCACCAGCGGCGGCACCCGCGCGTCGATGGTCGGCATGTTGTTCGAACGGGGCTTCGCCCTCCGCGACGGCGATATCGTGCCGGAGCGGACCGGTGCGCGCACCCACACCTTCGATGTGGCGGGCCGCGCGCTCACCGGCGCCTCGATTCCGGGGTCGGAACATCTCGTCCTGCACCGCGCCCACCCGAACCTGCGCGAGGTCGACGTCTATCTCGGTATGCCCGGCAATGCCGCTCGCGCGCTGCAGGCGACCTCGCTCGTCGCGGACACCGTCGCCCGGGTGGCGCCCGTGAAGCGGCTGGCCGAGAACGCGTTGAGCGTCCTGGTCAAGGGCTCGACCGGGGGACCCGATGCGGCAACCCGGGCCCGAACCCGCACCTGGGCGGTCGCCGAAACCCGCGACGCCACCGGCCGCATCCTGTCCTCGGCCACGCTGACGGGCGTCGACCCCTACGACTTCACCGCCGAGATCCTCGCCTGGGGTGCGCAGACCGCGCTCGCCGGCGGGCTCCTCGGCACCGGAGCCCTCGGCCCGGTCGAAGCCTTCGGCCTGGACTCGCTCACCGCCGCCGCGGCGGATGCCGGACTGCGCCCGGCCGAACCCGCGTAAACTCACTTGCGGACGTGCGAAGACCCGGCCGGGTATGGGTTAGTCCCGGTGACGCGAACCGTTGAACACCGCACCTTCCGCAGGTGTGACCTGTACGTCCCTTCCGATGATGTTGCATGCGAAGGGACTTGGTCATGTCGAGATTCAAGGTCATCATTGCCGGCGCCGGGCTGGGCGGGCTGGCGTTGGCGCAGGGTTTGCGCCGCCGAGGCATCGATGTCGTTGTGTACGAACGCGATTCCGCAGTGGAAACCCGTCGCCAGGGCTACCGGCTGCATCTGGACGCCGCGGCGCGGCGCGCGCTTCATCGGGTGCTGCCCGCGCCGCTGCGCACACTGTTCGACGCCACGACGGGCACCCCGAAACCCCGATTCACCGTGCTGGACAGTGCACTGAACGAACGGTTCACCCAGGATTCGGCGGAACCGGCTTTCGCGGTCGACCGCCTGACGCTGCGCCGCATCCTGCTCACCGGCCTCGACGACCGTGTCGTATTCGGCAGGGCGGTCAGCGGTTTCGACACCGACGGCGATCGCATCGCCGTTCATTTCGCAGACGGTGACAGTGCCGGCGCCGACGTTCTGATCGGCGCCGACGGGATCAATTCCGCTGTGCGTCAGCAATATCTGCCGCATGCGCGCATCGTCGACACCGGGGTGCGCCAGCTCTACGGCGCGATACCGCTGAACGCGCGGACTCGGGACTTGTTCGACGACAGCATGTTCGGCATCTTCACCATGATCGCCGGCCCCGACGGGAGTTTCGTCGGGGTCGCGCCGGTCGAATTCCCGCAGGACCCGGCGATTGCGGCGGCCCGCATCGTTCCGGCTGCGGAACTGCCGTCCGTCCCGGACTACATGACCTGCTCGTTCGGTGCTCGCGCCGAGTGGTTCGGCACCACGGAACAGGAATTGCGCGACCTGGACGGCGGCCGACTGAAAGACATCGTCGCCGCGGCAGTCCGGACCTGGCATCCACGGATTCGCGAAATCGTCGCCGCCTGCGATCCCGACACCATGTTCGCACTCCCACTGCGCACGAGTGTTCCGATCCCGGCATGGCCGACCACACCGACGACCCTGTTGGGTGATGCCGTGCACGCCATGAGTCCCGCGGCCGGATCCGGGGCCTGCACCGCGTTACGGGACGCGGCCGACCTGTCCGAAACCATCGATTCCGTTGTGGCAGGCCGTGATCTGCGCAGCGCGCTGCGCGACTACGAACAACGCCTGATCGAGTACGGATTCACCGCCGTCCGCACCGGGGCCGCGAACGGCCACCGCTTCCTGGGACAGAACCCGCTGCCCGCGTAGGGATACCGGCGGCGTGGGCCCGGCGATCAGGTCCGTCCCACGCCGCGCGGCCCCTTCGCGGGCATGGCAGGCTGCGGTCATGGAGCCCTCGCGCTGTGTTGTGCTGGTCCCGACCCACGGATCGATCGCACCGGATTTCGCCCGCAATCTGGCCCGGCTGGAGCATCGGGGTTACGAGGTCCGGACCGTCACGGGGTTCGCCGCGATCGATCAAGGACGCAGTCAGATGGCCACCGACGCGTTGCGCGACGGGTTCGAGGGGCTGATGTGGATCGATTCCGATATCGCGTTCGACGTGGATTCGGTGGATCGGTTACGCGAACACGATCTGCCGGTCGTCTGCGGGATCTATGCGAAGAAGGGGGTGCGCGGCCTGGCCTGCCACGTGCTGCCCGGCACCGGAAACATCCTCTTCGGCGAGGGCGGGGGACTGCTGGAGATCAAGTACGCCGCTACCGGATTCCTCTTCACCCACCGCGACGTCTACGAGACCGTCGCCGAACACGAACAACTTCCGGTGTGCAACCTGCGGTTCGACCGCCCGACCGTCCCGTACTTCCTGCCCATGCTGGTGCCCGACGGTGAACACACCTGGTACCTGGGCGAGGACTACGCATTCTGTGAGCGAGCGCGGCGCAGCGGCTACCGAATCATGGCCGACAGCTCGTTCCGGCTGGGGCATGTGGGCACCTACAGCTACAGCTGGGAGGAAGCGGGCGCCGATTCGCACCGCTACGCGAGTTACAACTATCGGCTCGGGTGAGCGACGGATCGCCCCGATCGAACGTTCGGAGGCGGCTACCGGCTATTTCGCGGCGATCGATGCGGTCGGGGCGGGATTCGCAATGTGGGTCCCGCTGGGGTTGAATCGGGATATGCGGTCGGACTATCACGCGAATCTGCGGCAGCTCGCCGAGTTGCTGCATGCCATGTGTGAACAGGACCGGACCGCCATTTCGGCGGCCACCTACGCGGTGGTGAACGCCGATATCGAACAGGCCGAGGCCGCACTGGACATCGTCGGCCAGGTCGAGGAGATGGCGCAGCAGGCCGAACAGGAAGCGCTGCGCCTGCTGGCACTGCAAGCTCCGGTCGCCAGCGAGTTGCGGCGCGTGGTGACCGCCATCCAGCTCACCGGTCATCTGCAGCGCATGGGCGCCCTCGCCGGGCATATCGCCACCAGCGCACGCCGGCGCCATCCCGAACACGTCGTTCCCGAACCGGTGCGACCGGTGGTCGAACGTCTCGGCTCCACCGCCTGTGCGATCGCCACCAGCGCCGCGGCGGTGCTCGAGACCGGCGATCCGTACGACGCGGCCGGTCTCGACGCCCAGGACGACGCACTGGACAATCTGCACGAGCAGTTGCTGGCCGCGGTGCTGGACCACGAATGGGCGCACGGCATCACGGCCGCGGTCGACCTCACGCTGCTGGGACGGTATTACGAGCGCTTCGCCGACAATGCGGTGGAAGTGGGCCGTCGCACCATCTTCCTCACCACCGGTGAAACCGCCGACAACTGGGCGCCCGGCGGCGAGTGATCGGTCCGGCCTCCGAAACCTATGCGGCCGAACCGAATTCGGCCAGCACCGTGCCGTGCCGGACGACTCCGGAGAGTCCGGGCAGCTCGGTGGGCGCCGACCACGTGCGGAAGCCGTCGTAGCTGTCGCTGTAGAGATAGCGGCCCTCGGTGTAGGCGTCGAGATAGATGCGATGTCCGCCGTCGGGGAGCGGCACCACCGACGGGCCCTCCCGCGGACCGCCCCATCCGGCCCAATCACCTGTGGCGACAAAGGTATACGGGCCCAAGGGGTTGTCCGCGACCGCCAGCTCGACCAGTTTGGTGTCCTCGTTCTTCACGAAGGCGTACAACCGCCCGTTCCACCGCACCAGCTGTGTGTCGATGAATCCCAGCGAACCCGGACCGCTCGGGCCCACACCGAACAGCGGAATCGGCGGCGCCCAGGTGGACAGTCCCGCGCCGACCGGTAGCAGCAGATGCGGGGTGAAACCGTGCCCCCAGGTCAGCGACACGATGATCCCGACTCGGCCCGCCGCATCGACGTACCACTCCGGGGCCCATGTCCCTTCCAGGCGGCCCGGTACGAGCATCGGCGCCGGGGCCATCTCCGTCCAGGCGATCCGGTCCCGGCTACGCGCCAGGCCGATCGAGGTCGCGTCGGGGGCTCTGGTGTAGGTGAGGTAATACCAGCCGTCGGTGTGCAGCATCACGCTGGGATCGCGAGCCAGCCCGGTCCGCGGCGTGAAGGCGTGTTCGGCGACCGGCGTGAACCGCGTCCCGTCCACCGATTCGTACACGGCCACGGTGGATTCGCTGTCGGCACGAAAGGCCGCCATCGTGTAGCGGGTGGGCGCGCGCTGGGGGTCGGCGCCGATTCCCGGTAGCGCCGACTGCGCGCGTGCCATTCCCGGGACCAGCAGGGGCAGACCGGCCAGCAGTGCGAGTGCGGATCTGCGTCCCATCGCCATGACCAGCGATTGTGCGGTTCGCGCGCGATGATTCACCGGAGGCGCGCCGGAGCGATTCGCCTCCGGCGTGGCGTGGCGCCCGCGCACCGCCGGCTGTAGTGGAATCGATGCGCAGCACTGTGGCTCGGACCGAAGAGGGAGGACTCACTCGTGCGAACAACTCTCGTGGCGCCCGTGCTCGCGCTACTGATAGCGGGCGGTGCCGCGACCGCAAGTCCGGCCCGCGGGGAGTCCGAGCCGATTCCGATGGACCCGCGCACATCGTTCGCAATGGTCTCGCTGATTCCCGGAACCGATACCGGCACAGGGAATTCGGGCGAAAGGCGGCCCGCCCTGTCGATCATCAAGCTGTATCTGGTCGACTACGTACTGCGCCACGGCGACGGATCCCGCTCGGATCGGCAGGCGGCTCAGCGCGCGATCCAGCTCTCCGACAGTGATGCCGCGACTGAGCTGGATACCAAGTATCCGCACGCCATCGATGCCGCCGCCGCGGAATTCGATTCGGCCGACACCCGTCGCGGTTCGTTCTGGGGCGACTCCTACACCAGCGCCCGGGACGTCGCCGAATTCCTCGTCGCCGAGCAGCGCACCGATCCCGGCTCGCTGCTGCTGTGGTGGATGGCCACCGCGAGCCCGATCGCCGCCGACGGTACCGCGCAGAACTGGGGGACCGCGCACGTCCCGGCAACCGTCGGCACCAAATGGGGGTGGTCGGACGACGGCTCCTATGTCGCCTCGGCGTCCTTCGGCCCGGGCTTCGCGATCGCCGCCTTCACCCACGGCGATGCGAACGACGAGGACGCCGACCTCGCGGCGTTCACCGGGAAAAAGTGGCGTTCCGGCCGGCAGTTCGTGCCGAAACGCGACGGTGTGCCAGACTGGATGGTGAGCACGGGTTGTTGCAGTGATCGCCCGGCTCGCAACAGGAAGTAAATCAAAAGAATGTCGCAAGGCAGTGTGAAGTGGTTCAACGGCGAAAAGGGCTTCGGATTCATCGCCCAGGATGAGGGCGGTCCTGACGTTTTCGTCCACTATTCCGAAATTTCCGGTTCCGGGTTCAAGACCCTCGATGAGGGGCAGCGCGTCGAGTTCGAGGTAGGCCAGGGCCAAAAGGGTCCCCAAGCTCAGAACGTCCGCGCCATCTAGGAGCTGACAAATCAGCGAAACCCGCGCCTGCGGCGCGGGTTTCGTGCTTTTTTCTGCGGCTTTCTCCCAGCCGCGCGAGGCCACGTGGACAGGGATGGCCCGGTCGCGTAGAGTCGACATAGATATCCGGTCCCACTGGCGTACGGCTGCCATCGGAATGGCAGCGTAAACAGACGTTCTTTCGTTTCGGGAGACGGTCCCTCGAACGCCGCGCAGGCAACCGGATACGAGTGCGCTGCGACGAATTTCGCGAGCTGCACAGGCTGTGTCGCCGGTGTTTTCGATCATGTCGATACGAACGTATCGCAGTCGAAGCAGACACTGATCTGAACGTGTCGTCCACCGTCGATGTCGGCCCCGGCACCTGTTTCCGCAGGTCCCGGACATTGTCATTACACGGCCGATCTTCGGCCGAGTCAGGAGCGTCGGCATGAACCGACCGAACCACCTTGTGCACGGCCCCGCGCGGCCCGTCGTCGAGCCCGCCGCACGTGTGCAGTTCAAGGATTACGAGACGAAAACCGGATATGTCGACGGCGCCTGGTGGCCCCGTAGCCCGGATCTCGCCACCGAACTTCCCGGCCTGCTCGCGGCCGTATCGCCCACGCTCGGCACGATCCACCGGGTCGTGTACAACACCGCCGAATGGAACCCGGTCGCAGGCTGCGAAGGGGTGCGTCTCGACGGGACCCGGCACGGCGCCGCCCACACCGTCGAGGTGCTCGGGGCGCGCGACCGGCGTCGAGTACTGCTGATCATCCCGCCGCGCACCGATACCCATCGCGCCTGCGCTGTTATGGCTCTCGCGTGTCGTGCGAACGACGAATCGACGGTAGACGAACTCCTGGCCCGATTGCCCGGCCGCACCGGGCGGGCCGCCGCCCTTCGCCGGTGGCGCAACGGCGCGACCGGCCGCGAGTCGGCAGTGGCCGGCCGCATCCATCCATCTATCGAAAGACACTGCCTGTGAGCGAGAAACAACCCTTGGGACCCCAACTCTTCAGTCACCGAGACGCGGTCACCGACAGCCCGTCCGACGTCGTGGCGCGAGGGGACCTGCGACCGACCTTCTCCGCCGCGCCGGACGCCTCGGCCGAGTCGCGAAACCGAACCGCCCGCCGCGCGGACCCGAAATAACACCGCGATACCTGCGAGAGCACTCACCGTGTCGTCGGCAGGGTGAACGCGGCGGTGCGGACGACGTCGCCGTGCTTGAAATCCAGGAACAACCGGTAGGTTCCGGGGCCGGGGACGGCGGTGTGGAAGGTGACGTCCGGACCCGGGGCGGTGACGCCGTCACCGGGTTCGCCGTTGGGGTGGACATGCACGTAGGCCAGGTCGCCCGCCCGCAGGATCACCAGATGTCCGTAGGCCGCCAGGTACGGTTGTAGGTCGGTGACCGGCTCGCCGTGCTTGCGCACGGTCAGGGTGAGCAGGCGGCCGTCGCCGGGCACCAGATCGCCGTCGAGGGTCACCTCGTACCCGTCGATGTCGGCGATCCGGGCGGCCGCGGGTGTCGGCCGCGGCGCGTACGTGCCGGTGACGGCCAGGTCCGCGCCGAGGGTGATGGTCTTGCCGAGGGCCCGCGGGGCGATGTCGGTGAACACGCGATACGCGCCCGCTTCCGGCAGGTTCAGCCGCACCGTCCAGATGCCGTCGGCGGTGAGTTCCGGATGCACGTGCCAGAACCCGGTCAGTTCCCGCTGCACCACGATGAGGTGCAGCTGCCGATCATGGATCGCGGTGTACTCGGTGACCGGTGCGCCGTCCGGACCCAGGATCCGGAACCGGAAATCGACCTCGCCCGGTGTGAGGATCGGCTCGGCGAGCGCCAAGGTGTACCCGTCCTGGGTGATCTGGAGCCCGCCCGGCAGTCCGCCACCGTGCGCGGCGTGCCCGTCATGGCCTTCGTGCGCGCCATGGTTTTCGTGCGCGCTGTGCCCCTCGTGTCCACCGTGGCCCTGGTGTCCGCCGTGATGCGCGTGCGGGTCGCGGATTCCGTGATTGCCTTGTGCCCCATGGTGATTGATGTCAGCGTGCGCGGTCATCGCTCCGACCTTTCCGATCTTGTTCTCGTCCGACATCGAAAACATATACCCCTAGGGGGTATATGGCAAGCCTGCTCTGGCGAGAAGTGCGAAGCTGCCCTCGGGGGCTGGCGGATCGCCTCTTTGGAGGCGAGAACGAAGGCATCGCCGACGATCAGGCTGTCGAGATCGCCAGGCTGATCCAGACGACAACCGGCCGGCCCCCGGATGGGGACCGGCCGGTCGAGTAATCACCGGTCAGCTGAGGCCGGCCACTTCCTGGGCGATCGCGGCGAGCCGGGTCTGGGCGGCCGACACGACCCCGTGTCGCTTCTTGTGGGCTTCCTCGTAGGCGACGATCGCGCGGATGTCGGCCGGCTCGGTGAGGTCCTTCACCGCGGCGACGGCCTGGGACACGTTCAGCTCGTCGTAGTCGCCGACCGGTAACTCGCCGGGTTCGAGGACACCGGTGGTCGCACGGATCGAATGCAGGGCGTCGGCGGCCGCGCCGGCGCCTTCGTGACGCGTGACCTGTTCGGCGGTCTCGAGTGCGGCGTCCCGGGAGGCCGACAGAGTCTTGACCGCCACATCACCCGCGTGCGCGCCTCGGGCGAGCAGCTCACCGAGCGCGGGCGGGGTGGTGCGGACGGTGTCCAGCGCGCGGTCCAGGCCGCGAGCCGACCAGGTGACGGGCAGGTTGAACAGCTTCACCGCGGTGCCGGTCGCCGCCTGCAGCACGGTGCGGCGCAACGCGGCCGGCCCGCCGAGGGCGTCCTCGGCCAGGACGGTGGTCAGCCATTCCACCGTGGCCGAATGCGCGGTGATCAAGCGGTCGGCCAACGTCACGATCTCCCGCTGCCCCGCGGCGGTCGCGAGGGCCTTGATGTAGCGGGAGCGGTCGAGCAGCTGGTGCTCGAGCGCCAGATCGCCGAGCAGGGCCTCGTCGAACGGCTGGGCCTGTTCGGCCATCGCCTTGATCGCGGCGACCGCACGGCCGAGGAACGGGCCGACCACCTCGGGCACACTGCCCAGATCGCGGATGGCGGCCTCGATGGCCTCGGCGCGGGCGCGGCCCTTGTCGGCGTTCTCCGACAGCTCCTTGCGGACAGCCTCGGTCCGCGCCTGCGCGATCCGGGTCTCGGCCACTTGTATCTCGGTATTGGTCAACGTCAGCAGTGCTCGCAGCTGGGCCAGCAGGGTGGACGTATCAAGAGTGCTCATGCGAATCTCGTCCTTCGGCGTATAGACAGCATCAGGTCGGGGCGCAACGTTGCACCATATCTGCGACTACCCGCCATTACCGATGATTAACATGTTCGGCGACATCACAATCGCGGCACGGGCACTCGCGGGTCGACCGAGTGGGCTCGATCCGCTCAGCCGAGATAGGTCGATTCGAGTACGAGGTCCTTGAGAACCTTCTGGTATTCGGCGTGCGTCCGATGCTCGCGGGTCGTCCACCGGGTGCCCTCGTGGCGACGCATGAACGTTCGATACTCCGGGGCACCCGGATATTTCACGTTGTCCGCCACGACGACCGCGCCGGCGCGCAGCCACGCCAGGTCCAGGATCCGGTGGAGATCGGGAAGATATTCATCCTTCTCGTGGTCGAGGAAGACGAAATCCAGTGCGCCGGGACGGAATTCGTGGTTGCCGCTCAGCGTGCGGAGCGTCTTTCCGTCGTCGCCCAATGTGCCGACGATGACGACGATGCGGTCACCGACGCCCGCGTGATCCCAGATCCGCCGGGCCACGGCGGCATTGGCGGCATTGAACTCGATCGAGTACAGCACGGCGTCGGCCGGCATGGCCCGCGCCATGCGCAATGCGCTGTATCCACAATAGGTTCCGAGTTCGAGCAGGCGGCGCGGCTGCGCGGCGGCGACGGCCCGGTCGAGAATCCGGCCCTTCTCGTCACCGATATTGATCAGGTAGCTCTTGGTGTAGCAGAACTCGTCGATCGCCCGGATCACATCGTCGATGTCGTTGCGTCGCGCATGCGCGCACACATAGTCGGCCAGCGCCTGTTCGCGGCCGTCACCGACCTGCCAGGTGGCGCCCATATGCCGGAGGCCGAACAGAAACCGCACATACGACCAGCGCAGGAACATCACCGGTTTGCCCACGCTCTCGTTGGCGGCGATCGCCAGGGCGATCGCGGCGACGGCGGCCAGCACCGCGCGCGGGAGACGGAGACCGAACACCGCCGGCCGTCGTGCGGCCAGCATGATCGATGACGCGACCGACACCACGGATGCCACGATCGCAGCGGAATGCTTGCTCACATGCTCTTCCCTTCGCCGTGCCGATTCAGTTCGGCCTCCAGGATCGGCCCGATGACCGCGAGCGCCTCGGGGTTGGTCATCTGGGCGTGGGTGACGTCGACGCGGTGCTCGGCGATCCGTCCGGAAACCCAGGGCCGCCACATCTCGCCGGTCAGTTCGCCGGTGATGCCCTCGGTCGCCGAGAAATACAGCAGATCGCCGTCATAGGGTGCCGGCCGGTAGCTCGTCGACATGGCGACGCTGTCGACATAGCCCTGGTGCAGGCGTTCGAGCTGCTCGCGGGTCAGCCCGCGCCCGGGGCCGGGGCTGTCGGCGAGCACGTCCACCGCTTCGTCCAGCGTGAGCGGCCGCATATCAGGGGTGGCCGACTCGTTGCCCTGCAAATGGGTGACCAGATCACGGACGGTGGGCGGCTCCGGCCGCGGCGCACCCTGCCCGAAGGCCACGCTGTCGAGCATGACGAGCAATCCCACGTCGTGCCCCCGGGCGCGCAGCCGGGCGGCGAGCGCGTGCGCGAGCTGACCGCCCAGCGACCAGCCCAGCAGGTGGTACGGCCCTTCCGGTTGCACGCGCGTGAGTTCCCGCAGATACACCTCGGCGAGCTCGTCGACGCTGCGGTATCGCCGCGATTGCCCGGAGACGGCCGGCGACTGCAGGCCGAAGACGGGCCGGTCGGTGACGTAGCGCAGCAGGCCCGAATAGCACCACGACAGCGGAACCGCCGAATGCAGGCAGATCAGCGGCGTCCCGGAACCGCTGCCCCGCAACGGAAGAACCGGTTGCAACGCCGAACCGCCGACTGCCGCCTCGCTGTTCCCACCGGCCGCGGTGGCTTCGATGGCGGCGGCCAAGCTCTGCACCGTCGGGGTGAACAGCGACGAGATCGTCACCGTGGTCCCGGTCCGTTCCGACAGTTGCCGGCACAGTTCGACGCCAAGCAACGAGTTGCCGCCGAGTTCGAAGAAGTTGTCGTCCAAGCCGATTCGAGTCTGCCCGGTCACCTCGGCGATCGTCTCCGCCACCGTGCGCTCGATCTCCGAGGCCGGCGCGCGGAACGCCGGGCGCGGCAGCGTCTGTGGATCCGGCAACGCTGATCGATCGGTCTTGCCGCTGCTCGGATTGATCGGTATCTCGGGCAGCGGAATCAGCATCGCCGGAACCATGCCGGGCGGCAGCACGGTCCGCAATCGCGCCAAGACGGCGGCCCGGTCGAAATCCTCCCCGGCCGCCGCGGGCACGACATAGCCGATCAGCCGATCGCCGAGTGTCTCGGACGTCCACACCCGCACCACGGCCTGATCGACCGCCGCGTCGGCGGCCAAGGCGCGCTCCACCTCGGACGGCTCGATGCGCTGTCCGCGCAACGAGATCTGAACATCGCCTCGGCCGAGGTACTCCAGCGTGCCGTCGGGTTGCTCGCGGACCATGTCACCGGTGCGATACATCCGGGTTCCCGGCTGCCCGTAGGGATTTGCGACGAAACTCCGCGCGGTGATCCCGGGCCGCCCCAGATATCCCCGCGCCAACGCGTCACCGGCGAGATACAGTTCGCCGCGGGCGCCACGGGGAGCCGGCCGTAGCCGGGCGTCCAGGACGAGAGTCTGCACGCCGGGCAGTCCGCGCCCGATCGTGATCGGCGAGCCGGGGGCGAGCGGTTCGGTCTGGGTCACCACGACGGTGGCTTCGGTGGGGCCGTAGGAGTTGAACATCGGTAACCGGCCCGCCCAGCGTTGCGCCAGTGCGGGCGGACATTTGTCTCCGCCGACGGTGACGGTCCGCAGCGAGGGCAGTCGATCCGGGTCGAGCGTGGCCAGGATGGCCGGCGTGACGATCAGCTGCGTGACGGCCTCATCCTCCATCACTTGCGAAAGTCGTTGTCCCGCAACGATATCCGGCGCCAAGGCGACCAGCTTCGCGCCCGGGGGGAACGCGGAGAGATATTCGAGCATCGACGCATCGCAGAATGGCGAATGTGCTTGCAGCACAACGGCATCGCTGCCGATGCCGTTGCGGGTGCGCAGATCGTCGGCCAGGGTCGCCAGCCCCTCGTGGGTACTCAGCACTCCCTTGGGCTCGCCGGTGGATCCGGAGGTGTAGATCAGATAGGCCGGGTGCGCGGCCCGCAACGGTCGTATCCGATCCGCGTCGGTCACCGCTTCGGCGGACCGGGCCGCGGCGGCGCGGGTGAACTCGTCGCTGTCGAGCATCAACCAGTCGACCGTCGTGGTCTCCTGCGGTGTGCGCCACCTGGTGAGGGTGATGCCCACCGCCGCACCGGAATCGGCGATCAGCTTCGAGACGCGGGCCGGCGGGTCGGTGGGATTGACCGGGAAGAACACCGCGCCCGCCCGGGCGACCGCCCACAACGCCATGACCGATTCGACCGACCGCGACAATGCCACCGCGACAACGACTTCCGGCCCGGCGCCGTGCGCGATCAGCTCGCGCGCCCACCGGGCGCTCGTCTCGTCGAGTTCGCGATAGGTCACCGAACGATCAGGCCCGCTCAGCGCGATCCGGTCACCGGCATCGGTTCCACCCGCGAGCAGGTCCGGCAGCAACCGCTGGTGGTGTCGCCGCTGCGGGTCGGCGATCGTGTGCGGGCCGGCGACGGCC
This sequence comes from Nocardia aobensis NBRC 100429, assembly GCF_000308375.1. Classification (GTDB taxonomy): domain Bacteria; phylum Actinomycetota; class Actinomycetes; order Mycobacteriales; family Mycobacteriaceae; genus Nocardia; species Nocardia aobensis. The sequence continues at coordinate 27,300 of NZ_BAFQ01000164.1, read as the reverse complement.
GCGAACACCGTGTCCGCGCCGTCGGCCAGCAGGAATCGGGTCAGGCAGTCGACGAACTGCTGCCGATACCCCTCCACTTCCTCTGCTCGGTACAGCTCCGGGTTGGCATGAAAGTCGATGACGAACGGCTCGGTGCCGAACCGGTAGCAACTGATCGCCAAATCCTCCACCGGGCCGGCCGAAAGCAGTTGCGTCCGACCGCGAACGGCGCCGAAGTCGATGCTCTCGGGCAGGCTGAGGACGTTGATCAGCGGCCCGTAGCCGTGCCGGCCGGCCTGCCCCACGCCGTGGTCGCGGAGCAGGTCTTCGTGCCGGTACAACTGATGGCGCAACGCGCCGATCATGCTCAGGCGTACCTCGCGGACCAGCTCACCGACCGTGCTCTCGGCCACGCCGCGCACCCGCAGGGGCACCACGTTCGAGACCATTCCCGCCGACTGCCGCAGCGCTCCGGTGGTGCGCCCGGCGACGGGCAGCGACACCGTCACATCGGTATCGCCCGTCATCCGCGCCAGAAACGCGGCCACCGCCGCGACCAGCACCTCGGCCATTCCGGTGCCGTACCGGCGGGCTGCGTCGCCGAGCCGTGCCATGACCTCCGCGTCGACGGTCGCGTGCGCGATATGCGGCCGGGCCGACGGGGCGGCGTACCGCTCACTGAGGCGGGTCGTGTGGTCGAGGCCGGCGAGCTGCCGGCCCCAGTACTCGCGGTCGGCCGCGAACCGAGACGAGGACCGATACCGCTGCTCGGCCGCCACGATCTCGGCCAGCGATACCGCGCGGCACGCGGTCGGGGGTCGTCCTTCGGTTGCGGCGGAATGCAATTCGGCCGTGCGCTGCAACACCTGAGCGGCGCCGAAGCCGTCCACGGCGATGTGATGGCTGCGCGCGTAGCAGCGATACCGGCCGGGGCCGAGGGTGAACAGCACCGTCTTCGTGACGTCGTCTCCGGTCAGATCGATGCCCGCGTGATGATCCCGGCTCATCCACTCCTGTGCGGCGCGTTCGGGATCGGGGTGATCACTGAGATCTATGCAGTCGAATCCGGTGTCCACATCGTGGTCGAGATATTGGCGCGGCCTGCCACCGACGATGGCGAATCGTACATGCGGCGACTGTAATTCGCGTGCGGCGCGGCGGGCACACCGCTGGAGCAGTTCCAGGTCGAGATCGCCTTGCACATCGGTGTATTGCGAGATGGAGAACGGAACCGTGGGATGTAACTGCTGAGCCAGCCACAGTTCGTACTGCGCCACCGACAAGTCGAAGGAGTCCGCGCCCGGAGTCGCGTCGTCGTGACGACGCGTGGTACTCGAAAGGTCTACCACCGCAATTCCTTAGTCGTCGCCGGCGAGGATGTCGTCCGGGGGAGCGTGCGATACGGCGTCGTCACGAACCGATCCTCGTCCGGAGGAAGCTCGTTACCTCCGCCATCATCCGGCTGACCGAATCGGCGACGAAGAGGAGCGGTTGACAAATGCTGTCGTCGATATCGGCGGCGAGTATGTCCTCCACCCGGAATTCCCGCAGATCCGCGTTCACGAAGGACTCCATCTCCGTCACCGAGGAGAGGATCGCGGCTCCGTACGCTCGCGGGTGACCTTTCTCGGCGACCACGCCGACCTCCAGGGTGAACCAGAACAACCGCGCGATCGCGGCCCGCTCCTCGTCGGAGGTGGCGCGGTTGGCGGCGCGGCCGAAACAGCGATACAGCTCCGCGAATTCGGGGTCGGCCAGTATCACCGCATGTCCGACCAGTTCGTGGATGACGTCCGGATCGGGCGAGAACGATTGCTCGGTCACCGGCCGCACGTCCGGCGTGGCGTGCAGGATGCCGTCGGCCATCGGCCCGTAGAACAGGCGGCCGGGTTGGCTTCCGATGGCCGGCGCCAACGCGAAACCGGTCAGCGAACGAAGCATGCGCGACACCTCGCTCATCTGCGGTACCCGCTCGGCGGGCAGCTGAACGAGGCGAGCCGCGCCCCGATAGTCCGCGCAGGCGAGCTGTTCGTGCATGGCGCGCAGCGTCGCGAAAACGCGGGACCACAAGATGTCTTCGTCACTGCTGTAAAGGAATTCGGGCAGAGGCTGCCCTGCGCGGCACGCGCGGGCGACCCGCTCACGCTCGGCCCGGACGTCGAGACCAACCGTCATCGCAATCAATCCTCTCCTCGAGTTGCCTAAGTTGCGCAGGTCATCACCACTCGGAATCGATCGGCGCTGACAATAGGTGCGTTCTGTGTGCGCGAGTACCCCCGGCGATTTTCAGCAAACAAATCAGCAAGGCCGGCGAGGATAAAGCAGAAGACGGTTTCCCGCAATACATTCGACGGAATTTCAGGTGACAATTCGGTGCTTCCCGAGGGCGCTCGTGAAAGTGAAACGGGTTGTCCGGAAAACGACGGTTTTCGCTGTCCGATCTGTCGCCTTTCAACCGAATTATTCATAGCGCCTTCACTTATCATCAGGAGTCGATCGGGGCCACGAACATCGGCCACGAATCGCGCACGGCGTCTTGCCGAGATCGCCGTGCGTGAGTTGCTCTGGGCCGGAAAGCAATCCGCGCCGGTCCCCGCCACACATACAGTTGCGTCCCGGGCGGGCTGTCCGCGTGCGGTGTCGGATCGTCGGCGGCTCACGCCGGATCCGACGGCAGGGACCGCATGCCGAGCGGGTTCGGCGCCGTGGCGAGCCGGCGCAAACCCCCTGCGGGCAGGTTCGGCATCGGCCCCTCCGCTCTTCTCAGACGAGCAACGGTAGTCGTCAAGCTACTACAGGCGTGAAGCAATTCGCGGTTTGCCATCACATTTCCGATCGCGTTTCTGCTCGCTGAGGTCGGCGAATACCGCACGCGGTCACCGGATCGGCGTAGCCGGACACTCCAGAGGATCCACGCCCGTGAGCTCGGCACTGGTCGCCCACAACTCGGCCGCGACGTCCGGATCGGTCATATGCGCGTGGGGTGTTTCGCGGTGTGGCCGGCCGCGGAGGCCGAGCACCCTCGGCCCCCACAGCTCACCGCCGACGATCTCGGTGTCGAGGGCGGCTCGGACGATGCTGTCGGCTCCTACGTGTTTGCCGTGCAGCACAACGCCCGCGGGCAGCCCGCGCAGCAGCTGGGCGGGGGTGCGGACGAACAACGGTGGCCGCGACGGGGTGAGCGAGTCCAGGGCGCCACCGGGGTGGGCGACGATGCTCGCGGTGTCGGTGCCGGATGCCCGCAGTCGGCGATCCAGTTCGAAGCCGAACAGCATCTGCGCCAGTTTCGATCGTCCGTAGGTGCGCTTGGGCCGGTAATCGCGCTCCGACTGCAGATCGGTGAGATCCAGCCGTTCCGAGCGGGCGGCGAAACTGCCTACCGTGATCACCCGGCCGTGCGAGGCGGCCGTCAGCATCGGCGCCAGATGTGCGACCAACGCGAAGTGCCCGAGATGGTTCGTCGCGAACATCGATTCGTGTCCTCGCGCGTTCACCTGACGCTCGGGGCCTGAGAGAAGTATTCCGGCGTTGAGTACGACCGCGTCCAGGCATTCGACACCGAGGGCGTCGACCGTCGCCGGCAGCGAGGACGGATCCGCGAGGTCCACGTGCACCGATATCGTTCGCGCGGCCGGAACTCGTGCTCGGATCGCCCGCATCGCGAGGTCGGCCTTGGCGGTGTCCCGGCACCCCAGCGCAACGGTCGCGCCCGCGGCCGCGAGTCGCTCCGCGACGAAGTATCCGATGCCCGCACTGGCGCCGGTCACCAGAATCGTCTTCCCCTCGGCTCGACGGCCGCTGTGCCATGTCATACCGGCAACTGTGCCGCGGCGCTCTTGCACCGCCCTGACGTCCCACTGGCATGCGGGCCCGGTGGGGTCGAACGCCGCGAACGGTAACCACCCGAACGCTGACCATCAGGACGCGTGGATATATTCTCAGGTCGAGCCTTGTATTCGGGGGAATTGCGGGATCGGTCGTATCGATAGCGCGGCCGAGAGGTGTCGTGGAAATACACGACTTATTTAAAGAATCTTGCCGTAATTAACTTTCCAGACTGAATAATTAATTGCGGATAATGATATTTTCTTTTCGATTCGTTTGTGTGATTTCGGCCATGGAAAGATGAGAAGAGGCTATATTTTAGAAACTCGGTGTTGCGGTCCGGTATTCGGTCGTAACGTTGCTCTACATTTTCTGGAGTCAGTCATGAGATCCATCTCTTCCCTGGTTCGTGCCGGCGTTCTCGCTCCGGTGGCGGTCGCCACCGTCTTTTGTTTGGCGGCACCGGCGAATGCCGCCCCGGTCAGCGTGAACTGGAGCTGTAAGGGCACCATTTTCGGGGTCGGCCAGACCTCGAGCATGACCACATCGGTCACCGGCACCGCGCCGGGTTCGGCGGCGTCGGGTTCCGCGGTGGCCATCACCCTCACGCCGGGTTCGTCGTCGGTGCCCAGTTCGGCGTCCGGCTTCACCGTGAACAACATCAGCAACCTGAAGATGACGTTTCCGACTCCAGCGAATTCGACATTGGTCTCCGCTACCGCCTCCGGGGGTACCGTGGCCGGCACCGTCGCCACGTCGGGTGGGAATGTCGTTCTGACCGTGCCGGGTCCGATCGCCGGCGGCACCAGTTTCACGCCGCCGGCGGTGACCATCAATGTCACCGCCGGAACCCCCGGAACGCCGATCACCAGCAAGTACGCGGGAACCAGTTACACCAGTCCCGGTATGACCATGACGACCAACGTCGCACTGGTCGGCAATGTCGCGACCTCGTGTTACCCGAACCCGTCGCCGACCCTCACCACCACTGCCGTCAGCTGATTCCGCGGGCAGGCGCCACGGCGTGACGGCCGGTGCCCGCACCGGCGGCCGGTGGTGAACATGCCTGGGCCGGGTTGTGTCAGCAGCCCGGTCCAGGTCTCACCCGAGGCGGACGGGTGGCCATGGTTCCTCATAGTGATTGCCCCGCTTCACGTTTGGTGCGGGGGCAGCCACTCGCACCGAATTTTGTGATGCACCGTATCGCATGAGTCGGTGTGTCGTACAGTGCATGTCCGACACAGCCGCGGTCGCTTCGGCGGCCGGAGCTGTGCCAGCTTTCGTGATGTTCGGCAGCCGCGGTTCGGGTTGCCGGCCAAATCGATTGACAGGAGCACATATGCCCGCTTCACGCGACCGGCGGCGATCCCTACCGTACGCAGGGGAAATGATGGTGCACACACCCTGATCGGCGACTTCTCTTGAGCGGTTTCATGTTTCACAGTGATCGAGGGGAAAGCTCGTGTGCCCGAGACCAATCGAACCCGCCCGGATCTCGGCCGAACTCAAAAGGGCCCTGGGGTTCTACCACGGAACCGTCGAGGATCTGACCCGCGAATTGATCCGGGTACTGGGTGTGAACGAGACCGACCGGCGGGCACTGGAGATCGTCCTGGCCGACGACGAGAAGTCCACGACGCCGGGGATGCTGGCCGAACGGCTCGGCATCACCGCGGCCGGCGTCACGATCATGCTGAACCGGCTGGAGAAGCAGGGCTATATCGCCCGTTCGCTGCATCCGACCGATCGTCGTCGCGTGATCGTGATGGCGACCGACCTCGCGGCCTATCGCATACAGCAACTCGTCGTACCTATGATCGTCGAGAGTTACAAGATGTTGCTGAGCTGGTACGACTCTGCCGAACTCGAGATAATCGCCGACTTTCTCACCCGCGCCGGTGAATTGCAACGAATCCACCGGCAACGGCTGCGCGACGTGGATCCCTTCTCCAGGGCCTGAAACATCGACCACGAAGTCCCGTCCACATCGACAGAAATTCGAGGCGCCGCGAGATTCGGCGCCCAGACCTCGCAGTGAAGTCCGGTCATGCGATTTCCGGGCGCTGCTCTTCTCGGCAAGACATTGACGTATGGATGCCCGTTCGGCGAGGCGACACCGTAATGCTCGCGTTTCGGTGTTCGCGCTGCCGCCATTCGATGTCCGATTCTCGGGCGTGTTCTGTGGTGGTGCAGACGGTGTGATCACCGTTTCCGGCGGCGGCGCATCCGGAGGAAGAAAGCGATAGTGGGATGCGAACCGTCGACGACAGCGAAAGCCCAGCAGGTGAGCCGCGCGCTCTGATTCCGCGGCGGTGCGGGCGGCCGTCCGCGGAGCCTCCGGCCGATCGGTTCCGGCGGCAGCTCTCGCGCGCGGGTGTGGTCGCCGCGTTGGTGACCACGGCAATCGGGATAACGCTCGTGGTACGAGCGGATTCGGGTCCGCCGGTGCGCGTGAACGATTCTCGGGCGTACTCGGGTGACCCCACCGTGCAGACCCTTAACGGCGATGCCTCGCGAAGCGACGTCGCCGCGGCGAACGGGGGTACGGCTTTCGACGCCTCGAGCGAGCTCCCCGTGCCGGTCGACGTCGTGGGCGATACCGACGCTGCTGCCGATCCCGGAACCGCCCCACCGGCCGCCGATCCCACCGACTCGGGTTCCGGCCCCGCCACTGCGACGGAATCCACGCCGCCCACCACGACGGATCCCTCGCCTCCGAGCTCGACCGGCGATTCGCTCGGCGCGAGTTTCTCTGCCACGGCGAGCCTTTCGATCCAGCTCATGCCCGGTGGACCGGACCCGGGCCTTGTCGTCCCGCCTCCGATATCCACGGCGCCGACGACCCCGGCGGAGACGTCGACGGTCACGGTGACGGCCGACCCGACTACGGCGACCACGACACTGTCGCCTACCACGCCGACGACACCGATGACGACGGTGCCGACTACCACCGTGCCCGCCACCGCATCGCCGACGACGGCACGGCCGACCACCACGCCGCCAGCACCTACCGACACCGTGACGACGGCCTCTACCGGCACTCCGGCCAAGACTACGACGGTGTCCCCACGCATCACGACCACTGTTGCGGCGAATACCACGTCATCCCCATCACCGGATGTGGTCACGACCTCCGGGGCGCCGACAACCTCGGCGACGCGATCTACGACGACCACGGCGCCGAGTACGACCGCGCTTCCGCCGCACACGAAGTCGGCGCGTCCGACGGCTCCGTCGCCGGCTCATCCGCCGGTCACATCTCCGAAAGGCGCAGGGGGATAAGCAGTTACACGGTCGAAGGACGCGGTGCACCGGAGCATCCGGGGTTGTCGCCCGATCGTTCACGGCGCATCTACGTCGCCGGATGGGATTCCGGCTGCCAGTCGTAGACGACGGTGGTGCGCAAAACGATGTCTTGAAGCGAATGCCGGCGCGAATCGACCACCACCCAGAACAAGCCGACGGCGAACATCACGCAGAACACCGCCCGCAGCAAGGCCCGCGGCCATCCCACGAGTTCGCCGTCGCGGCTCACCACTCGCAGGCCCATCATGACGGCGCCGACGGTGCGGCCGCTCACGGCCCAGCATCCGGTGAGGTACAGCACCGACACCACGATGAATATGCCCGTCGACATGACCGCGCCGGTGTCCGGCCACGCGAAGTCCTGCGGCGAGAACAGCAGTCGAGCGAACGCCAGACACAGGTAGATCCCGGCCATGATCGCCAGGACGACGGCGATATCGACCCCCGAGGCGATCGACCGGGTCACGATTCCGGCGGGGCGATGGGCAGGCGCGCTCACTCCGCGCCCGATTCGGACGGTGCTCGTCGGAGCAGTTTTCCGACGAACCCCGCGACCGCGTCGTCCGCATGCATCCCCTGGCTTCGGATGCCGAGAACCGCCTCCGCGGACATCGAATCGGTGGATTCCCGGATGATCCGGGGTAGATCGACGCCGTCGATCACGGTATCGGCCAGCCCGACCAGGTCGACCCGTCCGATGATCTTGTCGACATCGATCCGTTCGGCCACCGCGTCGAGATCCACGTTGTCGACGACGATCGCCGTGAGGTCGACGGCACCGACCGCGGTCCGCACGATCCGGCCGATCACCGCCCTTAGCACCCGCTCGGTGAGATCATCGACGGCTTCCAGCGTCTCGGCGCCCCGCTGTCCGAGCTCCGTGAGCACCGGCTCGACGCCCGGCACGTGCTGGGCGACATCGAATCCGAACCCCAGCACACGCCCGGCAGCTCCGCCGACCTTCGCGGCGGCGCCGACCACCAGGTTCACCGGCCTCGACATCGTGGTGCCGTCCACATCACCATCAAACTCGCTCGATGCCGGATGGGTATGCCTTTCGAGTTATCCGGTTTTCAGACGTCGGCCGAGCTCGGCCGACCGGGGGCGCGGTCGCGCTGCCAGATCCGGCGGGACGTCGACAGCGTGTCGCTGCCCAGCTCCGGCGGGGTCGCCCAGATTCGGCGAATCCGTTCGGTGGTGTCGAATTGCGGCCATCCGGGGTCGCCGGCCGCGGCGAAGGCGATGAAGGCGTTGCGCATCGCCTTCGAGAGGTCGCCGAAGTCCGGCGGAATCTCCGGTCCGATGAGCTGCCCGGCGAGCGGGCCGTGGGGCGTATCGAAGGTGAAGGGAACGTCGAGGCCGTGGCAGGCCCGAAGTGCGCCGTCGCGTGCCGGACTCCGCCATGCGAACTCGTACAGGTAGGTGTCGTTTCCCGCCTCGGCGGCGGCCTCGGCGCACCACAGCGCGGGCATCCGGAACAGGGCATCGGAGAGGATCAGAACGTGCAACTCCTCGTCGGTGATGCCCGGATTTCCCGTTCGGTAGGTCCGGACCGCGTCGGCGTCGAGACCGCAGGCACGGGCGGTCTCGACGGGATCGGAGCCGGACAGGTCGACATCCGCGGTGAACATCCGAGCCTCGTCCGTGGTGAATCCGCACACGAGTTCCCGGCTCGTTCCGGACACTCGGTGGTCGAACCACGGTGCGGCGTCGAACAATTCGTCATCGATGATCATCGAGTACGGCGCGTTCGGATGGGTCCACCGGCCCGGCTCTGCCGCCATCACCGCCACCGGCGCCATCTGTACCGCGTGAATCGCTTCGGGCGGCAGCGCTGCCAATTCGTCGGTGGTCGGGCGGACGCCGAGTTGCGACGTGATCATCGCCGATATGGCACGCGCCTCGTCGGTGGGAACGAAGATCTTTCCCGGACTCTGCGCGATGCCGCGCCGGAACAGATCGGGTGCGCGATCGCCGGCCATCAGGCCCACGACCGACGACGCACCTGCCGACTGTCCGATCAGGGTTACCGCGTCCGGATTTCCACCGAAGGCGGCGATGTTGTCGTGCACCCAGCCGAGCGCGGCGATCTGGTCGAGCACGCCACGGTTGCACGGCGCGTCGTCGACCCAGCCGAAGCCCTCGTAGCCCACTCGATAGTTGATCGTGACGAGGACGACTCCTGCGGCCGCGAAGGCCGCACCGTCGAAATCGGCTGTGACCGCGGTACCGCCCATGCACGCACCGCCGTGCAGCCACACCACGACCGGCATACCGGAGGTGCCGGCGTCGGGAGTCCACACGTTCACGGTGAGGCATTCGGGATCGTCGCCGGGATGCCAGAGAATCGGCTGCGGAACCGAGGACCCGAACCTCCGCGCGTCGCGCACACCACTCCACCGGTGCGGCGGAGCCGGGGCCTGGAAGCGGCGGACCCCGACCAGGGGTGCGGCATAGGGAATGGCGAAGAAGACCGAATACCCCTGTCGCGCTTCGCCACGGACCGCCCCACACGCCGTGCGAACGATCACATCCATCGTGCCCTCCCTTGCTTCGGCATACTCTGATATAAGTCACTGTACTAAAAAGGAGGTGCGATGCCGAAGATCGTCGATCGGACCCAACGACGCGACGAGGTGGCGGCCGCGCTGTGGCGATTGGCCCACCGCGAGGGCTGGAACGCGGTGAGCCTGCGCCGGGTCGCTGCGGAGGCCGGGTTGTCGCTCGGTTCGCTGCAGCACTACTTCGCCGGGATGGACGATCTTCTCGACTACTCCGTCGGGGGAGTGGTCGACATGCTCGATGAGCGGCTCGTCGAGCAGCTCACCACCCTCGCCGACCCGCGCGATGCCGAATCGACTGTGCGCCGAGTACTTCGGGGCATGATCCCCGGAACTGTCCCCGATCCCGCGGCGGAACAACACCCCGACGACAGCTGGCGCATCCAGGTGATGGCATGGCTGGCCGTGGTCACCAGGGCCGCGCGAAACCCGGAGATGTCGGCCCGCCTCTCCGCCGGCTCCGACCGACTGGCGGAAGCGATCGCAGCCATCCTCCCCGCGACCCGACACACACGCGATGACGCGCTGTCCACCGCGCGCGGACTCCTGTCCCTCGTCGAAGGCCTGCTCCTGCAACTGGCCCGCGGCGACATCGATCCCGCCCGAGCATCCACGGTGATCACCCACTTCGTGGCTCTCGCCTTCGACGCACCGGACAACGAAAAAGGCCGCAGGCGATGACTCGCGTATCCGGTAACGACGCGTAGCGGACTCGGGCCGATATCGTGCGTTCGGTGACCGACACGGCGACAGAACGCAGCGAGCGGCCTCGAATTTCGTCTGCTCGTGTGGTCGTGATCGTGGTGTTGGCGACGGTGCCGGTGCTCGAGTTGAGCTGGACCTTCGGTGGCGGCTACGCCGCTCGGGACGCACTGAGCGCGATGGGCCCGGCGAACTGGCTGGATATCGTCATCGGTGTTTTCCTGGCAGAGCCGCTGCTCGCGACCGTCCTGGCAATCGTGGCTTCCCGGCTGACCTACGCCTACTCGGCCGCACGCGGAGGAGCGGCCCGGCACACAGCGATGCCGCTGCCGGTCACGGCCGCCGAAGCGGCAATCGTTCCGATCGGTCTGGGTGTGATCGTCGGTGCGTTCAACAGCCTCATGTGGGGTTTGATCGCGGGGCTGGCCGGTTACGCGTTGCGACTGGCAGTCGTCACGGAATATCGGACGGGGCGGCGTATCCCGGCCACCGGCAAGCGCAGCGGCAACCGGCCGGAGACCGCGCTGCAGCGCGCCGCCGATCTCGCGCGGGCAGGCACCCTCTTGTTGAGTTTGCTGATCCTGCCCGTGCTCGGGATAGTGGCCGCTCTCGATGGACGGGCCTGGAGCACGGTGCAGACCTGCGATGTCAACTCCGGCGCGGGTACCCACCGCGCCCGCGTCGCCGAACTGGGCCGCTCCGGCGACGGGATCACAGCGTGGGATATCACCGGTAAACAGGTCGTCAACGGCGTCAACTGCGCGCCGGATGTGAGCGACGATATCCGCGAACCCTGGTGGCGGAGCTGACGTCCCACGCTTGGTTGGGACTTTGTCGGAAGATTCAACCAACGGGGTGATGTTCGGGCGGAGGAAACCCGCCCTGACCTGCGATCAAAGTGGAGCTAACGTGCCACAACCCGAACCCGCTGACGGTCGAAGGCCCGGTGATCCGGATCGTGCCGGTCGGCAAGCGAACGACTGCTGGGACACAGTAAGGACCGCGCGAGGGGCCAACACAGCGGAGCCGTGTGCGCAACGGAAACCCGGTCGGCGCAGGTGCCGGTGATCACTGCTCGTTGTGCGCGGCTGTGCCGCGCTGCGTGGTGAGTTCGTCGAGGATCGCCTGCACGGTTTGGGGGCCGCTGTAGTGGTAGCCCTGCACCAGCGAGAAGCCGAGGTCGGTGAGCACTGCCGCTTGGTGCGCGGTCTCGACCCCTTCGGCGATGACCTCCATGTCGAGCGCGGTGCTGAGCGCCTTGATCACCCCGAGCAGCGGTGGCGCGGGGGAGTCCGCGGTGATCGCCGCGACGAAGGACCGGTCCACCTTGAGGATGTCCGCTGGAATGGCCGCCAGCCTGCTCAACGACGAGTAACCGGTGCCGAAGTCGTCGATAGCGATGCGTACCCCGGCGTTCCGCAAGGCGCTCAGGTTGTCGATCGCGTTCGGTGACTCGGCCTCCAACTGCGTCTCGGTGACCTCGAGCACCAGCTGCCCAGCGTGCCATCCGGTGCTGCGCAGAGTACTCCGTACCCGATTGCCGTAATCGCTGTCGGCCAGCTCCAGACCGCTGACATTGACGTTCAGCGTGAGGTCGAGATCTGCGACAGTTCCCCGCAGCGTGACTGCGTCCACACAGGCCCGGCGTAGCACGGCCTGGTCCAGGTCGGCAATCAAGTTGCACTCCTCCGCGGCGCGGATCACCTCGATCGTGCTGAGGCCAGGCTCGGTGGCCGAAGACCAGCGCAGCAACGCCTCCACACCGACCACCTTGTCGCCGAGCGGCAGGCTGACGATCGGCTGGTACCGGACTTCCAGGTTGTTGTCTTCCGCGATGGCCCGGCGCAGTTCCTCAGCCAGGGCAACGCGCTGCCCGGATTCCAGCCTGGTCTGATTGGGACCTGCCTGCTTGGCCCGATACCGGCCCACATCGGCCCGGCTGACCAGCATCGACGCCGGTTCACGCGGCTGCCATGACGTGACGCCGGCGGAGCAGCCGGTAGTTGTCGCCGCGCGCATGCGGTCGGTGAGCCCGACCGCGGCCCGTTCGGTCGTGTCCGGCAGCAGCACCGCGAACAGGTCGCCACCGAGCCGGGCCAGCGTCTGGTCCGGAGTCAACAGCTCACTCCAGGTGTCGGCGACGTGCTGCAGCACCGCATCGCCGGTGGGCTGGTCGAGGTGGCCGTTGTCGTCCGTCTGGAAGCGGTCCAGGTCGGCCAACACCAGCGCGGGGCGTTGGCCGAGCCGCCCGGCCTTGGCGATCTCGGCGTTCAGCAACCGATCGAAACCGCGCCGATTGAGCAGGCCGGTGAACACATCGATATCGGCTTCTGCGGCTCTGCGGGCCACGATCGTGACCACCACACCGACCATCACGGTCACCCCGGCCGCGATCACCCCGGTCCACCATGGCAGGTGCGCGCGAGTGCCCAACACCGCCATGCAGCACACCACGGCGAACCCGACCTCCAGGCCGGTGACGGACGTGCTGAAAAAGAACGCGGCATCGCACGCAACGAACACATATATCGACGACAGCGTGACCGCGGCGGTGTCGCCGGGGAGCCAATGAATAGCGATGGTGATCAGCACGGTCCCGAGCGATACCAAGATCGGGTGCGCGCGCACCGGCATCCGCTCACCCACCAGATACACCAGGATGCCGGTGAACACCGCGACCAGCGCTGCCCCGAACACGACCGCGCGACTACCCGGCCCGTCGCCTGTCAGTGCGGTCACCACGGCAGCGAGCAGTCCGCCGACGAAAAAGAAAGCCCCAGTAGTCCTGGACATGAGGCTCGCTGTTGCTACCACTGATGCCGCCCGCGCCCGAGTACGGGAACCACCCGGGGTTCCGACTCCTCGCATCTCTCCAGACTAGCCACACCATCAAGGTCGGAATACCCAGGTCGGAGCACTAGCCGAGCCTTAACCGGGTACGGCCGGATACGTATCGGGCAAGTCAACCACGCAACGTGTTCGCGCAATGCCACACAGCGAAGCAGCCGCAGGTCGATGACCTACGGCTGCTTCGGTGGGTGGAGCTAAGGGGAATCGAACCCCTGACCTTCTCGATGCGAACGAGACGCGCTACCAACTGCGCTATAGCCCCGTGGCTCGTTTCCGGGCCAACGGAGGAGAACTTTAGCAGGTGGGGGCGGGAGATTCCGAATCGGCTGGTCGAGGTGGGGAAATGCGGGGTCAGCTGGGTTCGGGGGTGGGTGGGGTGAGGTGGAGGCCGGCGGCGGTGGCGGCTTCGGCGAGGACGGTGTCGAGCATGGCGGGGGTGAGGCGGCCGGTGAAGGTGTTCTGCTGGCTGACGTGGTAGCTGCCGAACAGTTCGAGGCGATGGCGGCCGGTGCGGGCGGGTTCGATCGAGTAGTGGACGCCGTGGCCGAATTTGGGGCGGGGGCGGGGGACCTGCCAGCCGGCCGCGGTGAGGGCCGGCATGAGTGCCTGCCAGCCCCAGGCGCCGAGGACGACGACGGAACGAATTGTGGGGGAAAGCAATTCGAGTTCGTTGATCAGCCAGTGCCGGCAGCGGTCGCGTTCGTCGATGGTGGGTTTGTTGTCCGGGGGCGCGCAGTGCACGGGGGAGGTGACGCGGGTGCCGATCAGCCGGAGGCCGTCGTCGCGGCGGGTGGCGGTGGGCTGGGTGGCGGCGCCGATGGTGTAGAGCGAGGCGAAGAGTACGTCGCCACTGCGGTCGCCGGTGAACATCCGGCCGGTGCGGTTTCCGCCGTGGGCGGCCGGGGCGAGGCCGACCAGCAGCATGGCGGCGTCGGTGGGCCCGAAACCGGTCACCGGGCGGCCCCAGTAGGTTTCGTTGCGGAAGGCGGCGCGCTTCTCGCGGGCGACCTGTTCGCGCCAGGCGACCAGTCGGGGGCAGGCGCGGCAGTCGGTGAGCGCGGTGTCCATGGCGTCCAGGTCAGGATAGTCGGCCGACGCGGTCGCGGCGGTGTTCGGCGTTTCGCTGCGGGCGGTGCGACGCACCATCGGTCCTCCGTTCGGTCGGTGCCCTTGCGAGTCTGCCCGTTCTGCGGTTGTGTCACACCTACCGCTGTCGATAGCTGTCTGTTTGCAAGACTCGGCATGGCGTCCGGTACATGCTGATTCGTGCCTTGTGGGCGATTCGTTCGATCCGGCGCGAGGTGTTCGCGGCGGCGACGAGAGTCGCCGATTTTCGGGATGGGGGCGGCTGTCGGTCGAAAAGCCGACAGGTCGCTGGAACCGGACCGGTCGGATGATCAGCTGTCCCGGCAGCAGACGTGCAGGTCCGTAGCTTTCGATGTTGATAGCATGGCGTTTCCGGCCGGACGGTCCGCCGCAGCACCGGTTGCGCGGCCCGACGCGATCACATCGAGAGAGTTCTTGCATGCAGTTCGAAATCGTCGAGCGGGACGAGACGTGGGTCGCCGGGCTACCGGTGCGCAGTCCGAAACGTGCGCTCGGAGAACTGTGCGACCGTGATCTCGAGGCGGCCTGGGCCGCGGTGCTGCATCAGGAATTGGGCGGCCCGCTGGCCTCCTCGTACACCGATTACGCACCCGATCCGGGCACCTTCAACACGCAGATCGTCGGCTACGAATGCACCTCGTTCGATCGGGTGACCCGCGGGCATATCGTGTCCCGTCTGCCCGCCGGCGCCTATGCGCGTTTCTCCGCGGTCGGCAATTTTCCGCAGATCATGACCGACCTGTGGACCCAGATCGCCTATGCCGAGGAACACAACCAGATCAAACGCACCTTCACCGGGGATTTCGAATGCTATCCGCACGCGTACAAGATCGATCTGTACCTGGCGGTAGACCCCCGATGACGTATTCGATCGTGGTCCGCGACACGGCCATCTACGGCGGCCTGGTGGTGCCGCGGGTCCGGCCGAGTTTCAAGGTCAGCAACAGTGAGCTGATCGAATTCCTGCGGGACCGGCTGCGTGATCGCGAGATCGGCGGCCCGCTGTACACCGTTTACGTGCCGGATCCGGCCGGAAATTACAACGTGCTGGTCAGCTACGAATATCACGCACCCAAAGAGGTGCCGGTCGGCGATGTGATGATTCGCGTCCCGAAGGGCGTATATGCCCGATTCGAACCCAACGGTGATTATCACGATCCGGTGGAGGACGTCTGGGCTCAGGTCGACGACGCCACCGCGTCGGCCGAGATCACCCGCGCGTACCGCGAGGAGATCGAGGTGTGGCGTGGTCCCGACCGGTTGGAGTTGTTCATCTCGATTCTGGTGTGATATTCGGTTGCCAATGGGTAACCAAATGTGAACCGGGCGGTCTTTTTGTTCTGTGTGGTGCAGGACACCGACTGGATGACCTCGATCGATACCGCGCGCCACGCTCGGGTTTCGGAAGATTTGCCGGACGTCTGGTCAATTTCGGAGGGATGACGGATACTTCCCTAGGTGGCCATACCCGACACCGGCGGTACCGCGTGCCGAGCGGAGGTGGCCGAAAGATCGCGCCGCGCCGCGCAGCAACAGAGTAGGAACCATATGACTGGGCTGGATGTCGCACCGGAGGCGCTGCGACGATATGGCTGCTGACCACCCTGTGCGACCCCGCCGTACGGCCCTCGTGCCGGCCCTCGGCGAATTCTCCGCCGCACCTCTCCGCGAACTCGCCGCGATTTCATCGCAATACGTCGATACACTAACGTCGGTTCAGGGCGGATTCATCGATGCTCGGGGCGTGGACGTCCTTCCCTTGACATGCCGTGGATAGCGCGATCGGAGACAAGGTGCCTCGGCGAACGCTCGACTCGTTGGTGACCCAGGTCGCCGCGGAGTTGATGGGTGTCGACGCCACGACGATGGTGGCGGCGACCGAACGAGTGCTGGCCAAACTTGTCGACTACTTCGACGTCGATTTCAGTTTCGTCCGCCATACCGACCGGGAACGGCGGGCGACGGTGCTGGTCGCCGAATGGCCGCCGCGCCAGGGCGTGCCCGACCCCGACCCACTGCGTGTGGTGTATTTCGAACAGGCCGATTCGGTGTTCCGCGCCGTCGAGCACGCCACCGAACCGATGATCGCCCGCCCCACCCCGGAATTCTCCGATTATCAGGAGACGATTCGCCGTTCCGGACTGACCGACGTGACGACAGCGACGGTTCCGCCGATGTCGCGCGGTGAGCCGACCGGATTACTCGGATTCATGAAACAGGGAGACCGGCAGTGGAGCACCCGGGAAATCAACGTCCTGAAGGCGATCGCGGCGCTGCTGGCGCAATTGCAGGCCCGGGTGGTGGCCGAGGAACGGCTGCGCTACATCGCCCTGCACGACGACCTCACCGGATTGGCCAACCGTCGCGCCCTGCTCGAACATATGGAGGAGCGATTGCGTCCGGGCAGTTCGGGGCCGGTCGCCGCCTTCTTCCTCGATCTCGACCGGCTCAAGGCGCTCAACGATTTCCTGGGGCATACCGCCGGTGACAATTTCATCCGCACCCTGTCGTCGCGACTGAAGGAACATCTCGATCCGAACGACATGATCGCGCGGCTGGGTGGCGACGAATTCGTCATCGTTCCGGCCAAACCCGTGGATCCGGTCGCGGCGGAACTCGAGGCCACCCGGATTCAGCAGTTGATCACCCGCCGGGTGTCGGTCGGCGGGGAAACGGTGAGTCGCGGCGCGAGTGTCGGTGTGGCGCTGGGTATGCCGGGAGAGACCACCGTCGCCGATCTGCTGCGCCGGGCCGACCATGCGCTGTTGTCGGCGAAATCCGGTGGCGGCAACGGCGTCGCGGTGTTCACCGATGCCATGCGCGCGCAGTTCGAACTGCAGGACGACGTCGAGCTGAATCTGCGCGGCGCGGTCTCCGACGGTTCGCTGCTGCTGCACTATCAGCCCGAGGTGGATCTGCGGACCGGGCGCATCGTGGCGCTGGAGGCGTTGGTGCGCTGGCAGCATCCCACCCGCGGACTGCTGCCGCCCGGTGCGTTCGTCGGGGTGGCCGAGGCGACGAATCTGGCCGGCGAACTCGGTCGCTGGGTATTGCGCACGGCCCTGGCGCAATTCGCGAAATGGCGGCGCGCCGGGCTGGCCTCGAACGTGGTGATCCGGATCAATGTTTCGCCGGTGCAGCTGGTGAGCCTGGACTTCGTGGAATGTGTCGAGGATGTGCTGCGCCGGCACGGGATCGACGGCAGTTCGGTGTGTCTGGAGATCACCGAACACGTCGTGGTCTCGGATCTGACCCGCACGCAGGTGACCTTGCGCGGACTCAAGCGCATGGGTGTGCAGATCGCGATCGACGATTTCGGCACCGGCTACAGTTCGCTGTCGCATCTCAAGGCCCTGCCGGTGGACGCGGTGAAGATCGACCGCGGTTTCGTGCAGCGGCTCGGCGCCAGCACCGACGATCTGGCGATCGTGAAATCGATTGTGGGACTTGCCGGTTCGTTCGGTCTCGGGGTGGTCGGCGAAGGGGTGGAGACGGCGGTGGCCGCACGCACCCTGGTCGGGCTGGGCTGCTACCGGGCGCAGGGCTTCCTCATCGCGCGGCCGATGCCCGCCGACGAGGCCGAACCGCATCTGGCGGAGGGGCGGATCCCGCTCGACCTGGAACTCCCGCGGGTTTCCCGTGGGGCGCATCGGATCTGATTCCCGGGGTATGGCCGTCGCCGAATCCGTGGCTTCGCCATGGCTCCTGGTGGAAACACTCGCGCCCACGAGTGGGCCGACGATCGTCGCCGACGGGCCTCGCGTCCGGGAATGGACGAGTCTTTCGCGCGCCGGACGCTCCCTCGGGGCGGGTGCCTCCGCGCTGGCGGCCACCGCGGTCGAGTTGGCAGCGGCGGCCGTTCCGTCCGGCTCGGTGGAGTCGGCGGACGGCCGGATCGTCGTCTCCGAGGGCGGCTGGACCGCGATCGCGGTGCCGGTCTTCTGCTCGTTCGGGGCCGTGCACGGGGTGCAGGTATGGGTGGGTGCCGCGGGACAGCAGCCGCCGCCCCGGCGCGCGGTCGCGGCATGGGACTGGGATTCCGGTACCGAACTCGCCCACCACGGCCCCGGCCTGGAGGAACTCGCCTTCGCCCGCGCCCGCGAACACGTGCGGGTGGTGCGCACGCCGCCGGAGGTGTTCGGGCGGATGGTGCGCTTCGACGAGCGGATGGGCTACACCGCGGTGGTCGCGGGCACCGACCCGGCCGGTCGCTGGCAGGGGGAACTGGCGATTCGCGGTGACGACGAGATCGTGCGCAACTTCCAACTGGTCGTCCGGGTGCATCGCGAGGATCCGCATCTGGCCGTCTCGACCCGGACCGCGCATGTCACCCGCGCGCTGTTGCACGAGATCACCGACGTCAGCCCGCCACGTCCGGATACCGATCTGGCGATCACCCGGGCGGTGTCGCGGTCGCCCGATGCCGGTGTGGGGTTCGTCGAATTGGCGATGGGGCTGGTGTACGAGTGGGCCAGTCCGCCGCCACCGCCGCTGGAACGCTGGAGCACCGAACGGCCGATCGTGCATCCCGATGATCAGCGGGATTACCGGGCGGCGTTCGCGGCCGTCTTCGCCGACAAGATCGATTCTCCGGCAAGGGAATTCGTATTTCGCATCCGATTCGAACACTCGGGCTGGATCGTGGTGCGGGCGGAATTGTCGAGGCTCGGTTCGGAGCGCGCGCACGGCATGATCCGGGTCGTAGCTGCCGGCTGAGCTGCGCGCGCCCGCATACCGGACGTCGCCGTACGGAACTCCGCCCACGCCGGGAACAGGGAAGACCGAGGACGCGGCATTGGCTGAGGCTTTCGCGAGCATTCATCCCGTGTTCGTCCCGCCGGTTCGCGGGACGGGGACGATCGGCGCGTGCGCATCGCTCAGCTGGCGAACTTCTACGGGCCGCGGTCGGGCGGACTTCGCACCGCACTGCATCACCTCGGCGCCGGATATGTGGCGGCCGGGCACGAAGTGGTGCTGATCGTGCCGGGCGCGCGCCGGGGCGAGGAAACCCTGCCCAACGGTGTCGTGCGGATGACCGTGCCGGCAGTGGGGATTCCGTGGACGGGCGGGTATCGCGCGGCCGATCCGCGCCGCGTCGCCGATCTGCTGGTGGGGTTGGCGCCGGATGCGCTCGAGGTGTCGGACCGGCTGACGCTGCGCGGTTTCGGACGGTGGGCCCGCCGCCGGGATATCGCGTCGGTGATGATCTCGCACGAGCGTCTCGACCGGTTGCTCGGCCAGGTGCTGCCCACCGCGGTCGCCCGCCGAGCCGCCGATGTGGCCAACCGTCGCACCGCCGCCGATTACGACATGGTCGTCTGCACGACCGCGTTCGCCCGCGCGGAATTCGACCGGATCGATGCCCCGAATGTCGCGCTCGTCCCGTTGGGGGTGGATCTGGAGCTGTTCGCGCCGCATCGTCACGATCGGGCCTTGCGAGCGCGGCTCGGTGGTTCGCATCTGGTGGTGCACTGCGGGCGGCTGTCGATGGAGAAGCGGGTCGATCGCAGTATCGAGGCGGTGGATCATCTGCGCCGGGGCGGGGTGAACGTGCGCCTGGTGGTCGCGGGGGACGGCCCGCGCCGCGACGCGCTGGTCCGGCAGGCGCGCGGCGTAGCGGCGTTGCCCGACGGGCGTCCCGGCGTCCATTTCGCCGGATTCATCGACGACCGAACACATTTGGCGACCCTGCTGGCCAGCGCCGACATCTCCCTCGCGCCCGGTCCGCACGAAACCTTCGGACTGGCGGCGCTCGAGGCGCTGGCCGCCGGCACCCCGGTGGTGGCGAGCCGTTCCTCGGCGCTGGCCGACATCGTGACCGCCGAATGCGGGGCCGTGGCCGCCGATCACCCGTCCGCCTTCGCCGAGGCCGTCACCGATGTGCTGGCCCGCCCGGCGGCGCAGCGACGGCGTGCGGCGCGCTCGCGGGCCGAACAATTCCCGTGGCCGGTCGCGGTCGCCGGGATGCTGTCGGTATTGCGCGGGTTGTCGTAGCCGCGACGTGCCCGTGCGGCCCGGTACGGATGCGGTGTGTCGGGGAACACGTATGCTCCAGGGCGACGGAGATAGTCAGTCCGGATGCCGGCCCAGCACCGGCATCACACCGCAGAGCATTCGAGGAACGGCGTGCGTGATCGCTTGAAGTCCGTGAGCGGCAAGAAGACTCTGGTCACCGGCGCGGCCAGCGGAATCGGTCGGGCGACCGCGATCGCCGCCGCCGCGCAGGGGGCCGAACTCGTCCTGACCGATATCGACGCCGCCGGGCTCGCGGATACCGTCGAGGAAATCGGGCGCACCGGCGGCAAGGTGCTGGAATCGCGGGCGCTCGACATCAGCGATCACGAGGCGGTCGCCGCCTTCGCGCGGGATGTGCACGCTCGGCACGACAGCCTGGACGTAGTGATGAACGTGGCCGGCATCTCGGCTTGGGGCACCGTCGAGAATCTCGAGCACCGGCACTGGCGCTCGATGGTCGATGTGAACCTGATGGGCCCGATCCACGTCATCGAGAGCTTCGTGCCGGAGATGGTGCGGGCCGGGCGCGGTGGCGCGCTGGTCAACGTGTCCTCGGCGGCGGGGCTGCTGGCCTTTCCCTGGCATGCGGCCTACAGCGCGAGCAAATACGGGTTGCGCGGTGTATCTGAGGTGCTGCGCTTCGACCTGGCCCGGCACGGGATCACGGTGCATCTCGTGGTGCCGGGCGCGGTGAACACCCATCTGGTGCAGACCGTCGAGATCGCCGGCGTGGACCGCGACGATCCGCGAATCCAACGGTATGTGAAGCGTTTCCAGTCGCACGCCGCCTCACCCGACCAGGCCGCGCGAGCCATCTTCCGGGGCATCGAGAAGAATCGCTTCCTCGTCTACACCTCGTTCGACGTGCGGTTCGGGTATTGGTGGGCGCGAAAGTTCGCCTGGCCCTACGAGTTCACAATGCGCCGTGCCAACGACCAGTTCAACCGCTTCCTGCGCTGAGCTCGGCGGAAATCACCCGCACATCTTCTCGGCGCACGCCGCCACATCGGCATCCGTGAGGTTTTCGCGGCCCGCCGCGGTGGAATTGTCGCGGCCCGCCGCGGTCGGTTCCTCGCATCCCTCGGCCCGCGTGCAGTCGATGCTCACATCCAGCGTGCGCGCGCCGGGGCCCTCGTCGCCGAGCCGGTCGTGATAGTTGACGATGCGGCAGCTGCCCAGTGACAGACAGCCACAGCCGATGCAGTCGGTGAGGCTGTTGCGCAATCGGGTGAGCTGTTCGATCCGCTGATCGAGATCGGTGCGCCACGTTACCGACAATCGTTCCCAATCCTTCCGATTGGGAGTACGCCCCTCCGGTAGGGTGTCGAGAGCCTTGCGAATTTCGCTGAGCGGAATTCCGACGCGCTGTGAGATCCGGATGAATGCCACCCGGCGCAGCGTTTCCCGGGAGTATCGGCGCTGGTTTCCGCTGGTGCGGCGGCTGGCGATCAGGCCCTCGCGTTCGTAGAAATGCAGTGCCGACACCGCGACGCCGCTGCGTTCCGACAGTTGGCCGGGGGTGAGCTCCTTGGCTTGCCACGTCGTATGCTGCATACCTCAACGATACTTCAGGTTTTGAGTGGCCGGGCGAGAACCGTGAACTTCGCCGCCGCGCGGCGGCGACAGCGTCCGGCGCTGGATCCGGCGTGGTCGGCGAACAATTTCGTGCCAACCCGGCGGGAGCCCATTACGGTCGGGATATGGGAACAGAGGCTGTGCCCCCGGCGCGACCGTTTTCCGTGACGACCGAGGTCGGGACGCTGCGCGCGGTACTGCTGCATCGCCCGGGCGATGAGCTGCGCCGACTCACGCCGCGCAACAACGATCAACTGTTGTTCGACGCCATTCCCTGGGTGGAGCGGGCCCAGCAGGAGCACGAGATCTTCGCCGATGTGCTGCGCGGTCGCGGTGTCGAGGTGCTGTTGCTCGCCGATCTGCTGACCGAGACGCTGGCGGTCAGCGGCGCCGGACGCAGTATGGGCATCACCGCGGCCGTCGACGCCCGCCGTATCGGCTACGCCCTGGCCGAGGAACTGAAGACCTATCTCCGCGCGGTGCCGGCGCCGGATCTGGCGCGAATCCTCATGGCCGGCATGACCTTCGACGAATTGCCGTTCGAACCGAACGCCGCCTCACTGGTGCGGCGGATGCACCACGGCACCGATTTCGTCATCGAACCGCTGCCGAATCTGCTGTTCACCCGCGACTCCTCGTTCTGGGTGGGGCCCAAGGTGGCCATCACATCCCTCGCGCTGCCGGCCCGCGCCCGCGAAACCTCGCTCACCGACCTGGTATACGCGTTCCATCCGCGATTTCTCGGCGTGCGCCGGGCCTACGAATCGCACACCGCGCCGATGGAAGGCGGTGACGTGCTGCTGCTTTCGCCCGGCGTGGTCGCGATCGGGGTAGGCGAGCGCACCTCCCCGGCGGGTGCGGAAGCGCTGGCGCGCAGTCTCTTCGACGATGCGCTGGCCCACACCGTGCTGGTGGTGCCGATCGCGCAGAACCGGGCCACCATGCATCTGGACACCGTGTGCACCATGGTCGACCGCGATGCGGTGGTGATGTACCCGGGTGTGCAGAATTCGTTGCGCGCGTTCACCATCCGGTCCGACGGCGATTCGGTGCGGATGAGTGGCCCGGATCCGTTCCTGCCCGCCGCGGCCGAGGCGATGGGTATCGACAAGCTCCGGGTCATCGACACCGGGCTGGACGGGGTGACCGCCGAACGGGAACAGTGGGACGACGGCAACAACACCCTCGCACTGGCGCCCGGGGTCGTGGTGGCCTATGAACGCAACGAGAATACGAATACACGGCTGGCCGATGCGGGCATCGAGGTGCTGACCATTCCGGGATCCGAACTGGGTTCCGGGCGTGGCGGGCCTCGTTGCCTGTCCTGCCCGCTGTCGCGTGACGAGGTGTGAAAACCGATGCTGGATATCCCGGTCGACCATCAATCGACGGTCCCGCCGTACGAACAACTGCGGCTGGGCATCGTCGCCCGGGTGCAATCCGGCGAACTCACCGCCGGAACCAAGATTCCGACGGTGCGCGCGCTGGCCGTTCGGCTCGGCTTGGCGCCGAACACCGTCGCGCGCGCCTACCGCGAACTCGAACAGGACGGTGTGCTCGAGACCCGGGGGCGGCTCGGGTCGTTCATCGCCTCCTCCGGTGATCCGACTCGCGACGCGGCCGGGCGCGCGGCCACGGAATACGTTGCGGCGGTACGCCGATTGGGGCTCGACGACGAGGCGGCGCTGCGCTACGTGCGGGCGGCGCTGGGCGAGACCCCGTAGCCGCATCGAACCTCAGCGCCAGCTGGGTAGCCAGAGGTGGTCGTGCCAATTGGACGGCGTGATCGGCAGGGCGGTCAGAATGGGCCACAGCCAGATGAAGTTGGCGATCACCAGACCCAGATACAGGCACACCAGAAGTAGTCCGAGACTTCGGCGTTCGCCGGCCAGCGCGAACCACCGCCCCGACCGGGCCCGCACCAGCGGCGCGGGGCCGAGGATATCGCCGAGCGTCAGGGCGAGGCCCATCGCGAGGAACGGCGCCATCGGGACCGCGTAGAAGTAGTACATCTGCCGGTCCAGGTCCGCGAACCACGGCAGCAGCCCGGCGCCGTAGCCGACCAGCATCGCCGCGTACCGCCAGTCGCGGCGGGTGGCGGTACGCCACACCGCCCAGGCGAGCATCGGCAGCGACAGCCACCACATCGCCGGCGTGCCGATCAGCATCACGGCCTTCACACAGACCGCCTGCCCGCATCCGGTGACACCGTTGTCGGCGTAGTAGTACAGCATCGGGCGCAGGCCCATCGGCCACGACCACGGCTTGGATTCCCACGGGTGATGGTTACCGGCCGAATTGGTCAGGCTCTGATGGAATTTCAGCGATTCGGCCTGGTTGTGCCACAGCGAACGCAACGCGTCCGGAATCCACGACCAGGTGCCGACGGCATTGCCCACCGAATAGCGGTCGTAACCGTCCTCGCTGGCGAACCAGCCCCAATAGGTGGCCAGGTAGACCAGCAGCGGAATCGCCACCAGCGCATACAGAGCCGGACCGATATCGCGGACCGCCGTGCCGGCCCAGGGGCGCGGCACCCCGTAGGCCTTGCGCGCGGCCACATCGAAACACACCGTCATCAGCCCGAAGAACAGGATGAAATACAGGCCCGACCATTTCGTTCCGCACGACAGCCCCAGCAACAGACCGGCCCCGAAGCGCCACCACCGCACACCCAGGCGCGGCCCGAACACGCTGAATGTGATGGCGGCGCTCCCGGTGCCCTCCGTGGTTACGCGCGCTGCCGCCTCCGGGCCCGTCGGTCGCGCCGCGGGCGCTATCCGGCCTTCGGCGTCGGCCCGGGCCAGGCGGGCCCGCACCTCGTCGCGATCGACGATCAGGCAGCCGAAGGCGCCGACGACGAAGACCGCCTGGAAGATGTCGAGCATGCCGATGCGTGAGGACACGAAGGTCAGGCCGTCGGCGATCAACAGCACACCCGCGATCGCGCCGATCAGGGTGGATCGGGTCATCCGGCGGGTGATGCGAATGACCAGCAGGACCAGCAGCGATCCGAAGATCGCCGCGGTGAATCGCCAGCCCCAGCTGGTGTAGCCGAACAGCGCTTCACCCAGCGCGATCATCTGCTTACCGACCGGCGGATGGACCACCAGACCGTAGGCCGGATTGTCCTCGACCCCGCCGCCGGTGAGCACCTGCCAGGCCTGGGGTGCGTAGTGCTTCTCGTCGAAGACCGGGGTGCCGGCGTCGGTCGGGTAGTTCAGCATGGTGAACCGGGTGACCGCGGCGACCACCGTCAGGAATAGCGTGACCAGCCAGCCCCGGGCCCGGTCGGTCGGTCCGAAATCGGGTGCGGGGCGCAGCGGCGCCGGACTGGACAAGGCCGGGCCCGCGCCGATCGCCGGTCGCGTATCGGTCAGCTGGGTCACGCTCCGATCGTATGCGGTGTGCGGCGGTGGGCCGCGCGGCGGTGAGCCGACCTGCGGACTCGGGCGTGGTCCACCCCCAGGGGTAGCGTTTGCCCGGACCGGGCGCGGGTGCGCGGTGGCGGCCGGTCGGATGGGTCGGCCGGTGGTGGAAAGGACGGCGATGGGCGAGCACGGCGGGCGGTTGGTGCTGGCGGCGACGCCGATGGGCGATATCGGTGATGCGTCGCAGCGGTTGCGCGACGCCCTCGCGAGCGCGGACGTCGTGGCCGCCGAGGACACGCGCCGGACCCGGGCGCTGGCCAAGGCGCTCGAGGTGGAGATCACCGGGCGGGTGGTGAGCTTCTACGATCATGTGGAAGCCGCGCGAATTCCGTTGCTATTGGACGAGATCGAATCCGGGAGGACCGTGCTGCTGGTCACCGATGCGGGGATGCCCTCGGTCAGCGACCCCGGTTACCGGATGGTCGCGGCATGTATCGAGCGGGACCTGCCGGTGACCTGCCTGCCCGGTCCCTCGGCCGTCACCACCGCCCTGGCCCTGTCCGGACTGCCCATGGAACGGTTCTGCTTCGACGGCTTCGCCCCGCGCAAGTCCGGGCAGCGCAAGCAGTGGCTCTCGACGCTGGTCACCGAGCCGCGCGCGGTGGTGTTCTTCGAGGCCCCGCACCGGCTCGCCGCCTGCCTGGCCGATGCCGCCGAGGTGCTGGGCCCCGAACGCCGGGCCGCGGTGTGCCGGGAGCTGACCAAGACCTACGAGGAGGTCGTGCGCGGCGGACTCGGCGAGCTGGCGGAATGGGCCGTCGAGGGTGCGCGCGGCGAGATCACGGTGGTGGTCGAAGGGGCACAACCGGTTTCGGCCGACCCGGTCGATCTGGTGGACGAGGTGGAGGAACTGGTCGCCGACGGCACCCGCCTCAAGGACGCGTGCGCGCGGGTGGCCGCGCGGGCGGGCGGAGTCTCGCGACGCGAACTCTACGACGCGGTCCTGGCCGCCCGCGCGGATTAGCGCAGATCCGCTCGACCGGATTCGCGCTGGTGGCCCGCTCGGCCGGGCATCCGCCGCGCCGACGGTTCGGTTACACGCGCGCGACGACCGGCGCCAGCCCCAGCACCGTATTGGCGAATTCGATGAAGGTGGGCGCCATGGCGGGAACGCGGTGCGCGCCCTCACGGACCAGTACCCGCCGCGTGCGTTCGCCGATGGCGTCGGGGACCAGGGCGATCACCTCGTCCGGTAGTGCCGGAATTCCGGGATCGACGGCGCGTGCCTGATCATGGAAATTGCGGTACAGAGTGGCGAAGTGGTCCACCGCCAGATCGCGGAACTCCGCGGTCGCATCGCCGACCAGCAGCGATTCCACCAGGATGAGCCGCGCGAAATCCGGTTCGGCCGCCACCACCGAACAGAATGTGCTGATCATGGTGGCGATGCGCTGCCGCGGATCGACCGCCTCGGGCAGGTGTGCCAGTTCCTCCGCGATCCGGGTACGAATGATCTCGACGCCGGTGTGCACCGCCTCGATGAAGCAGTGTTCCTTGTTGCCGAAGTGTTCGTAGAAGGTACTGCGTGAGACGTGGGCGCGGCCGACGATATCGGTCAGCGTGACCGTGGAAAAGCCTCGGGCGCCGACACATTCGACCATCGCGCCGATGAGCCGGCCCCGGGGGGTGCCGAGCGCGTGGGCGCGAACGCTGCGGTGGCGCTCGGCGAAATCCGCATCCATAACCGGCTCCGGTCGCCTGCTTCTACTTCGGTTCGATGTACTTCGGGAACACCGGTTCCGGCGCGGGTAGGGCCGATCCGGCCTCGATCGGCGTGGTGAGATCGGCGAAGGTGCGCGCGGTCTGACCGAGCTGATCGAGAATCCGCCCGGCCGAACCCGGGATCACCGGCTGCACCAGGATCGACACGATCCGCAGCACCTCGAGGGTCACGTACAGCACGGTCGCCTCGCGGGCCACATCCTCGGGCGTGCCCGACTTGGCCAGCG
>NZ_BAFQ01000165.1 GCF_000308375.1 Nocardia aobensis NBRC 100429 | reverse complement strand
CCGATCTGGCGATCCACGGGCACGCGCACGCCGGATACGAGCGCGGCACCACACCCGGCGGGGTCCGGGTGCGCAATGTGGCCCAGCCGGTGATCCGCGCGGCCTATACGGTCTACGATCTCTCGGTGCCGGAGCGGGCGGACGGTTCCGGTGTGCCGAGCGAGTCGCACGAGGCCGCGCGGACCCCGGCCTGACAACGAATTGCCGGAATATCCGGCCGAGGAAGTGCCGCCGAAGTTCTGGTAATTCCCGCCGGGCTGCGGAATCATTTGTGGAGAATACCCGAGGACGGGTGCGGGAAGGATTGTTCCGAGCCGTCGTGACGCGAAATTGCGCGGCCGCCCGGTCCGGGGAGACGTCGGCGCCTCGCTCGGTCAGGTGCTGCGACGGGCCCCGGGGTGCGACAGGAACGATCGGTGCCGCAGGAGGATTCGCGGTGTCGATGAGCTCGGCGGACGGTACCTGATGAAGATCGCCGAGCGGCCCGGCGTACGCACAGAATCGCGTACATTCAACCGTGCAAATGTGCTTGCATCCGTAAATGCTTTCGCACACCACGTGACAATGCGTGCGGTTGCGCATTGTTGTTGTTCTGGCTAATGTGTCCGCATCCCGATGGCGTACATGTGACGTTTCCTTCGCAGGCGATGCGTTGCTGCCTGTGTCCACATGTGATCGGGTGCGAGCGTGTACTGCGGGGAGGAATGCGGTAGATATCGGACAAGGGGGAACAAAGATTGGTATTCGATGACAATAAATTCTGCATCGGTGAATATTCGAGGATATCGGGGCCGGGATATCGCGACCGGTGCCGGTAGGCCCGCGCTGTTGTTCAGCGCGGTCACGACCGCCATGCGGATGCGCCCGTACGCGACGGTGTCGAGCATGCACGACAGCCGGACCTTCGGTGACCTGCTCGCCGAGGTCTCCGACAAGGCCGCGCGATTCGATACGGTGTTGCGCCGTCCGCGTGCGAGAGTCCTTGTGGCGCTCGGCAATTCCCCCGGATACATCTCGACGATGCTGTCGTTGCTCGCCCGCGGCGACATCCCCGTCCTGGCCAATCCGGCACTGCCGCTCACCGCGATGCGGGAGCTGATCGAGGAGTGCGGCATCGACGCCGTCGTCGCCTCCGGGCAGGCCGGTGGAATCCGGCTCGACGAACGATCCTGGGCGCAGCGTACCGATTTCGACGGCGACCGCCCGGCCCTGCACCGCGACACCGAACTGTGCCGCGTCGCCTCGGCGCCGTCGCGGCGACTGGTCTGTCTCGAGTACTCCGCGACCGCGGTGCTCAACGCGGCCACCGCGTGGGTGGGGGCGAGCAAACTGCGCGAATCCGATCGGACGCTGTGTTTCGCAGGTCTGTTCGGGCGCTTCGGATTCCACACCGCCACCGTCGCCAATCTCGTCGCCGGCGCCGATCTGGTGCTGCCGGCCGGAACCCACGCGCCGGGCAATATCCATCGCCACCTCGCCGCGGAGTCTCCGACCGTGCTGGTGGCCGAACCGGCCGTCTATCAGGCGATGGTGCAGGGCACCCGGGAGGACCTGTCGGTCGACGTCGCGGCGGCGCTGCGCCGGATCCGGCTGCGGCTGTCGCCGCATTCGGTCGCCTCCTCGGTGGCGGCACGGGTGCGGGCCGTGTCGGGCCCGATCACCATCTGCTACGGCCTCGACGAAACCGGCCCGGTCGCCTACGGTTTCGACGCCGCCGACGGTGCGCCCGGTGTCCACCTGCTGTCCGGAGTCCGTATGGAGAACCGCTCCACCGACGGCGAGCAGTACGCGCGCGTGCACACCAAATCGCTGGCGACGACCTACCTCAACGACCCGCTCGAATTCGAACGCTCCCTCACCGGCGACGGCAGCTATCTGAGCCGCAGCCTGGCCGGTCTGCCCGCATCGGTCGTCGACGCCGGCTGACCGCGGCGGGGCAGTCCGGTGGCCGCCGCACCTCGGCGTTTCATCCGCGGTGGGTGATGCCGCCGTGGCGCAGGCGATACACAGTCGATGCGCCGGCGCTCGACGCCTCGTGAGCGCCGGGCCCGATCGGCCTGTGAGGAGCCACGGTGGCGAATCGACGATCTGAGCGGATGCGTGGTCGTGCCGCCGCGGCATGGCGTTACGTCCGCACGGCGCCGTGGACGTTCTCGTGGTTGGCGGTGCTCCTGGTGACCACGATCGTGCAGCATGCGGTGCCGCTGGACGACCTGAAGATCATTCTGGGCGAGCGCTCGACGAATCTGTCGAATCTGAAGAGCGATCCGCTCCACGTCCTGGTGACGAGCCTGCTGTGGGTCGCCGGGTACTTCTGGCTGCCGTATCTGGTGTTGTACTGCGTATTCCACGCGCCCGCCGAACGGTGGCTGGGCGCCCTGCGCTGGGCGATCGTCGGATTGCTCGCCCACGTGGGCGCCACCTACATCAGCGAGGGCCTGCTGGGCTGGGCGATCCGGCACGGATACGCCGATCCCGCTCTCGTCGACGTGCGCGATATCGGTGTCAGCTACTTCCTCGCCGGCATCATCGGCGTGCTGACCTATCACATCGCGTATCCGTGGCGGTGGGTGTATGTCGTGGCGGCCACGGCCTGTTTCGCCGCGCCGCCGCTGATCCACCTGACCTTCACGGGAGTCGGCCACTTCGCGGCCTTCCTGATCGGCCTGGCGTGCTACCCGCTCACCCGGACCCGGACCGCGCCGACGTGGAATCCGGCGCGGGCGTGGCGGGACCGCCACCGTCGCGCGCGCGCAGTCTAGTTCATCGGTGCGCACCTGGAAAGCGAAGTGGCGCTGAGTGTTTGCGGCGTGCTAAGAGAGTGGACGTGTTGTGGTCTGCGCGTGTTCATCTCCACCCTCGTGTGTCGGTACCGGCGCCCCTTCGCGGGAACCGGCGTTTCGCGTGGTGACCGGAGGTATCGCGCGCGCCCGGATCGTCGCGCCGCCGCGGCCCGCAGCGGCGCGTTCGGCGTCGGGTCGGCCGGCGTCGGGCCGGGCCGAGACCGCGTCGAAGAGGACCGTCTACCGCGGTGACCTGGACGGCTTGCGCGGTGTGGCGATCGTGCTGGTGGTGGTGTTCCACATCTGGTTCGGCCGGGTCTCGGGCGGCGTGGACGTCTTCCTGGTGCTCTCGGGATTCTTCTTCACCGGACTGCTGGTGCGCCGCGCGGAGCGGGGAGCCGTCGGCATCGGATTCACACTGCGCCGCACCGGGCGGCGGCTGCTGCCGGCGATGGTCGTCGTCCTGGCCGCCGTCGTGGCCGCGACGATCTCCACGCGGCCCTATACGCAATGGTCGGATCTGGCGGGACAAACCCTGGCGTCGCTGTTCTACTACCAGAACTGGCGACTCGCGACGAGCTGGTCGGACTACCTGGCCGCGGATCCGTCGGTGAGTCCGCTGCAACATCTGTGGTCGATGGCCGTGCAGGGACAGTTCTATCTGCTCGCCCTCGTCGTGGTGGCGCTGGTCGCCGCGGTGCTGCACCGCATCGACCGCATCGCATTGCTGCGTCCTGTCCTGGCCGGTCTGATCGCACCCGTGGCCGTCGTGTCGCTGCTGTACGCGACCCACGGCGCGGCAACGCATCAGGGCTGGAACTACTACGACAGCGGCGCGCGGCTGTGGGAGCTGCTCGCGGGGGCGGCGCTGGCGCTGGCCGGACCGGCCCTGCTGCTGCCGCGGATGCTGCGGGCGGTCACCGCGCTCGCCGGTCTGGCGGGCGTGCTGTTGTGCGGCTGGCTGATCGTCGACGGCGCCAACCGCTATCCCGGCCCCGCGGCGCTGGTCCCGGTGCTCGCCGCGGTGGCGGTGATCGCCTCCGGAAACAACGTCGCCGCGGGGGACATGCCGTGGCCCACTCGGATTCTCTCCTCGCGGCCGGCGCAGTGGCTCGGCGAGATCGCCTATCCGCTCTATCTGTGGCACTGGCCGATTCTCATCTTCTACCTCGCCGAATCGGGTCGCCCGCACGCCGGGCTGCGCGACGGCGCGCTGGTCGTCGCGGCGTCGCTGCTGCTG
This sequence comes from Nocardia aobensis NBRC 100429, assembly GCF_000308375.1. GTDB lineage: Bacteria > Actinomycetota > Actinomycetes > Mycobacteriales > Mycobacteriaceae > Nocardia > Nocardia aobensis. Next base: position 4,867 of record NZ_BAFQ01000165.1, on the reverse strand, counting down.
GCATGGGCGACGCACCTGCTCGTCGAACAGCCGTTGCGACTGGGGGCGCGCAGTACGCCGTTGAGTTCGTCGCCCCTGTATCGGCGCGGCGCCGGCACGCTGGTGTGCGCGGTGGCCGTTACCGTGGTCGCGGCCACGGGGGCATGGCAGTTCGGTGTGGTGCGCATGCATCCGGCGCCACCGACGCGGCCGCTGGATCGGGTGCTGTATCCGGGTGCGGAGGCGCTGGCGGCGGGGGCGCCGACCCCGCAGGCGCCGATGCGGCCCACGGTCTTGCAGGCTCCCGGCGAACTACCGCCGCCGACGCTCGACGGCTGTATCGCCGACTGGGACACCCGCGCGGTGGTCACCTGCACCTACGGCGATGCGAGCGCCACCCGCACCCTGGCGGTGGTGGGCAGTTCCCATGCCGAACACTGGGTTCCGGCGCTCCAGGAGCTCGCCGCACAGCATTCCTTCCGCATCCAGGTGTATCTGAAGATGGGCTGCCCGCTCACCCTGGCCGACGACGCCACCTACAAGGGGGAACCGATTCCCGACTGCCGGGACTGGTCGCGCGCGGTCCTGGACCGCCTGGCCGTCGACCGTCCGGACTGGGTGTTCACCACCGGCAGCCGGCCCCGCACCGGAACCGGCGACGAGACACCGCCCGAATATGTGGACGTGTGGTCGGCCCTGGCCGAACGCGGGCTCGACACCGTCACCATCCGCGACTCACCGTGGTTGCGCCACAACGAGATCCGTTACGCGGCGGCCGACTGCCTGGCCGGCGGCGGCGACCCGGTCAGCTGCGGTATGCGCCGCAGCGATGCGCTCGATCCGGTCGATCCGCAGCTCGAACCGGCCTCGCGCTACCCGAACATCTTCCCGATCGACCTGAGCGATGCGTTCTGCGATGCGTCGGTGTGCCCGGTGGTCGCCGGCAACATCCTGATCTACCACGACGAACACCATCTGACCTCGAGCTATTCGCGCTCGCTGTCCGGGGCTCTCGGCCGGGAGTTGGGACCGCTGCTGCACTGGTGGTAGTGCCGCGCGTCACGTGGGGCGACACCGCGGCTCGATAGCCAGTACCGTATTCCACGAGTGGCTCGAGCAGGAGGTGCCCGCACGTGGTGGGCGTTGAACAGGGTGGGGCGCGCCGGTGGGTGATGGCCGGGGTACTCGCGGTCGTCGTCGCGGCGATCGGCTTCGGTTCCGTGGAACCCGCGGCGCCGGATGGGCATGCCGGTCCGGCGGTGCCGGGCCTGAGCATCCAACCGGCCGAAGCCGGTGTGCCGATCCGGATCGCGTACGGCCGTGAAGCCGATACCTTCGGTGACCTCTATCTGCCCGCCGGTGGGCCGCTGTCCGGATCGTCCGGCCGGTGTCCGGTGGTGGTGCTGATTCACGGCGGCGGCTGGGCGCAGTACCGCGATCTGACCCAGTTCTCCGCGCAGGCCCGGCAGCTCGCCGAATCCGGTGTGGCGGTGTGGAATGTCGAGTATCGGCGGGTCAACGGCGCCGGCGGCTGGCCGGTGACGCTGACCGATGTCGACGACGCCGTCGCAGCCTTGGGCACGGTCGTCCAGCAGCGCGCCGGGGGCCGGCTCGATCTGGACAACGTCCATCTCGCCGGCCATTCGGCGGGCGGACAGCTGGCGGCATGGGTCGCGGGCCGCCGGACCGACGGCGAGGCCGCATCGCGCGGGTTGCGCATCCGCAGTGTGACGCTGATGGCCGCGGTACTGGATCTGGACTACGCGGTGGCGCACGGCAACGACGGATTCGTGCGCAAACTGCTGGGCGGTCTGCCCGACGAGGTACCCGACCGGTACCGGTATGCCTCACCGATCGTCAATCTTCCCCGGGGCGTGCACGTCACGGCCGTGCACGGCGACGCGGACCGGGTGGTGTCGGTCGAACAGAGCCGCCGCTACGCCGAGGCCGCCCGCCGCGCCGGCGACCCCACCGACCTGCACATCCTGCCCGGTGTCGGGCACGCCGAATTCACCGATCCGGGCTCCGCGGCATGGTCGGTGGCGCGGGTGGCGATTCTCGCGAGCGTCGCGGAATCGGCCTAGCCGGACACCGTCCCTGCCGCGCCCGGCCGCGACCGATAGTGTGGATTCGTGACGATGGCGGACAGACAGTACGGCGGCCGTGCGGTGACCGAACGCCGGGCCGAACGCCGTCAGCGTTTCATCGTCGCGGCGACGAAGGTGTTCGCCGAGCGCGGCTACGCGAACTGCTCGCTGGCCGATGTGTGCGCCGCGGCCGGACTGTCGAAGCGGCAGTTCTACGAGGAGTTCCAGACCCGCGAGGATGTGCTGATCGCCGCCTACGACCGGGTCCAGGACGAGGCCGCCGCGGCGGTCGTGCGGACTCTGGGCACGCTCTCACCGGCCGATCCGGCGCAGGCGATGGCGGTGGTGCTGTCGGCTTACCTCGACTCGATCACCTCCGATCCATACCGGGCCAAGCTGGCGTTCATCGAGGTGGTCGGCGCGAGCGACCGGATGGAGCAGCATCGCCGTGAACGCCGGCACGGCTGGGTCACCCTGCTGGAGATGGTGGTCGTGCCGATCGCGGGCCAGGGCGCGCGTCTGCGCGGCAGCGCCGCACTGTCGGCGAGTGTGCTGATCGGCGCGGTCAACGGTCTCGCCCACGAATGGTTGCTGATGCAGCCTCGTCCCGACGTGAGTGAGCTGACCGATCTCCTCATCCCCGTCGCGCTGTCGTTGATCGAGACCTGATCCGGTCGGTCAGCGACCGACTTCACGCGGTGCGCCGCACGGATTCCGTGGTTCACCCTACTGTTTACTGCATGGTTGCCAAGCGCTCGGAGATTCGTGTGGACAGCGAATTCGCGCGGTTGCGGACGATGGTGGTCGCGCGGTCGGAATTCCGTGGCCCGGCCGATCGGGCGGCGCTCGGTCACAGCCCGCCGGTGGAACCGCAGGCCGCCGAGATCATCGATGCGCTGTGGGGCAGGCGATTCGACGAGGTCTATCCGCAGCATCAGGCGGCCTGGGAGGCCGAACGCGACAATCTCGCCGCACTGCTGGAGTCGCACGGTGTCGAGGTGCTGCGCCCGCGACTGCTCACCGAGGCCGAGAAGCAGGCCCAGGCGCGGACGGGATATGCCAACTTCTTCGTGCGCGACCCGTGGTTCACCGTCGGTGCGAACGTGATCGAGGGTTCGCTGCAGTTCCCGCACCGTCGCCTCGAGGTCCTGACCAGCCGGCCGGTGCTGTGCGAGCGGGTGCTGGAGTCCGCGGCGGCCTACGTCTCGATCCCGATTCCCGAGGTGGCGCCGGCCGGTCAGGCCGGTCCGGGCCCGTACCTCGAGGGTGGTGACGTGGTGGTCCTGGGCCGTACCGTCCTCGTCGGCGTATCGGGTATGGCCACCGATGCCGCAGGGATCCGCTGGCTGGCGAAATACCTTGCGCCGCACGGTTTCACGGTAGTGCCGGTGCGCCTGCCGCCGCACGTGCTGCATCTGGACTGCGCGCTGGGGCTGGTCCGCGAGGGCCTGCTCGTCGCCTGCCCGGACCGGCTCCCGGACGGACTACCCGAACCGCTGCGGGGCTGGGAGTGTGTCGAGGTCGACGAGGACGAGGCGGCGCAGATGGCGACCAACGGCCTGCCCATCGACGCAGACACCTACGTCACCGATCCGGCGTTCGAGCGGGTCGGCGTGCAACTCGAACAGCGCGGCCTCACGGTGGAATATCTGGATTTCGGTGTATCACGCTTGTTCGGCGGTGCCTTCCGGTGCAGTACTCAGCCACTGTCGCGCATCGACTGATCGGCGCCTATCGCGCGGGATCGAGCGAGTCCAGTTCGGCGCGCAGCTGGTCGACCTCCGCCGCGACCTCATCGCGAAGTTCTTCGCGCTCGGCCAGGCTCAGCCGCAGACTCTCGATCGTCTCGTTCATCGCCGCGAGTCGCCGGTCCGCGCCCTCGAGATGCCATTCGAGCACCGAACGCCGGTCGACGTCGGTACTGGCCGAACCCACCCACTCGACCAGATAGTCCAGCCACTGTGGTTGTTTCGGCATCGGCTCGTCGTCGTCCCAGCCGCGGCGCAGTGCTGGCTTGGGGGAGAGGACGCGCTCACTGTCGCCACCGTCCGGGGTGGGGGCGTGCAGCTGGATCAGGCTCAGCTTGCCCGCGCTGGTCACCACCGCGGTCACCCGATATCGCCCGGCGAGATGCATTCTGAGTTCGGCGGTGCCGCGCCCGTCGGCGTCCATCGCGCCCAGCCACGGGCCGTGCGCCGCGCTGAGAATCGATTCGAGGATGCCGAGCTGGCCGACGCCGCGTCGCAGGCGGGTCGCTCGCTTGCGCAGCTCCTCGGTCGTGGCGGTCATCTGATCCCAGTGCATACCCACGAACATAGTGGTCCCGCCGCGCCGGTTCCCCACCTCCGGTGAAGTGGGGAACCGTCCCGATCACTGCGCGGGCGTCGCGGCCTGCGCACTTCCGCTCGACAGTGCCTTCACCAGATCGGTGATGCCGGACGCGGAGCCGGTGCCCGTGGGGTCCGGCTCGCCCGGCGCCACCACCGGTGTCGCGGAGACGGCGTCGTCCGCCGCCGCGATGCCCGCACCACCGCACAACGCGGCCGCCGCGGCGGCACCGATCAGGGTCAGAGTTCCGAGTTTCTTCATTCGGATGAAGTCCTATTCCGTGGATGTCGTTGTGAATGCGGCTGCCGCATCGTCCAATTCACTACATCCGGACGAATCGGACCAGCCCCGAGTATCCGGGGCAGCAGTGCCGGGGGCGGCCGCCGTCGGTGCGCCGCAGGCTCCGGCCGATGCCCGGTGCTCAGCGGCCAGTGCCGTGCAATGCCGTGGCGGTGCGGGAATTCGGCGTCGAC
>NZ_BAFQ01000166.1 GCF_000308375.1 Nocardia aobensis NBRC 100429 | reverse complement strand
CCTCCATTTCCGCGGCCAGCGGCTGATAGTCGGGGCGTGTGGCGACCCAGGCGGCGAAACGCGGCCAGTCCCAGGCGCCGGCGCGGATGTCGGCGACCCGCAGGCCGCGGGTGTAGTCGATGGAGGCGGCGGTGAACGCGAGTGCGGCCTGCACCTGCTGCACATCCAGCGAGCTGGCGAACACCCGCACCTCCAAGGTGTGTCGCGGCAACGGGTTGATCGCCTGATATCGCTCGAGCCCGAGCGCGTGCTGCGGGCCCTTGGCGGTGTGAAGTGCACGTGCGCGGGCCGTGCTGTCGAACTGGGCGTAATGCGTGCGCCGACGCGCCAACCGAGTAACCGCGGTTTCGTTGCGGTACAACAATTTCAGCCACCGATACACATGCGCCGGGTTGGCGAACCCAGCACGGCTCGCGTGCACATGCAGCCCCACCGAGGCATCGGCCTCACACCCGAGCCGGCGCAGCTGCTCGAGCAGCGGCCACGGGAACTCGTCGATCGCGTACCGATAGGACATGGGATGGCTGACGAGCTCGAACCCGCACGGCCTGATGGACGAATCGCGTTTCAGATATCCGAGGTCACCGAGGTGGTCGGTGGCGAGTGCGGCGCAGGTGGCGACGCGGTGTTCGGGGACGATGATTTCCAACTCGAGGCCGAGGTAGAGGGGGCCGGTGCCGTGGAAGCGAGGGTCGGGACGGTAGGTGTAGTTCCACACCTTCCCCCTGTGGGCGCACGCCTCGCACCGATGCCCGGGTTGGACGAGGGTGTCGCAGTCGGGGCAGGCGCGGTATTGGCTGGCGCAGCGGGGGCAGGCGCGGTGCCCGCCGGAGATGTAGCGGCTGTCGGCACTGAAACGCCCGCAGCTGAAACACGCGGCGAACAACGCGCCCGCGCAACGGGCGCACACCGGGTGATCGGTGTCGGTGCGCAAGTGCGGGCCGGTCAACCCCCGGCACGACACACACCCCGCCCACCCGGTCAAGCAGTGAGCACACAACTCGGATTCCTCAGCGGTGCGAGTCAACCGCAGTGACGGGGTCCGGCAGTAATCGCATCGGGGCAGTTGCTGCCAACATGACTCACAGACAGCGGCATTCGCGATGCACAGCTCCGTTCCGGATGCCGTGCCGTCACAGATCGCGCACGGCGGGCCGAGGATCGGATCGGTCATGAACGCACACACCCTCCACAACAGAAAAGCGCCGGCCGACAACGGAGTCGACCGGCGCGGGACACGGACAGGAACAGGGGCAAGCAAGAACAACGGCGAGCAGGCGATCGGGATTGCGGCCTTCGGTCAGGCGGCCAGGCTGGGACGGGCGTATTCGCAGTCGTCGGCGGGTTGGCCGTGGTGGCGGCCCGGACAGTCGATAGACCTCAGGACGCGGTCGGTCACGGACAGGCGGGTGCGTGTCTCGGCTTCCAGTTCGTCGATGCGCGACTTCGCGATGGCTTCGTAGTGTTCGTGTGAACCGGTCACCGATTCCAAGGGAGGGAATCCGGCCTGGATCCACATGCGTACGTAGAGGCCGAACGCGGCGGTGTTGAGCGGGGCTTTCTGGCTGGCGTGCATGACCGCGAGCGCGACCTCGGCTGCGGTCCCCGGCGCCGGAGACAGGCCTGCGGCGACGCGGTCGAGCAGTTCACGGCAGTGCGAGCGGAACACGAATTCCTGCCGCATCCGCTCATGAGTCGGCATCAACAACGCGAACGAGTGGTAGAGGGTGTTGCGGTGGCGGGGATGGCGTCGCTGCGCGCGGGCAATTTCGTCCTCGGCCCAGTCGATCTGCTCGAACACCGGCTCGAGATCGGACAAACACCGAGACACCACCGACGCGACATCAGCGACAGCGACGAGCTGGCTTTCGGTCACAGGGACTCCTTTCGACAACAGGGGCAGCGCAGAAGACAGAGACGAGGGGCAACGCGAGCTGACGGCTGACGTCGCCTGACCGCGTTGCTGCGGACGCGGCGGCGCCGGATGGCCGGGGTTGGGCGTATCGTTGAGGTGCGAGGCGCGGGTTGATCTCACCCAGAATTTGGGAGATCCCGAGATGAACGACCCCGGTACAAGCAGAAGCGCACGCAGGCAAGACGCTGGGGAACTTGCTGCGCGGCTACATCATTCGCGGGAAGTGTTGGATCGCCGCCGCGCGGTCGAACGTCAACGCGAACAGAATGTCAGCGACGCCGTGCGAGGTTATTGGTCAGCGTGGCAAGCGATTTCAACGATTGAACAACGCCGCGACCGCCGCATCCGAGCGTTGCACGAAAAGATCGGTCACCTCGAACAGGCCGCCGCAACCGAAATCGCCGTGCACCACACCAGGCAGACGTCGGCCGTGGCGCGCATGAACGAGCACGGCTACAGCACCGACGACATCGCCGAACTACTCGAAATCAGCGTCAAGAACGCGCGGCAACTACTTGCCGCCGGACGGGCAGAGCCTGAACCAGGCGTGCAGACGGCACATCCTGAGAGCGATCCACCGCTCAACGAGCCGCAGCGGTCCGTGGAATCGGCAGAACAATCGCCCTAACTGGGAACCTGGAAATGCCCTGCCGCCGGGATCGCCGACCAAACGGTGCGCAAGCGAACTACGCCGGGCCTGCGGCAGTGAAGTCCTAAGAGCGTTGTTTACGGGCGATCACGCGTCGTTGAGGTAGCCCCCGGCGTTCCATACGATCCCCTGGAAACCGCCTGGGGAAACCGGATGTCGCACCGGGATTCCAGCGGCGGGCGCGAAGGGCCAAAAGCACATGCCACATCGATGGCAGTACACCCCTGCGCGCCACACCGCATAAGCCGCAGGCGCGCCGCGGCGAATCCGGGCCGACCGTCGCAGTCTCCGGAACGCGAACCACAAAATCAGCAACGACGGCAGCGCGAGGAAAAGCGCAAAACCAAAAGCCCCAATCAAAATCGAAGCAGTCGAGACGTCCGGATGTGGACGGCTAATCAGCACGCCCGCAGCGGCGAAATACACGACCGCAGGCAAGCTCAGCGCCACTGCGAGGGTTGTGAGGCGACCAGCAGCCCGGAAGCCAGGCTCGGGCGCGAGTGATTGTGCCAAATAACTGGATTGCGTTCGCTCAACGAGCGAGGAGCCCATGACCGGCACCAGACCCGACGAACTCACTCCGACACCTGAGTAGTAGTCGGTGTCATACACCGTCGAAGTTCCCGAAGCGCGGATCGCGGGAACGCTCTGCACGCAGTCGTCGTATCCGCAAGCGGGACAGGAGATATCGACGCTCATGAGGTTTCGATCCCCTCCGACCGCCGCTGCGCCGGGAAGATCGCAGGTGCGCAACAACGTCTCTGCTCGTAGCCGGTGGCGAGATGGTTGTGTCCATCGAACACCTCCACTCTGAGCCTGTCGATAGGTAAAACGAACAGTTGTGTCACGCATCGGGCACGTACCTCCTCATCTGCGACAGAAATGTGGTGCACATCACGCGAACCGGGGTCGGGGACGCTTGTTCGTCATTTGCGCGAATCCCTGAAGTACGCGTGCGCGTCCAGCGTGCTTGATAGCGACGCGGTCTGCTGGGACCCGTCACGTGTGGTCGATCGGTCTGCTGACGCCGTCAGTAGCAGGGAGGAGTTATTGACGGTGTCAGCAGAGACCGGGTATGGTTTGCGGCGGAAAATTGCGCGAAGTTTCGTGAAATTCCTGTCGCTACCGGCGGAGACGTTGCATCGAACGGCTCAGCTCGACTTTTGTGAGGCAGGGGTTAGGGGTTCGATTCCCCCAACTCCCAGGGGGCCTCGCACGGCCGGCTCGTCCAGGCGCCGCGCCGCGTCGCTCACTGTGTCTGCGCCGCCGGAGATGCGTTTGCTAGGTGCGTGGGCGAGCGTGACTCTCACTTGGGGAGCAAGTCCGGCGAATCTCACGCGACCTTGCTGGTGCCGACGAGTTGGCGGGGACGCCCCGATTGGTGACAGCGGCCGTCCGTCCGCGACGGGTTTGTCTAGCTGGTGCATCCGGATGTGTTGATGGTCAGCCATGCCGAAAATCCAGCAGCGCCAGGCCGCGGCAGATGCGCCCGGCATCCCTGCCGCGCACGGAACGGGTACGAATCCGTCGCGCATCAGAATCGGTCCCTCGGAGTCGTTACGGGCGACGACGATTCCGAAGTCGTCACAGCGCATCCCAGACGGGGGGACATGCAGGCGCTGGCTGGGATTGTCCAGGCCGACTTCGAGCACGCTTGCCAGCCGCGAGGCCCAAGAGTCAACTGACCGAGCACACTTGGATAGCCTTGTAGTCGCGAGGCACAGAGCGGGGATCTGTCGCAAGTCGATCGGGTGAGCCCGGTTTTGTCCGCAGACCGGTGCCGGGTTTCGCCTTAGACCGTGTCTTACGTGGTTGTGATTCGGTTGTGTTTCGTCGGATCTGGTTGTGCTGCATGATGTTCGACGTGTGGTCGATGAGTTGTCATGCCTTGTCCCGGACGAGTTGTGGGCTCTGGCCCGGCCGCTGTTGCCGGAATTCACCCCGCGTCCGCAGGGTGGTGGCACCGTGCCGACCGACGAGCGTGCCGTGTTCACTGCTGTGGTGTTCGTGCTGACCAGCGGCTGTGCCTGGCGGATGCTGCCACCATCGTTCGGTGTCACCGTCTCGACCGCACACCGCCGATTCAGCGCGTGGACCGAAGCCGGTCTCTGGCGGCGATTACACTGGGCCGTGCTGGACGAGCTGGGCAGCAAAGGCTTGGTCGACTGGTCGCGAGCGGTAATCGATGCGGCGTCGGTGCGAGCCAAAAAAGGCGACCTGTGACCGGGCCGAGCCCGGTCGATCGCGGCAAATCCGGCTCGAAGATCCACGTCCTGTCCGATCGCACCGGAATTCCTCTGTCCGTGGGTGTTTCGGCCGCCAACACCAATGATGCACAAGCGCTGCGGCCGCTGGTCAAAGCGATCTCCGCAGTCCGATCCCGACGCGGCCCACGGCGACGTAAACCCGCAAGCTGCACGCCGACAAAGCCTACGATGCCGCAGACCTGCGTCAATGGGTGCACGGCCGAGGTATCGGCGTCCGGATCGCTCGCAAAGGCATCGAGCCTTCCGAGCGGCTCGGTCGTCACAGATGGGTGATCGAACGCACGATTTCCTGGCTGACCGGCTACCACCGGCTCAACATTCGCTACGACCGCAAGCCAACGCACTTCCTCGGCTTCCTCACCCTCGCAGCGACATTGACGTGCTACAAGAAGTTGGCGAAACCAACGACATGAGACACGGTCTTAGCCCTTGGGCTCGGATGACCACGTGCCACGAACGCTGTGATTGGGCTGGCCGTCACGGCGGT
>NZ_BAFQ01000167.1 GCF_000308375.1 Nocardia aobensis NBRC 100429 | reverse complement strand
CCTTTTCAACGTGCCGATACCGAGAGAGCCGTCGCCGGAAGGCGCGGCCGCGGACAGCTCGGCGATACCGGCTGCCCCGAGTTCCAGGTCCTGTTCCGCATCCGCCTCCTGCTCGGGGGCGTCGGGAAGGTCGTCGAAGAAATCGTTGGCCGGGGTGAAGAACAGCGTGCCGGTGATCGCGGTGGAGAAATCGAGAATCCGGTCGTACGGCGCTTCGTCGGTGCCGAGGAACATGCGCACCAGCATCCGCTCGGTGACATCCGGGGTGGCCGCGTAAGCGATGTAGTACGTGCCGAATTCGCCCTCGCGGACACTGCCGAAGGGCATGTTGGCGCGCAGGATCTGGCGTTCGGTCCCGTCCGGATCGATCAGGGTGTTGACCGCCACATGGGAATCCGCCGGCTTGTCCTCGTCGGACAGTTCCAGATCCTCGAGTTTGGTACGGCCGATGACGAGCTGCTGCTCCTCGACGGTCAGCGAACTCCACGCCTCCAGATCGTGCAGATACTTCTGCACGACGACATAACTTCCGCCGGCGAAGTCGGGATCCTCGTCACCGATCAGCGCCGCGGCGACCGCGGCGGGACCCTCGGGATTCTCGGTGCCGTCGACGAAGCCGAGCAGATCGCGCTGTTCGAAATAGCGGAATCCGACCGTCTCGTCGATGATCGTGGCCGCACCCTTCAATCGGGAACCGATCAGCATCGCCAATTCGAAACAGGCGTCCGGCAATTCGCCCTTGATGTGAAACAGCAGATCGCCCGGCGTGGCCGGGGCCTGATGCTTCGGCCCGGCGTAGCCCGGAAATTCGTGCAGTTCAGCGGGTTTCGGACCGGCGAACAGCCGATCCCAGGCGGCGGAACCGATACTCGTCACGCAGGACAGCTGCGTCTGCGGCACCCGGAATCCGATCGAGCGCCGCAGTCCCGCCAACTCGGCGAGAAGATCGCGCACCACCGGCTCACCGCCCTCATCGATGGTCGCGACGAGGAAGATCGCGGCGCGCGAGAGCGGATCGAGGATCGGCTGCGGCTCACCCATGATCAACAGGGTACGGTGCCCGCCCGACAGCGCGTGCGCACGGCCCGGCCCGGCGAGACCCGCCTCACTTCGCGACGGTCAGCAGGAATACCGCGTCGTCGATCGCTTTCACACTGTGCCGGGCCGACGGAATGACCAGCAGATCGCCGGGCGATCCCTTCCACTCGTTGGTGCCGCAGATCAGAATCAGGGTTCCGGTCAGAACCTGCAGGGTGGCTTCACCGTGAGTTTCGTGCTCGGCCAGGCTCTGGCCGGCGGTCAGCGCGATCAGGGTCTGGCGCAGGCTGTGGGTGTGGCCGCCGTAGAGGGTTTGCGAACTGCGCCCACTCGTGGCGGACGCGGCCAGCTTCAGCTGCTGGCGAGCCGCCGCCGTCAGCGATTTCTTGTCCATGATCTGCCTCTCGCGGTTCAGCCGGAATCGGGGCTGTGGTCACAGGCTGGATATCGCTGAGTATGCCGGACCCACCTCGCCCGGTCGGGCGTTTCGCCGATGCGATTCGGGTTCGAGACCTGCCGGGCCCGTTCAGCCGACGGTCGCCGGGGCGGTGTCGCGGGCGAAGCGCCGGATCCGGTAACGCAGACCCGAGCGCGACTGCGACCAGGGCGCGTCCTCCACCTGCCACTCGCCCTCGATCGCGGGTGCGTAGGCGTCCCCGGGGATATCGGTGTCGACTTCGGTGACCATCAGGTCGGTCGCGTAATCCATTGCCTGCCGGTAGATTTCGCCGCCACCGATGATCCACACGGTCTCCGCGGCGGCCAGTGCGATGGCGCCGGCCACCGAGTCGGCGCGTTCGGCGCCCGGCGCGGACCACTGCGATTGCCGCGTGATGACGATATTGCGCCGTCCGGGCAGCGGCCGGAAGCGCGCGGGCAGCGAATCCCAGGTGCGCCGGCCCATCAGCACCGGATGATCGCCGGTGACCGTTTTGAAATGCGCGATATCCTCGGGCACTCGCCACGGGATGGCGTTGTCGGCGCCGATCACCCCGGCCGGGGTCTGCGCCCAGATCAACCCGATGCGGCTCATACCGCCACCGGCGCCTTGATCGCCGGATGATGGCGGTAGTCGAGCACCTCCACATCCTCGAAGGTGTAGTCGAACAGGCTCGGCGCGGGCCGCAGATGCAACCGGGGGAACGGATACGGTTCGCGGCTCAGCTGTTCGCGGACCTGGGCCAGATGATTGTCGTAGATGTGGCAGTCGCCGCCCGTCCAGATGAAATCGCCGGGCTCCAATTCCGTCTGCTGCGCGACCATATGGGTGAGCAGGGCGTAGCTCGCGATGTTGAACGGCACTCCGAGGAACAGGTCGGCGCTGCGCTGATAGAGCTGACAGGACAGTTTTCCGTCCGCCACGTGGAATTGGAAGAACGCGTGGCAGGGGGCCAGCGCCATCTTGTGCAGATCCGCCACATTCCAGGCCGAGACGATGATCCGGCGGGAGTCCGGGTCGGTGCGCAGGGTTTGCAAAACCTGCGCTATCTGGTCGATATGGGTGCCGTCCGGCGTAGGCCAGCTGCGCCACTGGACCCCGTAGACCGGGCCCAGTTCACCGTGCGCGTCGGCCCATTCGTCCCAGATCGTGACGCCGTGGTCGTGGAGCCAGCGGACATTGGAATCGCCGCGCAGGAACCACAGCAATTCGTAGACGATCGACTTCAGATGCACCTTTTTCGTGGTGATCAGCGGGAATCCGGCGGAGAGGTCGTAGCGCAGCTGGTGTCCGAAGATCGAACGCGTACCCGTCCCGGTGCGGTCGGATTTCGGCGTACCGCGCTCGAGTACCAGCCGCAGCAGATCCTCGTACTGAGTGTCGTTTCCGGGCGCGCCGTCCATATCCGCAAGCCTAGCCTTCGGGCGACCACCGCCCTCATCGCGTGGTGGTCCGCTGGCTAGCCTGGGGCACCGTGCGCATGCTCTATGTGATCGGAATCGGCGCCGGTGATCCCCGGCAGGTGACCGTGCAGGCGGTCGAGGCGATTCGGCAGGTCGACACGTTCTTCGTCATCGGCAAGGGCGAGACCAAGCGGGAATTGACCGAGGTCCGCGCCGCGATCCTCGCCGGACATGCCGCTCCGGAGCATCGTGTGGTGTCCATCGCCGATCCGCCGCGTGAACGCACGGTCGAGGGCGCCGCCGATTACCGCGAGGTGGTCGAGGACTGGCATCGCCGCCGCGCCGGACTGCTGGCCGAGGCATTCGATGCCACCGAGGGGGTCGGCGGCATCCTGGTCTGGGGTGATCCCTCGCTCTACGACAGCACCCTGCGGATGGTGCAGCGAGTGCTGGACGCGGGAACGCGATTCGAGTACGCGGTGATCCCGGGCGTCACCAGCGCCCAGGCCCTGGCGGCGGCTCATCGCATCGTGTTGCACGAGATCGGCGAACCGGTGCACATCACCACCGGTCGCCGCCTGCGCACCGAGGGCGTGGCGGCCGACGGGTCGACGCTGGTGATGCTCGACGGCGAATGCTCGTTCACGCAGGTGCCCGGCGACGATCTGCACATCTGGTGGGGCGCCTACCTGGGGATGCCGGACGAGACGTTGATCGAGGGTCCGCTGCGCGCGGTCGAGGATCGAATCGTCCGGCGCCGCAACGAACTTCGGGAAGCCAAAGGATGGGTGATGGACATATATCTCTTGCGCAGAGCCGATTAGCGGACGTTCGTGCCGCGGATATGTCCGAAATAGCCCCAAAATTGCTGTGGAATAAATCGATACGAATGTGATCCAGACCACCGGCCGGTTCGAATCACTGTCATTCGATCGAAATCCGACTGGAGGTTTTCATGGCAGGGCAGCATTCGGCGGCATCGGGGCAGTGGTGCCGGCGCGTTGGTTCCTCACTCGTCATCGGCGCGTTGCCACTGACCGTGGCGCTGTGGCAGACGGGTGTCGCGGGGGCGGCCGCGCCGACCGCCGATTCGGGTGTGGCGCCGGCCGCCGGGATGCTGCCGGACGCCGGGACCGTCGCCGCCGGCGCGGCGGATGCCGTGGCACGCGTGGTCGCGCAGGCCAACCCGTGGCAGTTCCAGCCGAGTGCCGCGACCGATCCGGCCGTACCGCCCTTCGCCGCGCCGGTCGCCGACGCCGAACCGAATGCCTCCGCCGAAGCGCCCGCCGCCGCGCCCGCCCCGGGCGCCGTGTCGGCGAACCGCAACGCCGCCAACAGCACTCGGGCGGTCCCCGATCTCACCGCGCCGGCCATGGTGAATCCGGGCGCACTGCATCTGCCCGACCTCGCCCATCCGGCGCCGCCGGTGGCGCCGATCAAGGCCCCCGAGGGCACCATCCGGATCGGTTCGGTCGTCACGCCCCGGCCCGATTTCATCGATCCGCAGCTGACCGCGCAGATCAACGATTCGGCCGCGCAGACCGAGGCGGGGCTGGCGCAGACGCTGGACTCGGCCGGATTCGAGCCGTCGCGCTCCGACCGCATCGCCGCGGACACCCTCGGCGGCGCGGTGATCGGGTCCAGCGTGGGCAATATCGTCAGCAGCCCGATCGCGAGCACCAGCGCGGTCGTCGGCGCGGTCGCCGGTTTCATCGCCGGAATCCCGTTCCTGCCCGCGGGCCTGGTCGTCATGCCGGTCGTCGGCGCCGCCATCGGTTACGCGGTGATCGCGGCGCCGGCCGCCGCCGCGGGTGCCGCGATCGGCGCCGGAGTGGGCGCGATCGAGGGTGCGGTCGCCCCCGGTGTGGCCACACCGCCGCAGGCCGCTCCCGCTCAGATGTGATCCGAATCGCGTTCCGTTGTGATTCGCGCGTTCCGTGATGCCGACGGCCGTGTTCTCCCGGTGGGAACGCGGCCGTTCGCGGCGGCCGGGCCGGCGGCCGCCGCGTGAATGCGGCCGGTTGTCGGTGGGCGCCGGTAGGCTGCGGGAATGCCCGAGTTGCCGGAGATCATGGCGCTCGAACAGTTTCTGGTCGAGCATGCCGTCGGCGCGGTTGTCGGGCGGGTCGACGTCGCGGCGCTGAGTGTGCTCAAGACGTTCGATCCGCCGGTGACCGCGCTGTCCGGGCGTGACGTCACGGGCGCCGGGCATTGGGGTAAGCATCTGGGTCTCGACTGCGACGGGCTGTGGCTGATCACGCATCTGTCCCGTGGCGGCTGGCTGCGCTGGATCGACGAACCCGGTGCCGCGCCGCCGAAACCGGGGAAAGGCCCACTGGCGCTGCGGGTCCACTTCTTCACCCCCGAGGGCGCGACGCCCGCCTTCGATCTCACCGAGGCCGGAACGAAGAAGCGGCTCGCGGTCTGGATCACCGAGGACCCGCAGTCGGTGCCCGGAATCGCCCGCCTGGGCCCCGACGCGCTCGAGATCTCCGAGGACCACTTCGCCGAACTCCTCGCCGGCACCTCGCAGCGACTGAAAACCGTATTGGCCGATCAGACCGTGCTGGCCGGCATCGGCAACGCCTACTCCGACGAGATCCTGCACGCCGCCCGGCTCTCGCCCTTCGCCACCGCGTCCACCCTCGGCGCGGACAAGGTCGCCGAGCTGTACCGGGCGATGCGCGGCATCCTCACCGACGCGATCACCCGCTCCGTCGGTCAGGACGCGGCGCGGCTCAAGGGGGAGAAGCGGTCGGGCATGCAGGTGCACGCGCGGACCGGACTGCCGTGCCCGGTCTGCGGTGACACCGTGCGCGAGGTCGCCTACGCCGACAAATCGTTCCAGTACTGCCCGACCTGCCAGACCGGCGGCAAGATCCTCGCCGATCGGCGTATGTCCCGGCTGCTCAAGTAGTTCAGACCAGGGCCGGAACCCGGACTCCGTGCCACGCGAGCCGTTTCGTGCGATCCGGATCGACCTCCACCCGCGCCGGGCTGTCGATGATGCGGGTGCTGCGGCGCTGTTCGGTGTACTGCGGCCAGGACGGCAGCGGCTCTCCCTTGCGGGCGAACGAGAGCCAGTTGTCCTGGAATTCGCGCTGCACCGCGAGGAAGTCCCGATAGCCGCCCGCCGCGGTGAGGCCGCGTCCGATGGGGCTGTCCACCCCGCCGAACACCGGAATCAGATCGAGGGCGTGGGTGGCGCCGAAGCCGGCCAGCTGGACCGCGCGCGGAGCGTAGTCGAGCCGATAGGCGTAGGTCGGGGCGTGACGGCTGTGGCCCTCGAGCACCTCCACGGTGGGACGCCAGAAGACGAAGTCACCGCCCATGCGCACGGCGGCCCGCCGTGACGGATAGCCGGGATAGGCTGCCACGACCCGCTTTTCGAGGTCGGCGTCGCCGCATCGCGACAGCGCCACGTGCAGTTGTCCGGGGGTGGTGGGCAGGCTGCGGTCCCAGCGTTTGAACAGGGTCGCCTCGTCGCGGTTGGTGCCGATGATCAGCGGGACGGCGTGGGCGCGCCCGGCGGCGATGGCATCGATCGGATCCATCGGCAGGAACTCGCCGTCGACGACCGGGGCGGCGGGGAAGCTGCCCGGCTGCCGCCACAGCACATCGCCGATCGCGCGGTCGGCGGCCTTGCGGATGTCGTTCGCGCCGGCGCTGCTCAGCGCCTCGGCCGCCGCTCGCGACGTGGCGCCCGGATTGTCGACGCCCAGATTTTCGACGCAGCGCCGGGCGAAGATCCGCGCCTCCTCGGCGGTCAGCGACCAGTCCGCCGGCGCGCTCTGCGCGATGCCCCGATGAAACAGCCCGGCCGCCGCCGGGGTGGCGAGGAGGCTGACCACCGCGTGCGCGCCGGCCGATTCGCCGAAGATGGTCACATTGTTCGGATCACCGCCGAAGGCCGCGATATTGCGTTGCACCCACCGCAGGGCCGCCACCTGGTCGCGCAGCCCCAGATTGGATTCGAACGGCCTTGTCGCCGTGGAGAATTCACTGAAGTCGACGTAGCCGAAGGCGCCCAGCCGATAGTTGAACGACACGACGATCACATCGCCGCGCAATGCCAGGCGGGCGCCGGAGTACAGCCGCAGCGCCGAGGTGCCCAGCACATAACCGCCACCGTGGATGAACACCATGACCGGCCGGGGCGCGGTGGCCGGTTCCAGAGGCGCGGTGACGTTCAGGGTCAGGCAGTCCTCGCTCGTCGGCTGCGGGCCGCGCGGGCCGATGCGGGCGCCGTCGCGCTGCTGCATCGCGGCGAATCCGTATTCGGTGGCCATGCGCACCCCGGACCAGCTCTCGACGGGCTGCGGCGCGCGGAAGCGAAGATCGCCGACGGGCGGTGCGGCGAAGGGAATCGAACGCCACTGCGCGATGCGGCGCCGCCGGAGACCGCGGACAACGCCGTCGGCGGTCGTGATGTCAACCATTACCCGATGGTAACCGTTACTGCAGGTACCCTTCGACCTGCTTCACGGGGTTGGCCTGGGCTTCGTCGGGGTTGCCGCCCTGCTCGATGCGGGCCCGCCGCTGCCGCAGCAGATCCCAGCACTGATCGAGCATCACCTCGAGATCGGCCAGCTTGGCCCGTTCGGTCTCGGGATCGAGTTCCCCGCTGGTGGCCTTGGACCGCAGCTGATGCTCCTGCTTCACCAGGTCCTGGATATGAGCAAGGATGTCCTGTTCGGTCATGAGGCCATGGTACGGCGCGGGGGCGGTACCGGCCCGGGCACGGCAGTCTGCGGTGGCCGGTTTCAGGAGAGCGAACCGGCGAGGGGTATCTATGCGTGGAGGTCCGGGTCGGTGAGGTCGGCGCGGTTCTTGTGATTCTGTGGGGCCGCCTTGCCGGAACTCCACGGCGTCGCTCGCGAGGCGGAAATGGCTGGGGTGTGTCCTGGCGCGGGGGCACTCGGTTCGTGCAGGCCTCGGCTTCTGGCGAAGGCAAGGCCGTGGGGGTCGGAGGCGAGCCAAGCCTCGACGACGGGCCGGAGATTGGATTCGTGGTGCCGGTAGATGTTGTCGATCAGCCAGCGCCCTGCCTCGGGACCCAGTGCCTCCGCGCCGTCTCCGAACTCACGCTTGTACGCCTCACGCGCGGCGGCGGCGAACATTTCGGTGGTCACGTAGGAGCCGTAGGTTCCTTCGTAGTTGTATTCCTTGGTCGGCGGCGCACAAATATGGCCGAAAAATTGTTTGCGCCAGATGTTCTCGAACCATGGCAGGTCGAGTTCCGATGCCCCCACCTGTTCGAGGGCTGCTCCGGTCGTGCTGGCGATCGGGGCTCCGGCCGGCTGCATGTGCACCGCCAGATCCAGCAGGGACAGCGTCAGGTCCGCAACGGTCTTGTCGCCTCGGGATGTGGTTGCGACGCGCAGCGTTTCGATCAGATGTGCCGGCATGGGCCGGCGCGTTCGGTGGTGTTTGGCGTAGTTGGCAAACACGAGTGGGTGGTCGCGGAACATTTCCATGACTTTTCCGGGCCCCTCGCCGAAGTGGCGTGGAATGCGGGTACCGGTGCGCTCGAGCACGCTGTCACCGAACACGATGTTGATCACATGCCCGAACTCGTGGAACAAGAGGCGGACCTGATCCCACTCGACAGAATCGGGCTTGCCCGCGGCCGGTTTGGCATGGTTCATCGAAAGAACTATTACCGGGACCTGTCCGGTGGGTTCGTATTTCGCGATCAATTGCTCGGTCCAGGCGCCGCCGCGTTTTCCGGGCCGGGCGAAAAGATCCAGCATGAGCAGGCCGAGTGTCTTGCCCTGGGCATCGACCGCCTCGAATGCCTGGATGTCGGGATGGTGGGTGCGGATGTCCGGACGAGGACGAAAATCGAGGTCGAACAGTTTCTTCGCAGTGAAGAACAAGCCATCGTGAACGATCCCGTGGTTGTCTTCGGAAGTCATGCCCAAATACAAGTGATCGCGCACGTCGCCGGCGGCCGTGGCGGCCGACGGGACCGACGCCGCTGCGGATCGCGATCGCGCGTTGTAGTAGTCGGACGGTTCGAGTTGTTTTCGACCCGTCTTCGCTGCCGCGTCGCGGTACTCCTGTGCGGCCGTCGCAGCGGCCAGGGGCGCGACATTCAATATCAATTCCAGTGATCGTGCCGGACTGATTGGCTCGTTGACACTGGCGTATTCGGCGAAATTGGGATAACCCAGCAGTTGGGCCTTTTCGGCCCGCAGGGCGAAGATCCGGTCGGCGATCCTGGTGTTGTCGA
Source organism: Nocardia aobensis NBRC 100429 (assembly GCF_000308375.1). Classification (GTDB taxonomy): domain Bacteria; phylum Actinomycetota; class Actinomycetes; order Mycobacteriales; family Mycobacteriaceae; genus Nocardia; species Nocardia aobensis. The sequence goes on along the minus strand of NZ_BAFQ01000167.1, from coordinate 118,852 downwards.
ATTCGCCGCCGACGCACAGCGTCGTCGTCGCCTGGTGTAGGCGACGTCGGGTATCGGGGTCGGTCAGCCTGTCGATGACGAGTTGCCGGCTGCCGCTGCGGTTGCCGGCGAGCTTCAACAGGTAGCCGGACCGTCCCCGTGCCTCGGCAACGGCTCGAGCTCTGGCAATTTCACTTTCCGACAATCCGTCGAGTGCCGCCACATCATCGAAGTGCAGCGCGGCCTGTTCGGTTGCCTCGCGCTGGTTGCGGACGTAGGTGTCGTACAACTCGATCAACTCGTCCTCGATCGCGACCAGCCGGTCCCGGTCCGCGTCGGACAGAACTCGCCGCTCCGGGGTCGAATCACGATGGATCCGTTCCACATGCTCCGCCTGCCCAGGCGTCAACTCGAGTTCGTTGCGTCGGAGACGGTCGTGCAGATCTCGAATTCTGTCACGGAATTTCTCGTTCGATCGGAGCTCGCGCAGGTGCCGGTTCGCCCATTTCGCCAGTTCCGGCAAAATCGCGTCCATCTCGGAATCGGCGGTGGCGACGACTTTCGAGATCGTATTGACCAGAGCATAGGTGTGACCCAATTCAGCGTAGGGTCGCACGGTGTTCTCGAACGTTGCCGCCTCCGGATTCGCGACGATCGCCGCCATCGCCCGTTGATCGTCCCTCTTCGCTTGTTCGACTGCCTCCCAGATGTGCGCCACGGTGATCCGATCGAGCGGCGGCAGGCCGAACGGCTGGTCTGCGGCGGTGAGCAGTGGGTTCGTGCTCTCTCCCGCACCGGCCCGCGCATTCGCGTCGTGCGGTGTATCCGGCGCCTCGTACGATCGCCCGTCCGGCCGATGATGGAAACCCATCGCCCACATCGGTTCTGCGGGAACATGTTCGACCGGCCGGCGGTCCACGCCGCGGACCGGACGATCGAGGATCGTCGGATCGAACTCGGGGGCGAAGAGGGTCACCGGGCCACGGCGCTCTCCGGTCGGCGCGGCGGGCTTGGGGCCTTCCGGGGCGCTGCGCGCCGCGCCGGTACCGGTCGCATCGATGATGTTGGCGAGGAACGGGACGCGGGCGACCGCCGCGGCCGGATGGCGACGCAGGACGGTTTCGCGCACGGTCCGGATGTATCCCTCGGTTTCCGGATGATCGCGGCGCCGCAGGTAGTGGCCGAAGTCGTAGTCACCACCCAGCAACTCGTGCGTTGTCTCCGCGAAGAGCCGCAGCCTTTCGTTCGCGGGTGTGGACGGACGGGTTCGGCGCAGTTGTGTGCGCAGGGCGTCGTCGAGGATCTCGGGAGCGGCATCGGGTGGGGCGGCCAGCACATCCGCGACGATGGATGTGAACCACTGGGCAATTCGCCCCTCCGCCGATGTCGTGCCATGGAATCCGTCGCGCAACCGCATGGCGTGACGCAGCTGATACGGCTCGATCCAGTGGTTCAGGAAGCGGTCGTAGACCGGGCGGCAGGCGATCATCGGAAGCAGACTGTCGCCCGCGTATCGCGCTCGGAAGTACGCCGGTGTCTGCCGGTCCAGGGCTCGGCAACCCGGATAGTTCAATCCGTAGACACCGTCGCGGGGAATCGCATCGAAATGCCGGAACTCTCCCGGCCGCAAGTGTTTTCGGGTCATGTCACGATCGACTTGCAGGATCGGTCGTGCCGCGATCATCGTAAGGTAGGGATACTGCGGAAGCTCGTCCAGCGACAGGTCCCGCTGCGCGCGGCCGATGGCGCTGGCATGTGCCGCGGTGTCGGGTCCGCTGGGTTGCTCCGGTTCACCTCCCCACATCGTCCCGTATTTGTAGATGGGCAGCATCTCGCCTGGCGTGCGGGGCCGGGACTGTTCGAGGAGCAACCTGCGGCCGCTCGTATTGGGAAGGCCGAGAGCCGCTTCCGCCTCCAGCGCGGCAGCGGAGAATGCCGCGAGCACACTCAGCCGGGGCCCGCGTTCGGCCAGCCAGTTCAACTGCCAATCCCAGTAGTCGGGGCTGTCGATCCACGCCGGGCCGTGCTGCTCGCCCGCCGCGATGCGCAGCAGATCATCGACATAGTCGAAGCTCGGGCCGAAACCGAGTAGTTCCGTGGCGAGCCGGTCGGGTTGGGGTGCGTATGCGGTCGCGGACGACGGCCGGCTCCCGATTCGAGGTTCGGGCGGGGTCGAGTCGCGTCGTTCGGCCTCGGCGGCGGGTGTGTCCCGGCCGCCATGCGTGTCCTGGGCGTGCGCGATCACCTTGTCCAGCAGAGCCAGGGCTCCTCGGTGCCAGTCGGGGCAGTCGTATTTCTCGCAGAATGATCGCAGCGCCTGGATGTTGCGCTTATATCTTTCCAGTTCGGGCTTGCTTCGTCGGTTGGCTACCCACTCATACGGGTCGGGCGCACGATGGAAATCGACGGCAGACACCAAGCTCTGAGAGAACGGGCTCGAGCTCGGGTCGATGGGGCTTCGGAAGGCAAAAGCATGATCGAGGCCGACCAGGTGGTCACCGTCGCGCAGAACGTTCTCGATCCGGTCCCAGTTGCTGATCACCAGGTCGAGCAGACCCAATTGCTCCGCGTCGGGGTGGCCTCGCAATGCCTCCAAGGCGCCGATCCCGCTGGGGTCGTCGGCGGTGCACCCGATCACGTCACCCGGAAGCCACGGCATCCGCACGGTCCGGTCGTCGCCATCCACTGGTATGACCGGCGGTACCGGTGCGTCCATGGCGTAGGCGAACGCGGAAGCCACGATCTCGGCGGTGCGCTGTTCCCGTGAGAACAGCGTCTTTTCGACCACCCGTAGGCCGTCAGGATAAACGAGCAGCTCCGTAACGCTGTTCTGGGTGAACCACTCCGCGGGAGTTATTCGGGCAGGCGGCCCGGAGCGTTCGGCCTGGGCCAGTCGTGCGGCGAAGTCCGCAGCGGACATCATTCGTGGCCGTGCGCCGAGCATCGATGATTCACCGCCGTGCTCGACATGGTGCCCGACCTCTTGCCGACCGTCCTCGGCGATGCTCGAGGTCGGCGCGGCCTGAGGGAGCGCGTATTTCCGACTCGCGCTATCTTTTTCAGTCGTTCGTGCCGGGGGCAGGTCTGTTGATTCGGCAGCCGGAGGCGGGCCCAGTTCTCGGACGGGTCGGCCCGCGAATGCGGGCATTTCGGGGAGGATGAATTCAAGGTGGGCGTTACCGTACAGCATGCAGACGGCCTTGCCGTTTGCCATGTGGCGTGAAAATGTTTGGGCGGCATGGAGTTGGCGGCGTTGGTGCGTGGCTGCGGCGACGTGCTGAACTTTGCTGATCACAGGTGCGCCGGTCAGCATATCCACGGTTTCTGTGAGCAGCCAGGCGAGGTCGTCTTCGCGGAAGGTGCGGGGGAATCCGTGCTGGCTGTAGTCGCGCGCCATGAGCCTTGCGAATTCGGCGTGGGGGTCGTCGATTCCCTGGAGGAGGTGGCGATTGAGTTCGATGGCGTTGTGTAAGTGTTCCTCGATATCTGGGCGGAAGCCTTCCTGCGCGCGGATTCCCTGAGGCATCTGCCTCAGGACGTAGTAGAGGAAGAGGCTTTCCTGGACGGTTCCGTCATTGAACAGCGCGGCAAGTGTGGTGTCCCGATGGATTCTTTCGCTGATCTGGTCTATCACTCCCCGAGCGGCTGCGGTTTGGTCTTCTTCGGCGGTTTCGATGTCGATGCCGTGTTCGTGGGCGAGAAAGGCGAGCACCGCCATTTCGCCGCGTTGGGTGGACAGGGATTCTTTGATCGTGCCGGCGTACGGCGCGATGCGACCCTCGGTCAGGATGACGCGGGGTTGGCCGTCGGTGCGTTCAACCCATTCGTGAAGCATCGAAATGAGCGCTTTGGACTGAGGGTATTCAGGCTCGGTGTAATGCTCGGTTCCGATCAGCAGACTGCTGTCCGACCACACCGCTCGGTGTGGGGTGGCCGGCACGTGCTGTTCGGTGATGGGCTGCCCGGGAACGTCGTTGTTCGTCTCCTCGGATCGGGGCGCTGAGCCGATTTCGCCGGTCGATTCAGCGGGGGGCGTCCTGCGTGCGCGACCCTGCCGGAATCCTCCGGTCCACGGCAGGGTGCGCGGGTCCACGGGTGCCGGTACATCCGGGCGCGCGGGTGTTTTCCACGGTGATGTTTCCACGGCACCCGGCGCCGCGTCGCCTCGTCCCGAGTGGTCCGGTCCGGCGATCAGCACCACGGTGACGTTGTCGCGGCTACCGGCCTCGACGGCAGCGGTGGCAAATCCTTCCGCGGCGGCGAGGAGATTCCCCGAGTTCCGCGTGAGTTGCCCCCGGACCTGGTCCGCGATCGCATCCGGCGAGCCGATCTTCTTGATCGGACCGTCGGAAACGAGCGCGACCACGCCGCGGCCGGTCATTCGGTGGGCGGTCGGATTCGGTTCGCGCCATTCGTATTTCATGCCGAGGCCACGGGTGAGCGACGACGCGTGCGGCATGCGTGCGGCCTCTTCCGCACTCAGGCCCATCCGGTCCATATAACTCTGCAGAGCCGAGTCGTCGGTGGTCAGCTGGATCGCGGGCCCGCCGTCCAGTGGAATCCAGTAGGCCCGGGAGTCGCCGGCGCGTTCGGTGAAGACCTGGGTCCCGGTGACCAGTGACAGCACGATCGTGCTCACCGGTGGTAGATCGCAGCCGGGAAACTCCCGCGTGATCAGGTCCAGCACGGCGTCCTGGGCCGCCTGGGTCGCCTTCGCCAGCACGGTCGCCGGATCCCAGGTCTGGCCCGCCGCGACGGCAGCGGCCTCCTGTTCCAGGACCGCACATGCCGCGGCCGAACCGACGGCAGCGGCACGGTCGCTGCGGGTCGCCTCCCCGGAGGTGCCGTCACAGACTGCGGCAAGTGTCACTCGTTCACCGTTGATCACCGCGGTCGCGATGGCGAAGTCGTCCTGATTCGTTTTCCGGCGACCGACGTCGGTGACACCGGCCGCGTGCACGAGGTCCGCCTCCTTGTGCGGCGCCGGAGGCGGCAGGCCGAGCCACGGCTGTCGCTCCAAGGCCCCCAATAGCTCGCGGACCTGGCGATCGGCCTGGCGATACTCGTCGACAGCCTGAGCAACTCGCTGTTCCTGCGCCGAAATGTTCGCCGAGTTGTTCCGGTCCAGCACGGCCATCAGCCAGTGCCGCGCCGCGCCGGCATAGGAGATCAGTGCTTCGACGCGGGGAGTGGCGGGCACCGATCGCGGGTTCTGCGCGAGATTCCACAGCTCGTAGGCTGCGGTCCAGGCGTGCCGTATCTGCTGGACCTCGGCGGCCGGCGCCGAATCGGATTCCAGCCGAGCCGATTCCGCTGCGAGGCCCTCGATGGTCTGTGCGAGCTCGGCGATGTCGACGCCGTCGAGCAATGCCGGGTCCCGACCCCACGGTGACGCATTCGCCGGTGCGGCATCCACTTTCGTCGCATGGAAGGCGAGGGCCTCGGTGGCGGCCCGATATCTGTCGGTCGCTTCGGCGAGGTGGTGTTGTCGTGCGGTGGCACTGTGCGCGACCTGCCCGGCGGGGAGATCGTCGCCGAGATCGGTCTGCGCGACCTGCAGCCAGCGGTCCACCGCCCGGGCAAATGTCTCCAACTCGGTGCGGTGATCCGGCATGACCGGTGCTGCACCTGGCATCAGCTTGTCCAGCTGGGCGAGGATGGCGGCGAGTTGTGCGCGCAGCGGATCGTCGGCCTCACGGATTTCTTCGGTGATCGCGGCATGGATCCGCGGCAGCCACGACTGCGACTCGGACCGGCCGGCGGGCTGGTCGGGCGACGGCCGGCCGCCGATTCGCGGACGGACGGCGCTGATATTCTCGCCTCCCCGCGGATCGTCGGCGAATACCAGCCAGGGATTGCCCAGCTGTCCGGGGAGCACGGCGGGAGCCCGATCATGGTCCAGGTCCCCGAGCCGGTAGAACCTTTCCTCGCCACGCGCAGCGGAGCCACGTCGCTGCGGGCGAACACTGCCGGCTCTGCCCTGTGGGGTGGTCTCGTCGGCCGGTCGGCCGGCGGCGCGCGGAGCCGGAAGTCGGGTGCGTACAGCCAGCCCGCCATTCACGTCGATCAATTGTCGAAGCGTGGCGCGACAGGAAGCACAGTCCTGCAGATGGGTGTTCACCCGGTTTTCGGCGCGCTTGCTACGCAGCGGTCCCCGTACCCACGCTCCGAGCTGCTCGACAGTGCCGCGGCATGTTTCGTTCGGTACCTGTGGAAGCTGCGCCTGCAGGTATGCCGCTCGCAGTTCCTCCATTGCCCGGTGTCGTGCCACAGTCGCGGCATTGGCGGAGGGCGCGCCGATGAGCCCCGCCAGTTCTGTCGCCGGCAACTCGATGTTGTGCAGGATCAGCCGTGCGCGTTCGGTCAGTGTGGCCAGCGCCTGTCCGAGGAGGTCTCGGTCCAGGCTTTCGAGCGCCGTATCGACGGAGTGGATCGGACCGTCGTAACGAGTCATGTCGTCGCTCAACGCGACTCGCTCGGTGTACGAGACATTCATCGCGGCCGCGCGGTTACGCAGCGCTGTCAGCACATATGCCCGGAACGCGGAGTCCGGCCCGGAACCCTTCACCAGGGCGGCGAGCGTTGCCTCGAAGGCGTGCGACACCAGTTCCTCCGCGTCCGCATGCCGGAAGCGGCTTCGCGCGTATCGCCGAACGGCGTCGATATGTCGTTCGAACAGCGCGCCGAAGGCGTGCACGTCGCCGTTGCGCACCGCGGCTGTCAGTTCGACATCCCCGCGCGTGTCGGCCGTGGCGGCGGACGTCGTGGCGTGTCGCGGTCCAGGGATCACGATGCGCGCGAGCGAGGGTGAGGCGGCAGGTTGCTGCCGCTGACCGACCTCGGAATCGGCGGAGGTGTTCACCTCGGAGCCGCTGGGCTCGGCCCGGCCCAGCCGGGTGGACGGTGAGGGAGCGCGTTCCTTCGTCGATGCCGCAGGGTCCTCGGTCGGCTCGTCGTCGGCGCGGCCGATGCGTGTGGCGGGGGCGGTGCCGTGAGCCCATTCGGTGCCGGTCGAGCTCGTGGTGTCGATCGGGTTTTCGGGCCGGCCGTCGGTTCCGTAGGTGATGGCGAAGAAGCTCGCGCCGTTCCGGTTTCGCAGGTCCGCCAGGCGTTGATGTGCGGCGTCGCCGTGCAGGTTGTGCTCGACCGCCGTACCGTCCGGCCCCGGCACCACTTCGTGTAGCCAGAGTTCGCCGTCCTCGTCTGTGGTGAGGCTGATGAGGTGTCCGTCTATACGGTCTTCGGCCGCGTTCGGATTCTGCACGAGCAGCAGGGCCAGATCGGTCGGCTGCTCGGAATTCGCTATGCGCGAGACGAATTCGCTGTCCGGAGTCACCTTTTCCCACTTGCCGTGGGCGTACTGGGCGAGTTCCTTCGGGTGGAATCCGCGGTATTCGAGGATGGTGACGGTGTCTTCGTCGGGTAGCTCGATCGGCGTGCGTCCGGTGAAGCGCTGTCGCGCGAAGGTCAGCTCTGCCAGGCCGCAGCGCGCCGGTGTGGTGGATTCCCCGGGTGCTCGCGCGGATTCGAGCGCGGCCCGCACTTCGGCGTCGACATCCGTCTCGACGGTCGAGGGCGCTTGTCGTCCCAGTTGGCGTCCGGGCATCCCACCGGTGGGGAAGGTCACCGTGTAGGTGCCGTCCGGGACGGCGGGCCGGCCTGCCGGATCCACCAGCAATGTGCCGTCGACGGCCCGGAAGTGCGCTCGGCCGAGTTGTGCTCGTGGGTCTTGTTCGGCGGCGAGTTGGGTCGGGACTTGGTGGTGGATCGGTGGAGCCGGTGTTTCGTACATGCCCCCCAGTGATGCGGCCAGGAACCTCGCCCTGTCCAGTACCAGCGATCCGGCGGTGATGGTGCTCATGGCCGCCGTCATTCCGATCGCGGTGGGTGTCGCTCCTTGGTTGGCGATGAGCGTGCCGCCGACGAGACCGGCCAGGGAGTAGGCGGCGATTCGGCTGAGGTTGAGGAAGGAGACCGCGCGGCCGAGCCGATCCTCGGGCACGTTTCGGCTGAAGTAGGCGTTGGTGTGCACGTTGGTGGCTCCCAGGGCCACCCAGCCCGCCGCGTAACCGGCGCCGCCGATGTAGGGGTCGTTCGTGAACGCGGTGATCAAGGCGCCGGCCGCCATGCCGGTCAAACCGATGTACTTCGCGGCCAGCAGTTTGCGGATGTCGACCTTGCTCAACCATCGTTTGGGCAAGGAATTGCCGATAATGCCGCCGATCGACGGCAGGATGAATGCGGCGGAGGTCTGGGCGCCGGAAAGTCCGGCCGCGGTCAGCGAGTGGATGAAAAAGAAATGTTGGGCGCCCAGATATCCGTTGGTGACGACGAGATTCCAGGTGTAGTTGCGCAGGATCTTGTCCTGGTGCAACGCTTCGAAACCGGGTACGAACACCTCGCGCAATCGACCTCGAAGCGATTGCGGCTCAGTCTTTTTGGGCGTGGGCGGCATCGTGCGAACCCTCTGCAGCCCCGCCACGTTGACGCCCGAGGCCACCGAGTCGAGTCCGAAGACCATCCACGGTTGCAACGCCCCCGCGAGACTGTTGCCGATGGTCCGGGAGAGGTTTGTCACGAAGGAGTTGTACTGGCTGAGTCCCTCCTGCAACCGTTTGTCGGTTCCGATGATTGCGCGGTTCACCCGGGATGCGCTCGGCGAGTACAGCGTGTCGGCGGCGGTGTTCACAAGATTCGCGCCGATCAGGAGCGGAACCGTGTACGGCGTATGGAATCCGGATGTGGCCGCGGCTACGGCGGAGGCGCCGAACATGGCCCACTTGGCCCTCCGCATCATTTCGGTGGGTTCTACGGTGTCGGCGAGGTAGCCCATGAAGGGGGACAGAACGAACCTCGGCACATCCGACAGCCCTGCGACGATGGCCGCGGTTTGCGGATCGATTCCCATCATCATCAAAGTCAGGGCGTTCTGGGAAGCCGAGGTTCCTATCTCGGCTACCAGTTGACCGGAGAAGAGGGTTCGCGCCTCGGCACTGTTGCGGACCAGGCGCAGCAGCGATCCGTTCGCTTGGGCAGCGGCTGCCATCCGCTCGGCCGTGGCGGAGTCGGGATTCGGCTGCTCGCCCTTCCGGCGTGCGGGGTTGGCGTGGCCCTCGTCGCCGACCCGCGGATCGTCGGCGAAGACGATGGTGGGGTCCTTGCTCAGGTGTGCGACGAGTCCGGTGCGGTCGGTCGTACCGCGGGGCAGGTCGAGGGCATCCTCGATCTCGGGGATCTGTCCGGCAGCACTCGGTGCTCCCGCCGCGGACCTGCGCAGAAATTCCGCGGTGGGAGCTGTCTCGGAATCGGATGTGGGAACGGGTGAACCTACGCGGTCGCGCGCCGCTCGCAGCGCGTCACTCCCGAAGTCGTCCTTGCGGCCCGGCGCTTTCGCGGGACTCGCACCGTTACCGGCGGCGCGCCGGGCTCGCTGCTCTTCCAGTAGGGCCGCGGCCCGGCGTTCCGAGGAATCCCCGACCTTCTTGCGGGCGCGGGCCAATGCGCGCCGTACCTCGCGTACGACCATGCCCGTCTCGGTCGCGATTTCGGAATAGGTCAACCCGCGGCCGACCAGTCGCAGCACTGTTGCTTCCTCGGCGGACAACCGGTTTCCCGTGGTTCGGCCACCGCCCGGTGGGGCGGCCGGGCCGGACGCGGTTTCGGCGAGCCTGGTCAGTTCCTCCTCGTCGAATGCGTCGAGCGCGCCGACGATCCGAGGCATGGCCGTGACCAGACTGGGTGATTCGATGCGGGGCAGTGAACGCTCGACGTGTTCGTCGACGGTACGAATCGAGATCGACAGCTTGTCCGCGATCTCCCGTCTGCTGAGTCCACGAGACAGATACGCGAGCACGACGATCTGGCGCGGGGTCAGTACCTCCCGGAGATCGGTCAGTGGCGCTTGCACGGAAACGAGCCCGCGGCGTGCGCCTTCGGCGGCGATCAGATAGCGCTTGGTGGGAATTCCGAGCGCCGACGCCAAGTCCCGGATATAGGTCGACGCCTTGCCCGTGTCCGGCAACGCCTCGGTGATCTCCGGATCGGTCCACCCCTGGGAGATCCATAGCAGCACCTTCCGGTGATCGGAACTTACCGGCACGCCGAAGGCGCGAGCCTCGTCGCCGAGGGGCGGGTCGGCTGTGAACACCATTGCCGGGTCGTTCTTTCGGCCCGCGCTTGTGATCGGCGCCGGCTTTGCACCGATCGCGCCCGGGTCCGGTCGCTCGGCATTCGGCTCCGCCGCGATCGTGGCTCCGGAATCGGACTGCGGTCCGGCGGGGACTTGGGTGGTCGAACCATCGATCACCTCGATGCGGTAATCGTCGAGAGTCCGCCCGTTCTCGTCTTCGATCCGGATGGCCTCCAGGGCGGCCTGGACCGCGGAGTCGACGCCGATTGTGAAGTGCCACTTGATCTGTGGTGGGCTGCCATCCACCCAGTAATCGCGATTCGAATATGCGATGCGGAGTTGCTTGCGTGCCTGTGCCTCGAGCCTGCTCTGGCGCTGCCGCTGCCACTCGAGGGTGTAATTCTTTGCCTCGTGCCAGATTCGGCCTCCGTCGGTCGAGACGTCGACTTCGCTCTCCAAACGACCGCCATCCAGCGTTTCGGCATGGACGGGAGTGCCCAGCGCGTGGATTCCGTCGAGCTGTTCGGCCAACGCGACCTCGCCTTTGGCCCCGCCGAGCTGCGCGAGGTCGCTGCTCATGATCTCCTTCAGCATGCGGGGGGTGATCGGGACCCCACTCGCGAGCCAAGCGTCGACCGCGGTGGACAGCTGTTCGACCTCGGCGAGTCCGGTCAGGAAACCCGCCGGCCACCGTGCCGCGTCCGCATCTGCCACATGCGGAATCCGCGCTGATACAGCCGTTCGGCGGGCTGCAAGTTCTTCGAATTCGGCTCGTATGCCGCGCAACCGGTCCTGGAGTTCGCGTCGCCGCCCCTGCGACAGGGGCATGTGATTGCGCCGGTAGATGTCGGCCAGCAGCTCTGCCAGGTCGCTTTCGCTCCGCTCGGCCCTTCTGCGGGTCTTGTCGAGCCACTGGGTCGTAATCTTCGCAGCGGTATCCGCGACCAAGGCGCGGGCCTTCTGTGTCCGTACAAAAGAATCGGCTGACAGCTGGGCCAGCACGCCCGCGACGTTTTCCGGGAAGCCGAGGTCTGTCGCAGAGTTGTGCTTGTTCAGCTGGTGATCGCGGTATATGGACGCGGTGGCCGACTGCAGGTATTCACTGAATATGTTGAGAACGGCCAGGTTTGCCTGTTCGGCCACCGTGGTCTCGGAACTGGAGTTCGCGAGGTCGGAGAGTATCGTCGCCAAGGTGGTCGGCAATCGACTGGGATCACGAGCGAGGTCCTCGGCTGTGGGGCCGGTATACGACGGCGCCGGCATCGCTCGGCCAGAGGATGCGAGAACTTCGAGCGCCCGAAAAAGCATGAGGCCATCGAGCCACTGGATGGTCTGTGCTACGGCTTCACTACTTCTCGAATTCTGCGATCGACCGTTCTTGGTGTTTTTTCGGTGCTGCTGCTCGTAGCGGCGGACGATGGCCTGTTTGACCTGCGCTGCGGTCGTCGGATCGATGCCGCTCTCCTCGACGCGGGCCAATGTGTCTCGGAGTTCATGCGGTCTGGAGCCGACCGACCCGACACCCGGTGTGTCCCCCGGCGGTGTGCTGAAAGCGAAAGGGCCTTCCGCGGACTGTCCTCGCTTCGTCCACGGTGACGGGACCATCACAGCCCCGTCGGCGCGGTTCGCGCTCCCGCGGGGGAGGTCGAGCGCGTCGTCCGGGGATGCTGGGTAGCTCCTGGGCGGAGTTCGGTATTCGACCCAGACGGTCTTGCCGTGCCGGGTCACATCGGTCCCGACGGCGAAAGCCTTGTCTCGCACGATCCGCGCGCCCCGCCCGTGCTCGCCATCGGCACGGCTCCCCAGTTCGTCGGGGTCGGTCCGGGCGGAGTCCAGCGCCGCCAGGTCGATATCGGCCAGGAACGCGTCGATGTCGTCGAGGTCGATGGTGGGTGAGGGAGCGACCTCGTCGGCTGCATCGACGTCGCTCTCGATGCGCCACTTCGGCAAGCCGAGTGAGGTGTCGGTGATGCCGATCCGCACGCGGGTGTCGTCCGCCTCGACGGTGACCTCCGCCCCACCTTGTTTCGCGTACTGCGCGGAGTTCCCCAGCAATTCCGACAGGGCGAGCACCGCGGCATCGATTGTCGTCTGGGGCAGCCGCGTGTTGTACGACAGGAATCGGCCGACATCCCTGCGAGCCCGCGCCACGCCCTGCCGAACCTGCCCGCGCTCGAACCTCATCCGCACCGCGGGTTCGGTCGACGCCGGTACCGACTGGGCCTGCCCGGCAGTGAACCATCGGGTGCGCGACCCGTTGGTGTGTATCTGGAAGCCCCACCGGCCGGACTTGTCCAACAGCGCGGTGACCTTACCCGCCTCGGTCGTCGTCACCTCCCCGGTCGTCTCATCCGGCTCATCACGCACCGGCAAGATCCGGCTATGGTCGAGTACCTCGACCCGCACGCTGTCGGTTCCCTCCGGCCGTACCCGGACTGCGACCGGACCCTCCGCAGTGCGAACCAGAGCATCGAGAATTTCCTCGGCCGCGGCGATATCGCCTTCGGCCGTGAGCAATTCACGGACGCTCGGGCGCGCTCCCGCCAGGCCTGGCGAATCCGTGGCAGGCGGTGTCGGCCGGGCCAGGCCGAGGAAGCGTGCGGCGGCATCGACGAGATCTGCGATCTCTCGCGGCGCGTTTGCGCGCGTGGCCAGTCGCCGAAGTTCGTGTAGCTTGTCGTCGCTGTCGGCGGCGCGCCAACCGGGGGCCAATTGATCTTGCCCGAGGATGGTGGGGAGATCTGCTTCGAGTTGGCGGGTATCCGCGTCCAATCGGGCGAGTTCTTCCGCGGTGGCTCCGTCGCTCATTGCGCGCTGGGCGCGGTACTCACGGTCGAGAGCTCGTCCCAGCCAGCCGGGAAGTTTCTCGGCTCGGATCCCGGGCCAGTCCTCGTCGTCGAGGAGGCGCAACTCCATTTGCACCTGATCGAGGACCTGTAGCAGCGCGCCTCGCAGTTCCACCGTGCGCGGGTCCACGCCGAGTAGCCTTGCGAGATCCACACGCGCACGCTCGGTTTCGCTCCGTTGCTGTTCGCTCTCGATCTCGCGGTCGGACAGACGGTGTGGATTCCGTTCCGCCGGAACACCGTCCGAGCCCACGCCGTCCTGGGGCTCATCGGGTTGGTTGGGGAAAAAGCCGCCGCCGTGTCGGAAGTCTTGCGGGCCGTCGTCTGCGGGCGCGCGGCCGATGCGGCTGGTCGGACCGGCCTCGGCGTCGACGTCCGTCTCGAGTGGCGAGGGCCCTTCTCGCTTCCGCCGCCATCGCTTACCGTGCGGCCGCGGCGCGATGGGGTATTCGGCGCGTTCGGCGGCCTCGGGTCGGCCGACGAGTACCCATCCCAGATTGTCGAGGCTGCGGCCCGGCACCTGTTCGGTCTCATCGGCCCAGAGATAGTAGGAGGCGTGCGGCTTCACCAGGAAGCGGTGGGCCGGCCCCGGGCGTTGCGCGGCGTACCGGCCACGGACCGGCACGTCGGTGGTGAGCAGGGTGGCGCCGAAGATCGCCGCCGCCGGGCTCGTGCCCAGTCCCACGCGCCCCTTCCGGCCCGGTTTGTGGGTACCCAGATTGGCTACGGGATCGGCCTTTTCGCTCGAGACGTACACCGGCACCCCGAACTCATCGGCATGCGTCATCCGACGGCCCACGCCCGGGGAACCGGTGAGAATCACCTGATCGAACTCGCCTGCCAGCCGCCTATCCTGCGCCGCGTAGCACAGGGTGGTCGAGCCGTAGCTGTGGCCGATGGCGTTGCGCAGCCGCGGCACGGGCACGCCGGCTGGTTGCTCGGCGTAGAACTCGCGGGTGGCGTTGAATGCGGTGATGTCGCGGGCCACGATGTCGCCGCCGACTTCGGCCATCTGCGGTGAGGCGACGGACAGATCGACCGGGCAGTGATAGCCGATATCGACGATCGCGGCGACCGAGGAACCGTTCCCGCGCAGCGTGGTGATCTCGTAGAGACTCTGCCCATACTCCGCGCGGTGGTGCAGTTTCCGCGCCGTCGAACCCAGACCGTTGGTCATCCGGTTCACGATTTCGGCGCGGTCGGCGTTGCCGATGGACAGGATCACGCGGCCGTTGCCGTCGTGCGCCGTGGCGTCGTAAGCGAGCAGTTGTACCGGCGGGTGTCCGGTCAGGCGCGTGGTATCGGCCTCGATGTCGCGCAGGTGCCGCCGGGTGGCGAGTAGGTTGCGCAGTTCCTCGAATTCGGCTCTGGTGAGTGTCGGGTTGGGAATTCTCGCCTGCAGATCGGTACCGGCGCGGCGCAACAAGGCACGGGCGCGCGCGATCCCCGCGGCGCCCTCGACGACGGCATGCGTGGCGACTTCGGGTCGCCGTTGCAGGAACCGCCGGATATCACGGGCGATCGAGAGCCGATTCGCCTTGTCCCGCACCGTGAACGGAACACCGTCGGCGTTGCCGATCGCGTGCGGGTGAACCCGCAGCAGCGCGTACTGCTGATCGGAGAGCCCGAGTTCGGCCTGGAGCGGCGGCAGGTCCGGGCGGTCGGGGAGGCCGCTGCTCATCGCATGCCACCACTGGGCGACCTTGCCGGCGTGGGCGCGGGAGGCGCCGACGACGTCGGTGGCGTCGACTGCTTGCAGCAGTGTGCGTTCGTCCGCGTCGGGACCGAAGTACCCCTGTAGTCCGATCAGCGCCTCCTCGGCGAGGCTCTTCTCGGAAGGGGTGGGATCGGTGTCGGCCGGCAGGGGATCCGGTGTGACGGCGGAGTTCGTCTGCGAGGCATTCGCGGTTGTGTTCCGTGTCGGCCTTGCGCCGATCGCATCAGTGTCCGGTCGCCCGGTATCCGGCACCTCCTCGGTTGACGACATGGCTGTTGGGTCGGTGCTGCCGGGCGAGAGGGTGGGCTCGGTGATTTTCCGGATCTTGCGCCGGGCTCGGCCGAGGTGGTCCTCCACGGTATGGGGGGCGATACCCAGCTGAGCGGCGATCTCTCGCTTCGATAGACCCCGCTCCGACAACGCGAGGACCTCGCTCTCGCGGTTCGACAAGCCCGCCCGGCGCGCTACCTCCGAGGGCTCCGCGACCGGGGAGGCGGTCCTTCGCGACGGGGTGTTCGCGGCGCGGGAAGCCGAGGACGTGTCGTCGAGCAGTCCCGAGCGGCGGGCGATCTCGACGAGCTCGGCACGACCTTCCCCGTGGAGTTCGCGGGCCACATCAGCCACTCGAGACTTCACCGAGTCCACCGAAATGCCCAACTCGGAAGCGATCTCCCGATAAGTCAGGTCCCGTGCGAGCAGACGGACGAGTCTGCGTTGGTCCGGCGTCAGGCGGAGACCCACGAGCGATCGGGTGGACGGTCTGCCTGTCCAGTTGTCGAGGATCGGCCAAGGTTGGCGACCGGTCGGCTTCATCGGCAGAGAAACCGTGGCTCCGTGGCGTTCGGCCAGCAGAATGACGAAATCCCGTGCAGTCGACCATAGTTCGAGTGTTACGGTCATCGGATCCGTGGGAATGTCGCGTGGCGCCGCCGAATCGCGCCGCGTCGGCCAGAACCTGTCGAGCCGCAACTGTCGATTGAGGGGGAGTTCGGCGCGTAAGTGGCGCACTTCGTCGGTGGAGACCTTCGCCAACACCTGCGCGAGCGCGCCGTCACCGGACAAGCCGGCGCCGCGCAACACGAAATCTCCTAAGCGACGAAGGAATTCGGCGGCGGGGCGGTGTTCGGCGATCACATTGCGTGCGACGAAATCAACCCATTCCGCCACGGTCCGGTCACCCTTTTCGGCACCACGTGTCGCCCGTGCGCACACTTCCGCGACGATCACCGGTCCCGAAGCGGCCCCGACGGTTCTGGTAGCCAGGTCGAGAATTCTGTCGGCGAAGTGGGTTCGGAGTGTCTCGGCGGTGATGGGCCAGCCGTCTCTGGGGGTGACGGTCGGTCGACCCCTGACGACGGCGAGATATCCCTCGTCGCGTAGTTGCCGGTACGCCTCTCGGACCGTGGACGCCTGTATCTTCTCAGGGTCCAGCCGTTGCATCAGCAGACGGGCCGAGGGCAGCGCCCGGCCGGCGGCTACGTCGCCCGACAGGATCGCGTGACGCAGCCGATGCACGAGCGTCCGACGCCACTGTGGCTGACCGGCTTCGCGGCCCGCGGTAGCTTGCTCGACCATCCGGAGAATGTCGGTTATGGCCCGAATATCGGCGCTGCTTGAATCAGGCAGCGCGGCAACGAGTTCCGGCTTCGTATACGTGGCAATGACCGCGTCCTCTCGGGAGTGGACCCCGAGTTTGACGAAAATCCGGTTGCGATAGGTCACGGCCGTTTGCCGGGTCGTGTTCAGCTCGGCAGCGATCTGACCGTCGGTGCGACCGGAGATGATCAGGCTGAGGGTCCGAAGCTCCTGTGCACTGAGGGGTACGGCGGTGCCACGAACGCGGGAGTGGGAGGGCCAGTCGTCGGCATTGACATCCAGCCATCCCGCGCGAATGGCGGCGGCCACCATCCCGGCGCGGTCGCCGATTCCGATCCTGCGCCCGAGGGCCCGTACGCGCTTGGTCACCGCGTCCTTTCCCACGGGCACACCGCGTAGGGCGGTGAGCGTCTCGGCGATCGCGCGGTTCGACAATCCGGTGGCTACGAGGAACAGCAAGGTGCGCTCGTCGGGGGATACGGGGGGAGTCCGCGCGGGTAGTGCCGGAAGTTCGGGGATATCCAGCAATCCGCGGCGGACCGCCTCGGGCACCATCGACACGCGCTTCGGCACGTCGAGGGTCCGCAGGAGCTTTGAGTAGGTTCTGCGCCCCGTTTCTCGCGACCAGCCGGTCTGTTCGAGGACTCCCGACCATGACACGCCACGGGCGGTCAGCCTCAGGAGCGTCTGTTGCCGTTCGCGCCAGTGATCGCTTACCGCCGAAGTCTGGTTCGGGGCCAGTAATCCGGCCAGCCGACGAAGGGCACCGGCCTCCGCCGCCCGCACGATGTGGGGCGTCACCGTCGAGGCCTCCCAGCCCCGCGCGTTCAACTCCTCCGCTGTTTCGGTGGGCGCCAAACCCTCTTCGTACCGCAGCTTCAGGACGCGCCGCTGAATCGGGCTCAGCGCGCGGAATTGCTCGTCGAACTGTGATGGTGTGGCACGAGAGATTGATTCGGCGAGCGGGTCCGAGTCTTCGCCATGCTCGAGTTCTCGGTACGCGGTGGCGAGTTCGTCGCGCAATCGGCTGGTTTCCGCTGCCCGAATCGCCGCTGCCGTGTCGGGCTGTGTCCCATCGGCATCGCCGCGCATCTCCGATTCGTACTGCGCGGCGGCGCGCACCAGATCCTCCGGCATCGGGTAGTCGAGCCAGCGTGCGGCGATGAGGATGATTCGTTGATCGGCGGTGATATCGGCGGCCGGTCGGCGCAGTACCTGACTGACCTTCGACTGCGAGGTTCCGGCGACCTTCGCGACGTCTTTCTGAGCCGCTTTTCCGGTGAATCCCGCTGCTTGCAGGTCGCGGTATCGGGCAGCGGCAGCGGCCAATTCCGGATTCGCGAGTTCGCCGGCGCGGGAGTCGCCGAAGCGGGCGGTCGCGAAGTAGTGCGTCAGCGCATCGACGAGGGCGGCGGCATGCGCCGAGTTCGACACGTGGGCCAATCGTCGCAATTCACGCAGGGGATCGTCGGCATCCGGGATCGCGAGCGGTGCCGTGGGGTCGGATCCGAACATCCGGTCCAGGCGCCGAGACAGCGCGTCGGCTTTCGTGACGAACGCCCGCCGAAGTTCTTCGAGTCGGTCCTGCTGGTCCGGCGACAGCACATCGGTGGTCGCGGACTTCCTGGTCGCCGCCTCGGCTCGGCGGTGCAGGTCGAGCGCCTCCGAGATCCAGGCGATCAGCTCGGAGGTGTCCACCGCCACCAGAACGTCGTCGGACGCTTCGGCGATGCGCTGTCGGATGGCATCCACGGCCGAGCGCACCGCTCCCGCCAGCACGACATGCACCGGCGCCGAGAGCAATTCGGCCAGAACATGCCGAGCCGCCGACGCCGTCGATCGGTCGACGGTGCGAAGGGTTGACGCGGCCTCGTCCGGTCGCCCCTCGGGATTCTCCGGTTGGACCGGTTGTGGATCGTTCCGACCGTCCTGTGCCCACGATTGCGCCGGAGTGTCCTCGGCTGATTCGTCCTCGGTGGCAGAAATTTCGGACGCGGTCGCGTCGAGTCGGCGGTAGGTGGGGTTGGGGCGCCAGAACTGCCGCAATCGGCCCGCCTGGGCCGCGAAATCGCGCTGCCAGATTTCGGCGGGAATCTCGAAGCAGCCCACGACGCGGTCGCTGCGCAGGCCTCCCGGCCAGTGCACGGAGACGACGTCGCCGTTCTCGTCCACCACTCCGAACCCACCGGGCGCGTCGATGACGTAGATCCGGTGGACGACGGTCCACTGCGAGGTCGCGGCGTCCATCATCACCGACTCGCCGTAGTCGCCGGCTCGATTCACCCGCACCGTCGTGTAGACGACCTTGCCATCGCGCTGGGAGAGCGGGACGAATCCGTCCGCCGACGGAACGGACAAGGGCCGCGTGTCGCCCCGGAACAACAGCCCCCCGCCGGCGCGCCAGCCCGAGCGGACATAATCTTCCGCGATCGCGCCCCACCTCCGGCGAATGGTCTCGAGGTCGATCTCCGTATCGGCGGCAGACGCGAGCAGCACGTCGTCCGGCACCTGATCGACCGGCTGCCAGTGCACCGGTGTCGACCGGCTGTCGAGGATCCATTGCAGCACCTGATCGACGTCGAGCGGAGTCGGCGCGGCGTCGGACGGCCGGTGTCCGATCGGACCTTCGGCCGCATTCGTCCCAGGATCGGTCGGCACCCCCCGATGCGCTTGTCCGGCAACGGGCTTCGATCCCACCACGGGGCCCGTTCGGCCGATGGCCTGCAGATGCGACACGGTCCGCTCGAGAATCCGGCGGGTGGGACTGTCGTCCGCGAGTTCGTCGGCCAGTGTCACGGCCGACGTCGGGTCTTCGATGAGCGTGCGCCGCAGCCGATGCAGCGGCGCCAGAATGGCTTTGATCTCCGTGTCCGCGGTGAACCGGTTGAGCAGTGCTATACCTGCGTCGAATGCGGCCGACAGGCGGTTGTGTGCGGTCGTGGATTGGCCGAGCGAGAGCTCGTACGCGGCGACCGTGATCAAGGTGCGCAGATAATCCGCACCGGCCGCAGCGAAATCGCCACGTGGATCCGCCAAACTCGCGCGGGTGAACTCCCGTTCGAGCCCGGGGAGCCCTCGGAGCGCCTCGGTGATTCGCCCGGGATTGACGATATAGATCGGCTCCGCTTCGGCGGCGGACTTCGATGCGCGTTTCCGGGCCGGTGTCGGCGCCGGTGCCGGTGTTTCCACCGGTGGGCGATCGAGCGCGCCGGGAGTCATCGGCACAGCCTCGGTGTCGCTGCGGTCGCGGAGTCCGGACGGGATCCGCCGCACCGCGACCTCGTCCGCGTCGACGTCGTCCACTTGTGTCCGGGGCTCGGCCGGAAGTTCGGCCTGTACACCGCGGGCGGCCGCGATCGCCGATCCAAGATGGCGGGCAGCCGACCACAGCGCCTGTGGGGCGGCGGCAAGAGGATCGGCATGCGCCTGCCCACCGCCGCGGCGGCCAGAGGTGAAGGCGGCGATGAGGCGATCGCGGCGATGGGGCGGCAATGTGTCGAGCGCCCGCCGTACATCGGTCAACCGCACGTCGTTCCACGCCTGCACCATCGGATCCGATTCCGTCAGACGCGCGCCGTTGACGAGCAGTTCCCGGATGCGCCACCACATGTGGGCGAATCCGCGTTGTTGCGACAGCACGTTGTTGGCGACGAGCTCCACCCACGCGGCCAGGCTTCGATCTTCGATCTGGGCGATCCGGCCGACAACAGCGGCGCAGATCTCGTCGAACACGCCGGGTATGGCCTGCAGTCCGAAACGTGTGGAGACTGTGCGAAGTTCGGTATCGAACTCCGCGCGGACGAGTGCGGCCGCTCGATCTTGCGCCCCCTCATCGATGTGCGCCCTGATCCGTTCGAGGAGCCGCGCCGAATCGGAACGCGCTGTACCGCTGCCTGTTTCAGTGACCGACGCCCACGGCGTAGTGGCCGGCGTCGCGTCTTTGCGCTGCCACGGGGTGGCCCCGATCGCCGTGGCATCGCTGTTTTCGCCGAAGTCGACGGCGGCCGGATCGGTCCCGGGGTGGGAGTTACCGCCGCGGCGCCACGGTGAGCCGGGTGCCCGATCGGTGCCGGAACCCTGTTGCGGCGCAGGCTTTCGAGCGGGACGCCCGGGGCGCGAGCCGATCGGCCCGTCGGTTGGTGAAGCGGCGTCGGTGAGTAGTGCGTGCGCCCAGGCCGTCACGATCGGAACGTCTCCGGGCAGCGGGGTCATCGCTCCGGCATCGACGTCGGCCGACGGCAGATCGTGAAATCTGGCGTACTGCCGTGCGGCGATCCGGTCGGCGACGACGCCCGTGACGGCGGTTGCGAGGAGGCGGCCGGTATCGGCATCTATTTCGTCGACGGCCTGGGCGAGATGCTCAGCGATAATCGCGTGGAACCGTTCGCGCAGCGGCCCGGTCGCGGGCAATTCCAAGTGCAGCACTCGCGTCTCGTCCCCGTGCGCAGCAAGAACGGTGAGACAGGTACCCAATGCGGCCTCCAGCCGCGGTCGCAGTTCATCATCGACCCTGTCCGGCACCGCCGCTCGAAGAGAGGTTCGCAGGCGCTCGATAGCCGCAGCGCAGGCGGCCTCGAAACCGGTCTCCTTGTCGGAGAACAGCTCCTGAAATGCCCCGAGGACCACGCCGGCGCGCTGCTGAACCATGTCCAGCGACATCCTGGCGTAGCCATAACGCGCGGCGACCGAGATCATTTCGGTCAACATCCGTTCTCGCTCGACAGGTTTCGCCGCCTCGATCGTGCCGCTTTCCGCCGATGGCGACTGCGGTCGCGTGACGGCGACGGGCCTCACCTCCGGCGACGCGGTACCGATACGGAGGAGGTCGGCGAGATCACGCCGTAGGCGCGTTACCACAGCCCTGTCTCCGGTAACGGCCCAATTCGCCAGCAGGCCTTGGATCGCAGCCGCCAGAGCGCGCAGATTCTCGGCGGACATGGTCGGCTCGTCGAGTACCTCGGCCAGAGTGGCGGCAATCGATTTCGTGGCGGTCATGGCGCGCGCAGCGCGCTGAACCAGGTCGAGGCCGGATCTTTCTACCAGTACGACCCGTGCGGTGCCCGGTCGAGCGGTCAGGGCACTCACATAGGTGTGCGCCACGGTCGCTATACGGGCGGTGTGGTCGGGCGCCCGCGCGAAACTCACTTCGTCGACGATCAGTTGCCGCAGATCCTCCAGCGCCGCCTTGTGCGCCGCGGCGAATGCGTCGTAGGTGCGCGGAAAGTTTTCGTCGAACTCCTCCGGAGCGACTTCCGCGCGGCGGCAGATTTCGTCGACTGTCGTCGCGGCGAATCCCTGCTCGGCTACCGTCGCCACCGTTGCCCCCAGGATGCGGGCCCGCGAATCATCGTGCCGCGCAGGTCTTGTCCAAGGCGCGAACAACCACTCGTCAGGATCCGCCGTGGCGAGGCGGATCGACAGTGGCTCCCAGGACGGCGCGAATTCGATGCCCTTGCGACCGATGATCGCACTGCGCACGGCGGGATCGGTTTCCATCGCGTCGGCCACGGCGAGTATCCGCAGGTAGTCTTCTTCCTCCCCACGGGCCACGACTCGCCCCTGCACCAACGACACGCGCGTCCGCGACGGCCGGATCTCGGGACGAGCGTGGGGTTCGGTGTTCACCGTGGCATGCACGAGCATCCTGGCGCTGTTCTCACGTGTCAGGGGCCGCATGAGCTCCTGCAATCGACGCGCCGCCGCCCATGCGCCGGGCACATCGTCGATGACGACCTGCAGCTTGGCCACCCAGTCGTCGATCGGCACCGGTGCACCCTGGTCCTGCTTCACCAGGTTGAATCGTTCCACCGCGGCGCGGTGCCCGGCAAGTGCGGCGAGGTATCTACCCGCCCCGCTCGTCGACGGCACGACGACCGGCACCCCCTGTTCGGTCGCCTCGGTAGCGACGCTGCCGAAACCCTCCGCCCGCGAAGGCATCACGACCACGGTAGCCGCGCGAATGTCCGCCCGGATCTCAGCAGGATCCCTCGTGTGTGGCAGCACCTCGACCACATCGGGGTCACCGACGATCTGCGCCAATTCGGTGTGGGCCGCCCTGAGGTCGTTCTCGAAACCCCGGACCACCAATCGGACATCGTGGCCGTGCGCGCGCAGCCGCGACACCACCTCGGCGATCTCCGCGCCACCTTTCAACGCGTCGTCCACACGGCCGAAGAGCAGAACCCGTACCGGACTGCCGGGCGCGGGCTGCGGCGGCTGTTCGGCCATGTCCAGGACCGGCTGCAGTTCGTGCACCGAACTGTGGCCCGCCAGGGCGGCCTGCAACAGTGCGTCTGTCGCCAATGCCGGGCCCAAGCCCGTCACCAGATGCGCCCGCCGCGAAAGATAGATGCCCGCCGCGACGCTGCCGCGACCCTGCGCAGGATCGCTCGTGAGGCTCTCCCACAGCATCGGAATCAGATGATGGACAGCGACGATTTTTGCTGCGGGATAGACCTCCTCGGCATTCACCGCGGCCCGGAGGCCACCGGCTTCGACGTGCACGATCACCATATCGACCGAGTCGGGCAAACTTCTCACGTGCTCGGGATGCAGATCCCGCATCCACTCCTCGCGGAGGTAGACCTGCACACCCGGAACCCGGAACTCGGAATCGACCTGTCCCGGTAGGACAGTCACTTCGTGCCCGGCCGCCACCAGGCCCTCGCAGAGCGCCAGGTTCAACGTGCCCATACCCGTCCGGCCCCGTCCCCACAGAGCGCAGCACACCAGAATTCGCTGTCTGGTGAGGTCGAGCCGAACCCGATGCCAGACCTGCCCCTCCGGCAGGGGATCGGCCGTGTCGAGATCGATGCGGCCGTCCATATCGGACAGTCCGCGACGTAACTCCTCGACGGTCAGCCCGGGATCGGAATCGGTGGGATCGCTTCGGGTGTAATCCAGTTGGGCGACCAAGCGGTGTCGGCCATCGGGGTCCTGGGACGACGTGACAACGAATGCGGCGTCGTCCCTGGCAGTGGTCCGGGCGAGTTCCGCCAGGCGTGCCGCCGCGGCGATGACGTCCCGGTGCGCCGGCTTCGAGTCCTCTTCGGGCAGTCGAGCCGCCACGGCGGCGGCCAAGGCCCCCGGATTCGATACGTCAGCGCCCGATACGGCCAGTTGCCAGCGAAAACCGCTGTACTCCTCGCGCATCTCAGACGCGTGCAACCGGGCATCGTGATGAGCTTCGGCCGGCCCGTAGGACGGATCGGACTCCAATCGGTCGGCGATTTCACGTGCCTTCGCGGCGTGGCCGCGACGCATGTCCCGGTTGTCCGCGAGCCACCCGTCCGGTGGCCGGAGCCCGATGGCGGGATGGGCGAAGGCGGCGCGGTCGCGCAGGTGATCGATCAGCGCGCGGCGGCCGGAGTGCCCGTTGTCCGCAGCGGGTAATGCCGAACTGACCCACCCGAGAACCGCTTCGGGCTCCGACAACGACCGCAGAGCATCGTCGGGCGATCCGAGGTCCTCCGTCGGCCTGCTGCCGATGCGATCGTCGGGCTGCGGCAGCCCCTGCCGACCGGCGTTGGCGGGCTCGACAAGGTAGGCCGATCGGCCGACGTCGTAGTTGTTGAAGGTCGTGTCGGCCGGATCCACCTGGACCGGAGTCAGCGTCGGGCGGATGTCGTCGAGGTACCGGAACAGGGCGGGGCGGTTGGTCGCGGCTCGGCCGCTGGCGCCGTCGATGACGATTGCGAGGTGACGGCCGCGAGCTGCGGCAATACCCTGTGCCCAGTCGATGAAGGTGCGATAGAAATCATCGACCGACACATGGTTGATATAGGTCTCCTGCGGGTTGAGACCGCGAATGAGCAGCAGGGGCACACCGGATGTGCTGGTGGTTTCGATGAGCAGGCCGGCGCCCTCCAGCCTGGCGCGGTCCGGGTCGTCCGGATTGCGGACGATGACAGCGGCCGTCATATTCGGCATCGCTTCGGCGACCGAGCGATACTTGCCCGCCCAACAGGCGCTGGCGATATGCCCGGACAGCTCGAGCAACGGCCCACGTGTCGGAATGAACCGCAGCGGAGTCGTCTCGCTCGCGACACCGACCCCCTGAGCGCGCGCTATCGCCTCCTCGAGCGCGATAGCGCTGGTCATTCGACGGAAAGTGCGGGCGCCGTTGCGGCTGGAGAAATAGTGTGAGAACACCTCCTGGTTCGTAATGTGATCCACAAATTCCCGGACGAGGACGATCTCGTCGAGCGTCGGCTCTCCCGCACCGATATCCCGCAACCGGTCGATCCATTCCGGATATTGCTGCATCGCCCACGCAAAACAAATCGTTCGCAAGTGGTCGTGCAAGTCCCCGACTCCGGCCAACAACTGGAAATTGTTCTCGAAAGCCTCGAGTGAACGCAACGCCGGAAAAGGATTCGCACCACCGGGCTCCGATGCTGCGAGTTTCCGCAGCTCCTCTGCGAGAGCTCTCATTTTCCGTCGCGCCACATCGTTCATCACGGCGCCGTTGGCGTGCCGGCCCGACGCAAGCGAACGCTCCAATGCAGAGATGTGCTCGACGATGCCGCGCCCGAGTTCCCCGAGTAGTTGGGTGATCGGACGCCGGGCACCGGTCATCGCCGAATGCGCGGCACGCAGATTTGCCGCCAGCCGCGCGAAACGCGCCAGCTGGTCCTCGGTCCACTGCGGCCCGGACCCGGCGCGCAGCTTGGCGACCTCCACCACACCACTCGGCTGGTATTCCGCGGGCATCGCCGCGATACGCCCGTCGGTCGTGGCCCGGTCGAAATACGCGAGCAACTCCCGCAACGACGCGGTATCGCCGCGGTGCCACTCCGACGTCGAAAATCTCGTCACGGCCATCAGCACGCCGGCGAGAAGATCCGACGACCGCACTTTCGCCAAGCTTTCCCGCGAGAGATGCGCTGACTTCACCTCGGTCACGAAGGCCCGCACAACTGCCTTCAATTCGGGCAGCACTGCCGCCCCGGTGCCCCGCAAGCCGAGTACTGTGTGCTCTCTGCCTCGCTCGTCATCGGCCATGACAGCGCGGACAGACCGGGCGAGTTCCACTGGTACGTCAGCGACCAACTCCGTGGCCGCGCGAATCGTCGGCGGCCGGCGGCTCGGTGGCAGCGCAGCGGCCAGAGTGGAATATCTGGAAAAAGTGAAACTGTCCGCGTGGTCGATGTAGAGGTCCTCGACCGCGCGCAGCTGCTGCTCGGTGAACACGACGTCACCGAGCATTTCCTTGGAAAACTCTCCGATCCGGCCCGAATGCAGATAATCGTTGGCGATGCTTTGTCGGATTGCGCGCGGAGAATAGTCGTCGAGGGCGGCTAGATAACTCCAGACTCGATAATCGGCAGCCATCGCCGCGCTGCGCAGATCGGTTTTTTCCGGAGCGTCGGGGTCTGCGATCTTCGACACGAACTGGCGGATCGTTCTCAGTAGAGCCTGATCCAGAGCCCCCGCCGGTATTTCAGCCATGCGACGCAGCTCCCGGCCGATCCTGCCGAGATCGTCCGCCCATGGCAGACCCAAACTTCCGCGCACAACGGGCGCGAAATCCGGATTGTTCGCATCGGCCCGCCGCAGAGCCGCACGGATCTCGCTCCCCGCCAGGAATTCCACTCGGGCAGCGATCCCGCCGATACCCCAACCCGGAGTGTGCACGAAATCGAGCACTGCCTCGTAGCCTATCGGCGTGGACAGCGCGTCCAGGATGTCGGGATGGGTGGCGAGAGTGATGCACATTCGGTGTTTGTGCAAGCTGTCGAACAGTTCGGCATCGCCGATCGTCGCGGAGGCGTCGGCCATCCTGATCTCCTCGACCCACTCGACGAGCTGATCGAAGAACTCGATGATATCGGCGTGCTCGGTCACCGGCCGCGCGGCTACCTCGAGGGCCAGGCGTTCGATGTCGTTCGTGCTCAACGACAATCGGGAGGCGGATCGCGCGATGCGGCCGGCCGCGTCGATCGGTGGTGGCACCTCGTCGTACGCTTCCTGCGCGGCCGGGAAGGTATCCACGAACCATGAGTGCAACCGGTCTGCGGTCTTTTCCACCTCGAGCTCATCGGCCGTCAGCCACCGGGCGTCGGTGATCCGGCCCTCGCCCCTACCCGCCGCGAAGCGTACGGCGGCTTCCATCACCGCCACTCCGGCATCGGTGAATGTCACCGAACCCGTCGCCCGCACATTCAATGCCACCGCCTCCGGCACGGTCGGCGACCGCCAGTCGGCGGGCGAACCACTGGGACGGGGAGATTCCCTGACCATCAGAAACCGTTCGACACCGGTCGCGTCGACATGCCTGATCAGTGCGCCCGCATCCGGCGGCAGGACGCCGGACACACTGCGGATATCGATTCCATCGATATCCCGGACGGTGGCGTCGTGCGGGAAGCTCGCCGTCAGTGAGCCGGGCGGCGCACCGAAGAGCCGTGCCAGCTCGTCGTCCAGTTGTGCTGTGAGCGTGGAGGTTTCGCTATCGTACGCGGCCGATGCATCGCTGTGGGCGAGTAGCGCCGCGGTCAGCGATTCCACGCGGTGCATCGGCACCGGCAGGCTCTCGGCGCCCGCGACGGACCGTCCCCGCGTCTCGGCCCACACGCGCCCCGCCAGCTCGTCGAGGCATTGCAGACGCCAGGCGAGCCGGACGAGCCGATCGGCGTCGGCCGGCCCACTCGGGTCCCCGTTCATATCGACGGCGCGATCGAGCACCGGCCGCAACTCCGGCCGCAGGTCCGGCGACAGCGGTCCGCCCGCCACCGCACCGAATTGTCCGGCCAAGGCACGGTATTGCTCACCGAGCCGGTGCCGATAACGCTCGTATGCCGGCCCTTCGGCCGATCGCGCGCCGATCGGGTCGAATCGCGGGTTTGCCTCGTTCTCCGAGGGCCTACTGCCGATGACGTCGTCGGGTCCGAATTCCGGCTGATCCGCTGTGGTGGCGGTTCCCGATTTCGCTTCGCCGGGAGGAAGATTCACCACCAGGTCCGGTGAGATCTCCGGTAGGCGCAGGGTGGTGACATAGTGATGGATCACCCATTCCGGACTGCCGACGTCGGGGCCGTCGATCTCCACAGCGGCGAACCCCACCGCGACCGCCTCCGCCGGCCTGAGCGTGGTTTTCGTTTCGTCGGTGAAGGCCGCCTCCGGAAGGCGCCGGAGCCATTCTTCGTACGATTCGGCGATCAGGCCGGTGATTCGCAGCGCCCTCCATGCGCGCCGCAGCACGGCCGCGATTTCCTTGCTGAGCCGGTTGCCCGTGGCGTGGTCGATCGCGTGCGCGAACTCATGGATGACGTCGTCGTGGTAGGACCGTCCGCTGGCCGGATGGAACCCGGTCGAGCGGTCGTACAGATCGTCCTCGAGCGCCTGAGCTCGGTCGGCCACCCGGGACAGGTTCAGCGTCATCCACTCGCTCCGGGTGCCCCGGTTGAAGGTCTCGGCGTTGACTCCTGGATCCGCCAGGAAGTCGACGCGCAGTTCGCGGATATTGCTTATGTGCGCAAGCAGATCCGGGGCGTGCCGGTATCGGGTGAGCAGGTCGTCCAGCGTCTCGAGAATCTCTCGCACCGCGTCGACGGGGACTCGGGGATGGTCGAATCCGGCGATGACGAAGTAGGGATGGTTGAGGTTGAACTCCTCGACCAGCCGGGCTTTGGCCTGGGCGTCGGCGCTCACACCGCCGACGTGCACCGTCTCTTCCGGGGTGTGCACCGCATACCGCTCGGCCCGGCCGAACTCGGCCATCACCCGCGAGTGCATGTCGAGCAACATGGCTTCCTGCGCACTCGAGAAGTCCCGCAGCCGGTCCTCGAGGTAGGACACCTGCTCCCGCATCTCGGTGATGTCGGCGCGGGCGAAGCCGTGGCCCTGCCACACCGGGCGACCGTCGACATACCGGGTGAACTTGGTGGCGAATGGGCTCGGCACGGCCTGCTCGGAGTCGAGTGCGGTCCGCCCGCCGGTCACCTCGCCGTCCGGGCCGATATTCCAATGCCGTGTGTTGCGCCGAGTCCCGGTTACCGCATCCAGCAGGCCGAGCAGCTCCCCGGAAGCCGAATCCAGATAGCCGCGATCGACCGGACCGGACGCGAATCCTTCGCTCGCCGGATCACCGCCGACCAATCCCAGATCGTAAGCCCGTGACATTCCCTGCGGCAGAACGGTATTCGCAGCGCCTCCGGGCACGATTTCCCGGTACAGCACCCTATGGTCGTCGCTTGCGGGGTGGGTAGCGGCGACCGGTGCGCCCATCGCACCACCGATCAGCGATATGTGCCACTGCTTCGCCGCATCGTCGGCGTCGTCGTAGACCTCCTGGAGGCTCTGGTAGCCGTTACCGAACGTGACCCGCTCGACGCTGACTCCCGGGGCGCCCGGCAGCGGTTCCCGGCGCACCACACCGGCGTCGAGGCCTTCGATGAGAAGGGCCGGGAAACCGGTTGTGCGCGGGCTGTGGGGCGCGCTGCCGATCCGGCCTTCCGGGCCGCTGGACGGCGGGTCCTCGTACCCCGGTTCCGAATCGGACGCCACCGCACCGGTGGAGTCGGTGAACGAGCCCGGCCCCCACAGCTTTGCTGTCAGGGCACTGCGGAAACCGTCGGGTGCTGTTGTCGCGGAACGGGAATCGCTCGACTCGTTCGCGTCGGCGTCCTCCGCATCGTGGGGTCTACCGATCGGGCGACTCCCGATGGCGTCCCCGGATGCGAGGTAATCGGGCGTAGACCGGGCGCCGGGCAGCTCACCCGTCAAGTCGATGCCGCGGTTCTCTGCCTCCTCCACCGCAGCCGCTCGTCCGCTCGTGCGCAGCTTGAGGCCGATACGGATCAGGTAGGCATTGACGGTTGTGGGTGAGATCCCTTGCGCCGCCGCGATTTGCTTGTTCGTCTTGCCCTGTTTGACGAGTCCGAGAATCACGGCTTCGGTCTCGGACAACGAATCCTTGCCCTGGAACACCCGGGAACCGGTATCCGCCGCATCGGACGGAAGTGCGAGGCCACCGGTGCGCAGCGCCTTGCCCACCATTCCCGCCCGATCCCGAATGCCGAGCTTGACGCCGAGCCGGTTCAGCCGACTCTTCACCTGATCGGGTGACAGACCGAGAAGGACGGCAATCTCTTTGTTGCTCATCCCTTCGGCAACCAGCCCCAGTACCTCGCGTTCCACATCGGACCATTCGATGCCCGGGCCGCTGTCGATTGCGGGGATAAGGCCGGCGTGAAAGGCCCGCGCCACCATCCCGGCGCGATCACTGATGCCGAGTTTGCCGCCGATGCGCGCGAGATGGGCCTTCACCGTGAGCGGTGACAATCCGAGTCGCGCCGCGACCGCCTTGTTCGACATGCCGTCGGCAACGCTTGCGAGGATCGATACTTCTCGCGCGGTCACTTCGAGGTTCGACGGCTTTCCGAGCGACTCCGCGATGTCGTCGTCCGCGAGCAGCCCCAGCTCTCGCGCGGCCGATACTATGCCGACCCGGCCGTGGTCTCCGAGCTTGTCGCCGATCTGCTTCAGGTAGAACTTGACTCGGCTCTCCGAGCGATCCAGCCGACGAGCGATGGCGTCGTTCGACAACCCGGCGGCGACCATCCGGATCAGCTGGAGCTCATGATCGGTCAGGTCGTGCGCCGGCGCTTCAGGGCCCAGCTCGCTCGGCAGTAGCGCCTGCACGGACCGTACGAACGCCCCGAAGGCCCCGCGCTGCAGCGGTGTGCGGTCTTGTCGCGGTGAGGTGATCGCTTCGGTGATGATCCGGCGCTGTGTTGAGGTCAGGCCGGACCATGCCCTCGCGGCAAGCTGCGCAACGTCGCTGATCCAGGTTCCGATGTCCTCCTCCGCAGCGACCGGCCAGCGCCGGGTCTCGGCGATTCGAAAGACCGCCCCGTTGATGTACCGAGCCACGGTCCGCAGACGAGCGGCTTCAGGGCCGGCCGAAGGTTTGGTGCCCGGCATCAGAGCATCGAGCACGCGTCGAAATGCCTGCTCGCCGTACCGCTCCCGCAGTTCCCGGAATGCCGCAGCGTCACCGCGCTGTGCTCGTTGCAGCGTTGTCGGATTCTGCAGGCGATCACCACCCGCCGGTAGCGGCCGGTGAAGTTCGAACCAGGAAGATTTACCCGAGCCGTCGTCGAACACGGTTATGCCCGATTCGTCGGCGGCGGCCGCCATCATCGGCAGGCCACGGCCACGTTCGGCGAATTCGTCGGGCATATCGCCGATTTCGGGCGCGAAGGTGCTCTCGTCGAGAACTTCGAAACGCAGTTTTCGGCCGGCCTCGGTGTCGGTCTGGGTAATGACGACCTCGACCTTGCCGTCGGTGTCGGCGAGGGAGTTCGCCATCAGTTCCGACATGAGGATGATCGCGATGTCGACCCCGTCGGAGTCCAGCCAGCCGAAGGATTCCCTCAGCAACGCCTCCAGGCGGCGGCGTTCCGTGGCGACATCGTTGGTGCGAGTTCTTTCGCCTTCCCTGCCGGTCGGGCCCACTGCCACGCCGGCCGCCCGCACCGTGTACTGCTTGCGAGTGCTCGGTGACGGCGGATCCGTCGCGTTCTCCGACGGCCTGCTGCCGACCGGTGAGCGTTCGTCTCGGTGTGAGTCGTTCGACACGTCTCGGGCGGCACTCGGTCGGGCCGGCATGGCCATGTCCAGGTCCGGTAGCTCCGCGCTGATCGCATTTATTTCGTCCACCATGGCGGCGGGAGCGTCGACTTGCTGGGATGGCGGGAGGTTCTCGGCGGTCGGGGCGCCCCGGCGCGGATCGGCGACGAGGTTGCCGTCGCGGTCGAACTCGATGCTTTCGAACAGCCGCTTTTCCACCGGCATCCGATCGATGAACTTTTTCTGCTCGCGGCGCCATTCATCGAATCCGACGGCTTTGTTCAGCAACGCCCGGCGGTTTCGCAGGTCCCGCGGACCGTAGTCGTTCGCGGTGTCACCGTCCCGCGAGACCGCCAGGTCGACGACGACCAGGTTCGGTTCGTCGATCGAGTCGCTGTCGTTGACCAGCAAGACCATATGGTCGTCGGCGTCGGTGCTGCCGGTCGCCCGGGTGTCCTTCCATTTGTAGACCAGGACACTGATCCCACCCGGCCGGGACTTCAACGATTCGGCCACCTGCTCCAGGGATTCGGCCTTCTCGAGCCCGGCGCCGAACACCTTGCGCACCACATCGCGTCCGTGGCCCCGCAGTGTGGCGGCGGGCATCTCGAAACGGCGGGCGTTGCCGGGGCACAACACTCGCATGCCGGTCACCGCGTTGTTGACGCAACTGTTGGGGCTGCGGCGGTGGATCTGCACGACCAGATCGAGCAGGGCCGCGGTGGCCAGGTACTGGGACGCGGCGGCGACGATGTCCGCGGCCGTCCGATCGTCGGCTCGCGGCGACTCGGCCTCCGGATCCCGAGCGTCCAGGTCCACCGACCCGGAATCCGCCGATCCGGCATCCACCGCCCCGGAATCGACAGGCCCGGAATCCGCCGCAGCCGGGGCGATATCGTCCCGGGCGGCGGATCGTCCGCTATTCGCGGCAGTCAGGTGGTCGTCGACCGCCTCGCCGAGGATGTCCCGGGCGATGGTGGGGGTGATCGCGGAGGCCGGGTACCCAAGTGCCTCCGCCAGGACGTCCCTGGCGTCGGTCAGCGCGGGATCGAGGATGCGCATACCTTCGGCGCCGTCGATACCGGCGATTCGCATGCCGAGCGCGACGGCGAGCCGATCCCGGAGGGGCGTCAGGTGATTCAGCGCTTGTTCGTCGGTGAACAAGGCGCGTTGCAGGACCGTCGCCGGCGCGGTCGCATCGACGTGTTGACGTAGGGCCTCCACCGCTGCGGACGGAATTCCGTTCTGCTCCAGCAGCTCTCGCAACGGATCGGCGGCACCGTCGCGTTCGAGAACGGTCAGCTGATCGGCGACGACCGGGGCGGGTATGCCCAGCAGCCCGGCCAGGCGGGCCGTCCGGTCCGCCGCCCCGTCCGGGCGGCCGAAGTCGGTGTCGTCGCGGTAGTGCCCGGTCTCGGCCTGGGCGACGGTGAGGCCGGGAAGGTATGTGGAGCTCGCGTGATGGCGGATGAACTCCGCGGTGGAGTGCCGCAGCGCACGCTGCTGCAGTTCCGGTGCCATCTCCCGGACGGCATGGCTCGCCGCGACGACCGCGTCGTGGGTCTGGGGAGTCGGATCGGCCTGGTGTGCGGCCACGGCCTGCTCGTAGACGACAACCGCCTCACGGACGCCGCGTAGGTGCATGGCATTGCGGATCAGCGCGTCCTGCGTCGACATCACCACCTGCGAACTGCCGCGCTCACCGTTGCGTGCGGTGCGGTTCTTGGCCTGCTCGTAGATGTAGGAGTGCTCCGGCGCCTCGGTCATCCAGACATGCATGCCGCCCTTGGCCTTCACCGCGTCCGAGACCGAGATGTCGACACCGCGCTGACCCTGCCGGTTGATCACCAGGATCTTGCCCTGCTCACCGGCCTCGTCGAAAACCTTCTGCAACTGGGCTTCCCAGTCCGCACCCCAGCCGATGATCCGTTTGGCGTCCACCGCTTCGATCGCCTCTCGGGGCACACCCGCGCGCACCAGTGCCTCGACCTGCCGGGCGACCAAATCGTTGCGGTGACAGAGGATCTCCTGAAACCGGCCCTCGCCTCCGGCCCGCATCTCGTTCGCGTATTCGGCAATCGTGCGCAGTTTGGCATGGGTGCTCTCGACCACATCATGCTGGCCCTCCACCAGCCGATGCGCCTGCGACCGTCCGATCTCGTGGGCCTCCTGCAGACCGTAGATCTTGTTCAGTACGGGGTTCAGGTCGGTGAGGGTGCCGGATGCACCGGTCACCTCATCGAAGAAGGATTCGCTTCCGACACGGTAGATTTCGACCGAATCGATGCGTTTGGCGGACTCCGCATCCGCGCGCACGACGATCCGATGCTCCTCGGCGCTCTCCCCGCGGGTCTCGGCCGCGCGGATCTCCTTGGCCTCGATGGCCTGCGCGAGGCTCGCCTTACCCGGCTCCGCGCTCCACCGTGATTCGCTCGAGGTCTTCGGGTTTCGTTGCAGACCGTGTTCGGCTTGGTCGATGATGACGATCTTGCCCGCGTCCATTTCGTAGTGGACGCCTTCACGGACGAGGAATTCGGCGTGGGCCGCGGTCTCCAGCCGGGAGGCGCCCATTCCGTCCAGCCAGTCTTTTCCGCCGGGCAGTGCCCCGACCTTCGCCCGGCCCTCGGGCGTGAGTTCGGGCTGACCGTCGTACCAGTGCATGACCTCCGGTGTCCCGTCGGCATGCTCTCCTATTTCCTCCGAGATGCGCCGGAGGCCGAAATCCTCGTGTGACAGAGCCCCTTTCGCCAATGCGTCGGTGAGGAAATCGTGGGCATCGAATACCTGCTCGGCCGTAGCCTGCGGCGCCGCCTGCTCGGCACCTTCCGACCGGAGGAACTGCCGCTCACCCCGGTCGATGATGCCGTCCATCTCGTCGATCAGCACATGTCGCGGTGGCTTGATACCGGCATTACACAGATGCCCGACCGTCTCACCGGTCGCGACCACGATCGCCGGCCGCCCCTCCGTGATCGGTCCGAAGCCGTTCTGCTGATCGGCGCGGAACACGTCGATCCCGAAGTCGCCCAACAACTTCCGCACTTCGGCGACTTCTCGATCGTCGGTCAGCAACTTCCGATACGTGTCGACTTCGCGATTGGCCAGCCCATCGGTCGTGGTGACGAGCAGAACCGATTTGTGCTGCACCGCCCGTTGCATTGCGGCGGCCATGAATACCAGCGATTTGCCCTGGCCGGGTTTCATTTCCACCGGGCGCCATTTCATCGCGTAGACGGCTTCGGCCTGTTCGACCCGCAGCACCATGCCGCCGGGCACCTTTTCGCTGATCGTGCCGCGCCGGATGATCTCCATCGTCGCCAGCAACGACTGGTGCTCATCGCCACTGTGCAGGCCGGCCATCAGCACGTCATCCGGCAGGTTGTGCAGGCGTTGGCTTTCCGGAACATGGTCGGCGGAAGCCGCGTGGAAGTCGATCAGTAGATCGACCGCCCGGTCGCGGTCGCTGCGTGGCAGACCGGCACCATCGGCCAGACTGTCGTGATCGGTGCCCGGACCGCTCTGCTCGTCGTGCGCCGATGACGAATGTTGCTCAGCGACGGGCGTTTCGGCACCGTCCGCCTCGGTCCGGCCCGAGTGCTCGGGACTTTCCGGGCCGGACTGCACGGCGGTCGCATCCCGCTGCGGGGCCGGACGCTCTCCGTCATTCGAGGATCCGTGCTCGTCGCGAGCGCCCGGCGGCGAACCGGCTTCGCCCTCGGCGACCGGATGGGGCCGTGCCGACGTCTTGTTGCCGGCGCCGTCCGCGACCGCGGTGTGTTCTCCGGCCGGGCGTGGCGTGCCGCTCGCCGAGAGCTTCGGCGGCGGCGAGGTTTCGCCCACCGCCTCGACCGATCTGGGCGCGGTCGCCTTCCCGGCAGCGACCGGTTTCTCGGCCGGTGGCCGCTCGCCCGGAGCGGCCGTCTCGGCATGCGTGCCCGACCGTGCCGCGGCGGCGTCGGCGGACGCGGGACGGGCGTGTTGTCCGGACTGGCGGCCGTCGGCTGCGATCGATGCACCCTGTTCGCCGCGTGAGGGCGGTTTCGCAACCGCGGTCTCCTCTTTGACCTCGGCGCGAGCCGCACCGCGCTCGCCCGCGGTCTTCGTGGTCTCCGCGGCCGGTCCCCATGCCTTCTGCGCGTCCTCCCACGCCCGTTTCGATTCCGCCGACACCTCGACGGGCCGCCGAGGCATCGCGGCCGTCCCGTCGTGGCCTGCCGAGAACGCGTCGGGTGGTGTGAAGGTCCCGCCGCCGTCGACGGTTCTCGCGGGGGCGCCGCCGCGGGAATACACGCCCCCGGCGAACGCTCCGTTGAGCAGCGGCGCGAGCACCTGATCGTAATGCTGCGGCCAACCGGCCACCATCGATGCCGCACCCAGACCCGATATCGCGCCGGCGGTGCCGTGCACCAGGCCCATGGCCAAACGACTGCTGCCGATTCTGGGGAAAACCATCGGCGCGAACTTTCCGGCGAGCATGCCGCCCGCCGCTCCACCCATCCCCGCCAGGGCCGCGACTTCGATCGACTTCAGATCGATCCCGGTCGGATTCGTGCCGTCCGATCCGATGATGTCGGCGGTGCGATCACCGGTGGCGACCTGCAGCGCCTGCACTCCCGCGTCCACGCCCACGGGCAGCGCGGCCGCCTTGGCCAGCATGGTGGCGAACTGCAACGGTCCCGCCGCGGCCAGCCGGGTAGCCGCCCTCGCCGCACCGGCCTGGATCGCCCGTTCCAGGCTGGCCCGCATCGCCGTTACTTCGCCGCGCCCCTCGACCAGCATGGCATCCACGGTGGGCGCGGCGGCGGCGGTGCCGGCCGGACCCGCCGCCGCGGCGCTGCTCACCACACCGAAGATGCGCCACGCCAAGTGGATACCGAACGTGAACATCACGCACAGCCACTTCTCCGCGTCGTTGGCGGCGGCCTGCGCCTGGTCGGCCAGGGTAGCGGCGTCGTTACCGAGCTGGGCCGCGCCCTTTCCGTACGAATGCAAGGCCTCGCGCAGCCGGTCGGCCAGCTCGCCCACCGAGTCTTCCTGCGCGAGTACGGCTTTGATATCCCTCGAGTGTCCGTCCAGCTCCTCACCGCGTGCCCGGAGCTCGGCGGCCATGCGGCGCATCTCGGAGATGTCGGCGCGCGGGAGTTCTCCGCCGAACACCGCCATCTCGATCGGTCGCCGCAGCATGTCGGGCAGACTTTCGAAGGTGTTGCGCAGCTCGACGACGGGGCTGAGTAACGAACCGTCCACCGGCACCACCTACACCGGTCGAGATGCCGCGGCGACCAGCACCGCATGCAGCAATCTCGCCTGGATGCCCGCCTCGGCACCGTGCTGCACCACCTCGGCGAACGCGATTCCGAGCGCGTGGCCCACATCGAATTCGCCTGGGGCCACGGACTTCCCGGCCACACCGGCTCGCCAGTCCCGGTAACCGCTCACCACTTCGGCGAGTGTGCGATCCGGCTGCGGCTCCCGGCGCAGGTATTCCCCGATCAGGACACGCTGCGCCTGCTTGCGCGCCGCGCCGCCACCGGCGTCGTCGAGGGCCCGGCCGAACTCGTGGAGCGTCGCCGGATAGATGTCCGATCGCGCCGGCTCGCCGCCGGATTCCGTGGTCGGGGCGGCCGCCGGTTCTTGCGCGGTGCGCAGGTCGAGCGTCATCGAGCCGGTGGAGCCCTCGTCGCCCGGTTCACGACTCCATCGCACCGTGCCGTGTTCGCCATCGAGCTCCGCTACCGCGACCGAATTCAGCTGGACCATCGGGTAGTCGGTGAGCACCCGGTCCACCGCTGACAGAAAGTCACGTACGGGCGGCAGCTGGAGGCCAGGTGTGTCGAACCCGGTGACCTGTACGCCGTGGCGCTCGGCCACTGTCCGCGCCAGCCAACCGATCATCGGGTCGGACGCCCGCTGCTCGCGAGAGCGGCGCCGATCATCCGCACGCGCCTTGTCGCGCGACGAACGGTCGGATCGGGGTGGGGAACCGTGCCGGGGATTCGACTCCGGCCTGCCGGGAGATCCGGTCTTTCCGGGGGATTCGGTCCTTCCCGGTGTGCCGGAAGGGCGAGGCGGCTGCCCTGCCCACGGGGTATCGCCCCGTCTCGTCGGTGCCGCTCGGCCGCCGGACGAGGCATCCGTGGCTCGGGGCGCGGCGCGGCGGTCGGCAGGAGGCGGTGCCGACGAGGACGGCGGCGCCGAAACGGAGGAGGACCGGCGACCGGAGTCACCGCCCGGCTGTCGCCCGTCGTGCCCGGACGGATCGGACGTCGGCCGATCCTGATTCCACGGCGAGCGCGACTGCGCCCCATCCTGCGGGCCGGTGCGCGCCGGAGAACCGTTCGGTGACTGCGAGCCACCGGCCGCAGGTTGTTCGGCGCGCGGCGTCCCGCCGGCGCGCTGCGCCGGACCGTCGGCGAGCGCGGAGTTGCGCGCCGGGGAGGACGCGGCGGGGTCGTACGGGACCTGTGCACCGGTATCGACCGGCGACGGCAGGGTGGCCGCGGCATCCGGTCGAAGCGTGGGCGAACTCCCGCTTCCCGAAGTCCGATCATCCGCCGCGTCGGCCAGGCGGGCGGCGTTACCGGCATCCTGGGCGTCGAATTCGTCTGCGACACCGACGATTCCGGACGCCGTGCTGTGCAGCCCCTGCTCCATCGCCCGCACATTGGCCAGCATCTGATCGGCATGCGGTGTGAACTGCTCGGCGAACTGACGGCCCATATAGTCGTCGCCCCAGCTACCGCGAGCCTGATCCAGGCAATCGCGCAATCCCGCATAGGTCTGCCCGACCCGGTCGGCGAGTTCGGTCAGCCGTGCACCCCGTTCGCGTAGACCGGCCAGATCCAGTCGAAGTTCGCCGCTCATATCCCGCCTCGAACCGTCAGCTCCGGCCGCCGACCCGCAGGCGGAGTCGTCGCTCGAAGTCGGTCACGAAAACCGACAGCGGCACCGACGAACTCGAGCGCTCCACGACTCCGTCGTCGGCGACGTAGAAGACCGCGCGGTCGAGCGCGATGTCGTTGTCCGGCACCGGCGATCGCACCATCCAGCCCACGCTGACCCGGTCGGCGCGCAAGGACGACGGGGGGTAGTCCGCGGTGTCGTACCCGCGCTCGCGGATGTGATCGCGGACCAGTGCCAACGCCTCCGTCTCGCCGATCCCGGCGACCTCTCCGGCAACCAGATCCGCGAGGACGAACTGGAACAGCGCACCGGCGACGTCGACACCGGTGTCGTCACCGACCACCTGCACGATCGCCTCACGTGTCACCGCGGCGGCTTGCGCGGCCGATACCAGCAACTCGGCGGCATCCGGTGACGGATTCTCAACGACCTCGGCGACGACTCGCGCCACCGTGTCGGTGGTCCACACCGCGGGCAGCGCCGCCGCGCATTCCGACACCGGAGCGGATTCGCCCCGGTACCACTGCCCCTCCTCCCACCAGAAACAAAACGACAGCATGCCGGTCAGCACCCGCGGATTGAGCACCGGGTCCGCCACCCAGTCCGGCGCTCCCGCAAACACATTCGGCATCGCGCCACCCCCGTTGTAGGCGACGTCCAAGGCGGGGGCCTCCCATACGCCACCCGACAGCACCGCCCGATCTCCGGGAAGCAACGTCAACGTCGAGCCGCTGTGGGCCGCGCTTTCGAAGATGCCCACGGACGGACCGATGCGTGGCCCCCGTTCCGAGCCGACCGCCACGAAGGCCGCGGCCAGCACCGCCCACCGTGCCCACAGTATTCGCAGGTCCGGCAACTCACCGGTGACCGGCACCGCCCGCACGCCCGCGCTCCGGTCCGCCCGCATTCCGTCCCAGGCGGCGCGCGGTGGCCTCGACTGGGATTCACCGCGCCCGATGTACGCCGCCAACCACACCGGCAGCCGACCGCGCGGATGATGTTCCAGGTCGGCCAGGTACGCCTGCGGCGCGAACAACTGCTCCCCGGGAAACGGCTCGGCCCCGTGATCGACGACGACCTCGGCCTCTTCCGTGTCGGCCCGCACCACTATCCGCCACCACGGCTCGCTCTGCAGCTCGGCCGAGAGCTGCCGGTGCCGGCGCACCGACGCCCACACCTCGTCCGACACCTGACACCTGATCGGCCCGTTACCGTCGTCGACCAGGAACAACGCCGACTCGGTGACAACGGTCACCGCGAACGATGCCTCCAGCCGTTGCCATCCGGGCGGTGCGAGCTCGCGCAAGCCCGCGATGATCCGGTCCGCCGAGTCCGCGAGATCTTCAATTCCCACCACCGCCTCGATCTATCGCTCGTCAGGGCCGCATACGGATCGAGAATTTCGTAACCGAGGCCCGCATGCAACCGGGCTGCTATTGCCACCCCTGGAAAGTGGCGCGCACATCGGTGTTCGTCTCGCGCGCGGCGGCCGCGAGGCATTCGGCGGCGACCCGGAGGGCGCGGGGGAGTTCGTCGCGGGGCACCGCGGTGTATCCCAGCGCGATGCCGAATGTCTGCCGGGGTCCGGCGTGGTGGCGGGCCAGCCCGTCGAGGAGAACACCGCGGCGGCGCGCGAGCTCGATCGCACGGCCTTCGGCCGCCGCATCGGGGAGGGGAACCACCAGGTGGGAACCGGCGTCGTCACCGCGGATATCGAGGCCGTGGCGGCGTAGTTCCGCGACGGTGAGCGTGCGCCGGGGCGGTACTTCCCGGCGCAATCGGCGCAGATGGCGGGCAAGATCGCCGTGGCGGGCGAGTTCGGCCAGCACCAACTGACCGGCCGGCGCCGGCCAAGCGCCGGTCGATTCGCGGTGCGCCAATACGGCCGCCACGATCCATGGGGCGGCGACCAGCCATCCGACGCCCAGTGTGGGCGAAAGGATCTTCGAGGTGGTGCCGAGGTGGACGACCAGGTCGGGCGCGAGCCCGGCGAGCAAGGGCAGCGGTGCGCTGTCGTAGCGCAGTTCCCCGTCGTAGTCGTCTTCGACGATCACCGCGCCGGTGCGCCGCGCGAAGTCCACGAGCTCGACCCGGCGGCCGGCGGGCATCCGTACGCCGAGTGGAAATTGATGTGCCGGAGTGCAATACACCGCGCGGACATGAGCGGGAATCGATGCGACCAGGATCCCGTCGCGGTCCATCGGCACCGGCACCACCTCGACTCCGGCGGAGCGAAAGGCGCCGACCGCGCGCAGATATCCGGGATCTTCGATGGCGACGGCATCGCCTGGCCGCAGTACCGCACGAGCGAATTCGCCTACGGCGCAACTGGTTCCGGCTGTCGCGATGATGCGTGCCGGTTGATCGACGCGCAGCCCGCGATGGCGCAGCAGATGTTCGGCGACCATGGCCCGATAGCCGGGATCGCCGGCGCGCTCCTTGCGCACCGACGGGCCACGATCGCCGGCCGCCCGCCAGGCCCGCCGCCATGCGGCGCTGTCCATCGCCTCCGCGCAGGGGGCGCCGGGCGCGAGGTCCAGCAGTTCCCCGGCGGAATCCGAATCCGCCTGGGCGGCTGAGTGGTTCGAGGCCGGAACGGGTGCCGCGGTGAGGTAGGTCCCCGATCCGTGCCGCCCGGAGATCCAGCCCTCGGCATGTAGTTGGTCGTAGGCGGCGGTGACCACGGTGCGGCTGACGCCGAGCCGGGCGGCGAGGGCTCGCGAGGAGGGCATACGGTCACCGCCGCGCAGTCGTCCGTCGGTCGCGGCCTTGCGCAGCTCGTCGGCGACCTGTACCGACAGCGGACGCCGGTTCGATCGATCGACCGCGAGCGGCAGCTCGTCCACGGTTGTTCTCCGATCCGCTCCGAAGTGGACTTCTCGAAAGCCTGTGTATTGGCCATTTCATAATGCCATTCGCCGCGCGATGCTGTTCCCATGACCGCCACATCAGTTCCCGGACCTGCGCTTTCTCCCACCCGCCGCAGTACCGTCACTCGCTACCGGGACCGCGCGGCGACCGACCGCGCGGCCTTGGACGACGTTCTCGACGCCGGCCTGATCTGCCATATCGGCGTGCTACTGCACGGCGCGCCGGTCGTGCTGCCGACCATCTACGGACGGGTGAACGACACGCTGTATCTGCACGGATCGACCGGTGCGGGCAATATGCGCGCCGCCCTCACCGGCGAGATCTCGGTGGCGGTGACGTTGGTCGATGCGATCGTGTACGCCCGTGCGGCCATGCACTTTTCGATGAACTACCGCTCCGCCGTCATCCACGGGCGTCCGGTCGAGGTCACCGATCCCGAGGAGCGGCTGCGCGCGTTGCGCGCCATCGTCGAACATTCCGCCCCGGGCGCCTGGGACACCGTGCGCGCGCCCGACAAGAAGGAGTTGGCGGCCACCCTGGTCCTGGCCCTCGACCTCACCGAAGCCTCGGTGAAGACCCGCACCGGCGATCCCTCCGACGATCCCGCAGACCTCGACAGCGACGCCTGGGCGGGCTTGCTCCCGGTCCGCCAGGTCTTCGGCACGCCGGTCCCGGCGCCCGACCTGGTGCGCCCGGTGGCTGCCCCGGACCACGTGACGGCGCGTACCGGAACCGGCGAAGCTGCCGGCCGTCGACACCGGTTCACCAGACGGTGACCGGCACCTCGAGCCGCTCGATCGTCTTGCGCGCGACATCGATCAGCGCAGCGGGGGATCGGAAGTGTTCCTGATCCAGGCCGACCAGTGCGAGGGTGTACGTGTGCCCGATCCGGCACAGATAGGCCGCGAGACGCGTGCGGGGCAGCGCCGTCGGTTGCAGTCCGGGATGGATGGCCCGGGCGGCGACGCCGGTGCAGCGATGGGGACCCAGCTGCGCCAGCGAGGCGGGGAGGGTGCCGATATTCGAGCACAGGATGTCACGTTCGCCCGCACCGCGCGAGAGCCGATGGGCCACGCGCGCGGGCAGCACCTGCAATAGTTCCGCGGGCATGCCCGGCGGACCGGACATCCGGTATTCGTATGCCGCACGGCACTTCTCGCGGAGGATGGCGGGTGTGTCGGTGCGTTCGACCACCACTTCGGTCATAGCCATGTCGTTGTTGACGCGGCGATCGTCGCGGGTGTCGACGGGCACGGCGGCGGTGATGGTCGGATCGGGAAAGCCGCTGTCCCACAGTATTTTCGCGACGATATGGAGGAACAGGCTGTTGGCTGTTCCACCCCGTCCCGCCGCGGCCAGCTCCCAATCTGCCGCCGGAAATTGAAGTATCACATCGGAGGTCGTCGCCGTCTCGGCACTGCGACCCGTGCCGTCACCGGATTCCCGTGGAACTCCGTGGCGCAGGGCGCGTGCGGTGCCGGACACCACGGTGGACCACTGCCGGGCGGCATCGGCCCAATCCGACTGGGGGGCGGCGTAATCCGTGACCGGCGTGCCGGACAGCGCGTGGTCGACGGCCAGTGCCAGGCCGCGACCGTCGGCGAGGGCGTGGGAACACGTCAGCGCCACCACCGAACCGCCCTCACGCAACGCCGCCGCGGACAGCCGCCATCCCGGTCCGAATTCCGGATCCAGCTCGTAACCCTGTTCGCCGGCCCAGCTCAGCAGATCAGCGGTGGTGATGCCGCCGCCGGCGATACGCAACGGATGAGCGCCGTTGTTGCGCCGCCAGTACGGCCGCGCACCCGGCACCCGTGGCCGGACGACCCGGCGGCCGAGCGGGCCGACGCGCAGGGCGGCGTGGATCTGTTCCAGCAGCCGGCGGTCGATGGGGTCGGCGGTGCGCCACAATCCTTGCAGCGCACTGGGAGTGCCCAGACCGCGATGGGCGCGCAGGAAGATCTCGTCGACGACGGTGAGCCGGCCCATCGCCGCTCAGGCCGACGATCCGTGCCGGCCCGCGCCACCGGCGAACCGTTGCGCACCCTCGAGCGCGCCGTCGGCCAGCGCGGTGAAGCCGTAGCGGAACTCGCGCGTCATCGCCTCCGATTCGTCGAGCCCCCACTGCTCCAGCGCCGACATCCGATCCGACCGCAGGCAGGTCTGCGGCAGCGCGGCCAGTTCGGTGGCGAGCCGCTCCGCGGCGGCGCGCGATTCGCCGGGGGCCACGACCTGGTTGACCAGTCCGATCTGCAGTGCCTCGGGTGCGGCGACCGCACGGCCGGTCAGGATCATGTCCATCGCCCGGCCGTGGCCGACGATGCGCGGCAGTCGCACGGTGCCACCGTCGATCAGCGGGACGCCCCAGCGCCGGCAGAACACGCCGAATGTGCTGTCCTGCTCGGCGATTCGCAGATCACACCACAGCGCCAGTTCCAGTCCACCGGCTACGGCATAGCCGGAGACCGCGGCGATCACCGGTTTGGTCAGCGTCGTGCGGGTGGGGCCCATCGGCCCGTCGCCGTCCTCGGCCGCCCGATTGGACTTCTCGGTGCCCAGCGATTTCAGATCCGCCCCGGCGCAGAAGGTGCCGCCCGCGCCCCAGAGCACCGCGACCGCCACCGTGTCGTCGGTATCGAATTCGCGGAACGCCGCCGCCAGCGCCTGCGCGGTCGGTCCGTCGACGGCATTGCGCGCCTCGGGGCGATCCAGGATCACCGTGAAGACCGGCCCGCTGCGCTCGATTCGTACGCTCACGAATTCGACCATACGGCCCGCCCCGGCCCTTGCGTCAAGAAATGAATATGTGATTCACTTCTTGCGTGGCGTACCGCAGAACCCCCGCCGTGCAGGCCCGACTGGACGCCCAGTCGCGCGCCATCGTGCACGCGGCCATGAAGGTGCTCTCGGAGCAGGGCTTCGGCGGGCTGTCGATGGCCACCGTCGCCGCGGAGGCGGGGGTCGCCACCGGAACCGTCTACAAGAGCTTCAGCGGTAAGTCCGAACTGGTCACCGCCGTGTT
This sequence comes from Nocardia aobensis NBRC 100429, assembly GCF_000308375.1. Taxonomy (GTDB): domain Bacteria; phylum Actinomycetota; class Actinomycetes; order Mycobacteriales; family Mycobacteriaceae; genus Nocardia; species Nocardia aobensis. The sequence continues at coordinate 75,215 of NZ_BAFQ01000167.1, read as the reverse complement.
CCGGGACGTCGTCACCCGGGAGGTCGCCGCGGTCGCGCAGGCCGGGGCGGAGGGCGGTGTGGTCGAGCGGGTCACCGCCGCGGTGGAGACCTTCGCCGGGCGCGCGCTGAAGAATCCCAAACTCGCCTACGTCCTGCTCGCCGAACCCGTGGACGCGAGCGTCGACACCGAACGCCTGCGCTTCCGCCGGGCGTTCGCCGAAACCTTCGAGACCGCGATCGCCGACGGTGTCGGCGCCGGGCAGTTGCCGCCGCAGGACCCGCGCACCACCGCCACCGCCCTGGTCGGCGCCATCGGTGAGGTGCTGGTCGGACCGCTGGCCGAGCAGTTGCAGAGCGAATCCGTGGTGCCCGAACTCGTCGCCTTCGCCCTGCGGGCCCTCGGCGCGCACGAATAGGAGAACTCATATGGCCACCCACGAAGTGTTCAACCAGGTCCCGCCGATCACCCCGTTCGACTTCTCCCGCAACCCGGCCCTGATCGAGGGCCTGCACCGCGAGGGCGCCGGCTGGGCGGAGGCCGAGGTGCGTGAATTGGGCGCGCTGGCAGGTAGTTTCGAGGCGCAGGAGTGGGGCCGGCTGGCCAACGAGTACCCGCCGGTGCTGCACACTCACGATCGCTACGGCAATCGGGTGGACGAGGTGGAGTTCCACCCCTACTGGCACAACCTGATGGACGTCGCGGTACGGCACGGCCTGCACGGCAGCCCCTGGCTCGACGACCGGCCCGGCGCGCACGTCGCCCGCGCCGCGAAGTTCTACACGTGGGGCATCGCCGACGCCGGACACATGTGCCCCATCTCGATGACCTACGCCGCGGTTCCGGCATTGCGCCACAACCCCGAACTGGCCGCCCGCTTCGAGCCGCTACTCGGTTCGCGCACCTACGATTTCGGCCTGCGCGAACCCTCGTCGAAGGCCGGCCTGATCGCCGGGATGTCGATGACGGAGAAGCAGGGCGGCTCCGACGTCCGGGCCAATACCACCACGGCCACACCGCAATCCGACGGTACCTACCGCGTCGTCGGGCACAAGTGGTTCACCTCCGCGCCGATGTCGGACATGTTCCTGACGCTGGCCCAAGCGCCGGGCGGCCTGTCCTGCTTCCTGCTGCCGCGGGTGCTGCCCGACGGCACCCGCAACGCGCTGCGGCTGCAGCGCCTGAAGGACAAGCTGGGCAACAAGTCCAACGCGTCCTCGGAGATCGAGTACGAGAACGCGACCGGCTGGCTGGTCGGCGCCGAGGGTGCGGGTGTGAAGACCATCATCGAGATGGTGAACATGACCCGGCTCGACTGTGTGATCGGTTCGGCGACCGGCATGCGCACCGGTGTGGTCTACGCCGCGCACCACGCGCGGCATCGGGAAGCGTTCGGCGCCAAGCTGATCGACCAGGCCGCCATGCGCAATGTGCTGGCCGATCTGGTGATCGAATCGGACGCCGCGACGACGGTGATGATGCGGCTGGCCGGTGCCACCGACCGCGCCGCGACCGACCCCGCCGAGGCGGCACTGCGCCGAATCGCGTTGGCGGTCACCAAATATTGGGTCTGCAAGCGGGCCCCGGCGCACGCGGCCGAGGCGCTGGAATGCTTCGGCGGCAACGGCTACGTCGAGGAGTCGGGTATGCCGCGGCTGTACCGGGAGGCGCCGCTGATGTCGATCTGGGAGGGCTCGGGCAATGTTGCGGCGCTGGACGCCCTGCGCGCCATGGGCCGTCAGCCGGAGACGGTCGAGGCCTACTTCAACGAGGTGTCGCTGGCCCGCGGCGCCAACCACCACCTCGACGACGCGATCGACCGGATCGGCAAGGAGCTCACCGACCTCAGCGATATCGAGTTCCGCGCCCGGCGCGTGGTCGAACTGATGGCGTTGGTGCTGCAGGGCGCGCAGTTGGTGCGCCACGGTCACGCCGCGGTCGCGGATGCGTTCTGTGCCAGCCGATTCGGTGGTGACTGGGGGATCGCCTTCGGCACCCTCCCGGTGGGGGTGGATACCGAGGCGATCCTGCAGCGCGCCTTCGTCTGATCCGGTTTCGCACGATCCGGCTCAGCTCACCGGTTCGCTCGACATCTCCCACGGGGCCTGCGGCAGTACGTCGCCGGTCTCGAGGAGGGATTTGAGGTTGGCCAGCACGGCGGGCCAACCGCTCGAAATACCCTGCAGCATCTCCTGATTCGGCAGATTCTCATGGGTGACGGTGAGCCGGACGATATCGCGGTGCGGTTCGACGAGGAAGGTGACCAGCGACGGCGACCGGTCGGCATCCGGCATGTCCTCGAAGGTCACCACGAGGCGGTGCGGCGGATCCGATTCGATGACCTCGCCGACGACGTCGACCGCACCCGAGCCGTCGACGCGGCGGTGTTCCCAGCTCGAACCCGGTTGCCAGTCGGAGACATTCGCATGTCCCCAGTAGCGGGCGGTGAGATCGGCGTCGGTCAGTGCCTTCCAGACCTGTTCGGCACTGGCGTGAATGTAGGTGACGTAGACGTAGGTGGGCACGGTCGTGCTCATGGCGTACTCCTCAGCCTGGTTTCTGATGGCCCGGATCGCATCCAGTCGCGGCCTGTCGAAGACGGAGATCCATCGTTGTTCGATGTCGTGGATTGGTGCCGGATTGATGTAGTGCACCCGTTCCCGCCCGCGTCGCAGCACGGTGACCAGTCCGGCTCGGACCAGGATGTCGAGATGCTGCGTCAGTGACTGGCGCGCCATCTCCACCCGCTCGCACAGTTCGCGCAGGGTCTGCCCGTTCTGCTCACGAAGCCGGTCCAGTAGCAGTCGCCGTGTCGGGTCGGCCAACGCCTTGAAGACCACGTCCATATCCGGTTCGGGTTGCACGGGAAAATTATGCAGGTATTTACCTGCATAAGTCAACAGGTCCGGGTGGTGCGCTGTGCGGTTGGGATCTCACGGGGCGGCGGCGAGGGCCAGGCCGATCAGGCCAGCGCACAGCAGATGTTGTCCAACCGAGGTCATATTCCGGACGTGACAACTGCGCGCCGGCCCGTGGCAGCGCCGTGCTCACATTCCCGGCATGAGATCAATGACGCATCCGGGCGAGGTATTTCCGTGGTGGCGGGATCAGCGGTGGCCGCGATACCACCGGATCAGCGCATCGGTCGACGAATCCGATTGCGGTGCCGGATCTTCGGTGGAGGTGAGCAGCGGCTCCAGCGCGAGCGCCTGCTGTTTGCCCAGCTCCACGCCCCACTGGTCGAAACTGTCGATGCCCCAGATGGTGCCCTCGACGAAAACCTGGTGCTCGTAGAGCGCGATCAACTGTCCGACCACCGACGGGGTGAGCTGCGGGGCCAGGATCGCGGTGGAAGGCCGGTTACCGGGCATCACGCGATGCGGCACGAGGGCCGGATCGAAATCCGGAGTGCCGCCGTCCTCGGCTTCGATCTCCGCTGCGGTGCGGCCGAAGGCCAGCACCTTCGTCTGCGCGAACAGATTGCTCATCAGGATGTCGTGCATGCTGCCGGAGCCGTCGCGCGTCGCGAGATCATCGGTGGGACGGGCGAATCCGATGAAATCGGCCGGCACCAGCCGGGTGCCCTGATGCAGCAACTGGTAGAAGGCGTGCTGTCCGTTCGTTCCGGGTTCGCCCCAGAAGATCTCGCCGGTCGAGGTCGTCACCGGACTGCCGTCCAGGCGCACCGATTTACCGTTCGACTCCATGGTCAGCTGCTGCAGATAGGCCGGGAAGCGCGCCAGATCGTTGGAGTACGGCAGCACCGCGCGCGACTGGGCGCCGAAGAAATTCGAGTACCAGACCCCGAGCAGGCCGAGCAGGATCGGCGCATTGCGCTCCGGCGGCGCGGAAACGAAATGTTCGTCGACACTGTGCATTCCGGCCAGGAATTCGGCGAAACGTTCCTTGCCGATCACCGCCATCATCGACAGCCCGATCGCGGAATCCACCGAGTAGCGGCCGCCGACCCAATCCCAGAACTCGAACATGTTCGCGGTGTCGATGCCGAAGTCGGCCACCCGCTGCGCATGGGTGGACACCGCCACGAAATGTTTGGCGACCGCGTCCTCGCCGAGCGCCGCCACCAGCCAGCGCCGCGCCGCGGTGGCATTGGTGAGCGTCTCCAGCGTCGAAAACGTCTTGGAGGCAACGACGAACAGGGTGTGTGCCGGGTCGAGGCCGTCGAGCTTCGCGATCAGATCCGCCGGGTCGATATTGGAGACGAATCGCGCCGAAATACCGGCATCCGCGTAGTGCCGCAAGGCTTGATACAGCATGGCGGGTCCCAGATCCGAGCCGCCGATGCCGATGTTCACCACCGTGGTGATGCGTTCACCGCTCGCGCCGCGCCACTGCCCCGAGCGCACCGCATCGGTGAATTCGCCCATCCGGCGCAGCACTTCGTGCACCTGCGCACCCGCGTCGGCGCCGTCGATCGTCATCGAGGCGCCGGCCGGCAGGCGCAGGGCGACATGGCCCACCGCGCGGTCCTCGGAGGTATTGATGTGCTCGCCCGCGAACATCGCGTCCCGGCGCCGCGCCACCCCCGCCGTCTCCGCCAGATCGAGCAGCAGATCCAGGGTTTCGCGGGTGATGCGGTGCTTGCTGTAGTCGATGTGCAGATCGCCGACCTCGACGGTCAGCTCGCGTCCCCGCTCCGGATCCTCGGCGAAGAACTCGCGCAGATGCCGGTCGGCCACGGCCGAATAGTGATCGTGCAGTTTCCGCCAGGCCGCCGTCGCGGTGATGTCGCTGCTCACCCCCGCGAGATTACAGACCAGTTCCGCTACGCGCAGGTAGTCGTTTCGCTACGCGCAGGTAGTCACAGCCCACCTGGCAGTTGCCCGCGCTCGCGTCCACCGCGGCCTACCCTGAGCACATGGTGTCGCAAACCGAGTTACTCGAATCCGTCCCCACTCAACTCTGGATCGGCGGGCCGGTGGATGCCACCGGTGGCGCCACCTTCGCGGTCGAGAATCCGGCGACCGGAGAGCCCCTCGTACACGTCGCCGACGCCACGCCGGAGGACGCCGTGCGCGCCCTCGACGCGGCCGTGGCCGCGCAGGACAGCTGGGCCGCCACCTCGGCCCGCGAACGCGGCGAGATCCTGCGCGCGGTCTACGAGCGGATCGTCGAGCGCACCGAGGACTTCGCCCTGCTGATGACCCTGGAAATGGGTAAGGCGCTGCCCGAGAGCCGCAACGAGGTGCGCTACGGCGCCGAATTCTTCCGCTGGTTCAGCGAGGAAGCGGTCCGGGTGCACGGCCGCTACCAGACCGCGCCCACCGGGACGGGCCGCATCGTCGTCCACAAACAGCCGGTCGGGCCGTGCCTGGCCATCACGCCCTGGAATTTCCCGCTCGCGATGGGCACCCGCAAGATCGGCCCGGCCCTGGCCGCGGGCTGCACGATGATCGTCAAACCCGCCTCGGCCACACCGCTGACCATGCTGCTGCTGGCGAAGCTGTGCAGTGAGGCCGGGCTGCCGGACGGGGTGCTGTCGGTCATCACCTCCAGCCACTCCGGTGCGGTGACCGAACCGCTGATCAACGATCCGCGGCTGCGCAAACTCACCTTCACCGGCTCGACCGGCGTCGGCAAGAAACTGGTGGAGAAGTCCGCGAACGGCCTGCTGCGCACCTCGATGGAACTGGGCGGCAATGCCCCGTTCGTGGTCTTCGACGACGCCGACATCGATGCCGCGGTGCAGGGCGCGATGCTGGCGAAGCTGCGCAACGGAGGCGAGGCGTGCACCGCCGCCAACCGGTTCCACGTGCACAACTCGGTGCGCGCCGAGTTCACCGACAAACTGGTCGCCGCCATGCAGGAGGTGAAACTCGGCCCCGGTGACGACCCGTCGACCACCCTCGGCCCGCTGATCAATCAGGATCAGCTCGACACCGTCAGCGAACTGGTGGAGGACGCGGTCGAGCGCGGCGCCGAGGTACGCATCGGCGGGAAGGCGCCCGGCGGGACCGGGTACTACTATCCGGCGACCGTGCTGTGCGAGGTGCCCGAGCAGGCCCGGATCCTCAGCGAAGAGGTGTTCGGACCGGTCGCGCCGATCGTCGGATTCGATACCGAGGAGCAGGGCCTCGCCGCCGCCAACGACACCGAATTCGGTTTGGTCGCTTACGTTTACACCCGCGATCTGGATCGTGCGCTGCGTATCGCGGAGGGGCTGGAGAGCGGCATGGTCGGCATCAACCGCGGCGTCATCTCCGATCCGGCGGCGCCGTTCGGCGGGGTCAAGGCCTCCGGATTCGGCCGCGAGGGCGGCTTCGAGGGGATCGAGGAGTATCTGTCGACGAAGTACATCGCCCTGCCCTGACCCGGCAGTCCCCGGATACGAAACGACCGCCCCGGGGGATCGGCACCCGGGGCGGCCTGGGGTCGCGGAGTTCGTCGAGACGATCGCCGCGTGGTCTCGGTGGGTTGTGTAGCTCAGTGGCCGAGGCGGCGGTAACTCAGTGGCCGAGGCGGCCGCGGCCGAGGCGGAGCAGCAGCATGGCCAGCGTGTGACCTTCCTGACCCAGTTCGCTGAAGCGTTCCAGCACCTTCATCTCGCGGGAGTGCACCAGGCGCGGGCCACCGTTGGCCATGCGGGTGCGGCCGATGATGCGCGAGACCTCGGTGCGCCGCTTGATGGCTGCGAGAATCTCGGCGTCGAGGCGATCGATCTCCTTGCGGAGCTTCTCGATCTCCGCCTCACTACTCGGCAACGTCGCATCGGAACCGGTCGCTGGCTGATCAATCGGCTCAGTAGAGGTGCTCATACTTTCTTCTCCTCGTGTCAGAACTTCGATCGGCGTGCGGCCCTGCCCCGTTACCGATGTGATTCCTCCACCGTGAAACAGACCTGTTCGGCCTTGAATTGTCCCCCGTCGAGTATGCGCTCACGTGCGAAATCGGCGACCACGAATACCTTCGTACGCCTGAACAGCAGAGGTCGTGAGCGCGCTGGTCATGTGGCCAGTCTGCCACGTGGGGCAAGTGAGGCAAAGTTCTCGTCGGTGAGAATGCGCTGAGATCGCGCCGGACTACAGCATGTCGGTGGCCGCCGGTAGCGTGGATGGACGATGGAGACGACGGTGGCGGGAACAGCGGCGGGGACGGCAACGGTGGGTACGGCGGCAACGCGAGGTGCGGACAGGTCCGCGCAGGCCGATCAGCAGGCGCAGCGCCTGCTCGAGGGCCTGAACCCGCAGCAGCGGGCGGCGGTTGTGCACGCGGGTTCGCCCCTGCTGATCGTGGCCGGCGCCGGCTCCGGGAAGACCGCCGTACTCACCCGGCGCATCGCCTATCTGCTGGCCGAACGCGGCGTCACGCCCGGGCAGATCCTGGCCATCACGTTCACCAACAAGGCCGCGGCGGAGATGCGCGAGCGCGTGACGGACCTGGTGGGTCCGCGCGCCGCCGCCATGTGGGTGTCGACCTTCCACTCCTCCTGTGTGCGCATCCTGCGGATGCAGGCGAATCTGCTGCCCGGCGCGTTGAACTCCAACTTCTCCATCTACGACGCCGACGACTCGCGCCGCCTGCTGGCGATGATCATTCGCGACCAGAATCTGGATCCGAAGAAGTATTCGCCGCGACTGCTCGCGACCGCCATCTCCAATCTCAAGAACGAGCTGATCGACCCCGAAACGGCCACGGCGGACGCGGAATCAGACGAGACGGAACTGCCCGGTATCGTCGCCCGGGTCTACACCGAATATCAGCGGCGGCTGCGCGCGGCCAACGCCTTCGACTTCGACGATCTGATCGGCGAGACGGTCGCGCTCCTGCAGAGCCACCCGCAGGTCGCCGAGTACTACCGCCGTCGCTTCCGGCATGTGCTGGTCGACGAGTACCAGGACACCAACCACGCCCAGTACGTGCTGGTGCGCGAACTGGTGGGCCATCATGTGCGACCGGCGGCCGACGAGCTCGCCGACGCCGACGCGGGGGCCGAGGCGGCCGATCCGGAATTCAGCCCGGCACGTCGCGGCGATGCGGTGCCGCCCAGCGAGCTGTGTGTGGTCGGTGACGCCGACCAGTCCATCTACGCGTTCCGCGGGGCGACCATCCGCAACATCGAGGAATTCGAGCGCGATTTCCCGGACGCGGAAACGATTCTGCTGGAACAGAACTACCGCTCCACCCAGCACATCCTCTCGGCCGCCAACGCGCTCATCTCCCGCAACGAGAATCGGCGCGACAAGAAGTTGTGGACCGATTCCGGTGAGGGCGATCTGATCGTCGGCTACGTCGCCGACAACGAACACGACGAGGCGTCGTTCGTCGCGCGCGAGATCGACCGGCTGGTCGAACAGGGCGACTACAACTACGGCGATGTCGCGGTGTTCTATCGCACCAACAACAACTCGCGGGCGCTGGAAGAGATCTTCATCCGCATGGGGCTGCCCTACAAGGTGGTCGGCGGCGTCCGGTTCTACGAGCGCAAGGAGGTCCGCGATGTGGTCGCCTACCTGCGCGTGCTCGAGAATCCCGACGACGCGGTGAGCCTGCGCCGCATTCTCAACACGCCGCGCCGGGGGATCGGTGACCGCGCCGAAGCCTGTGTCGCGGTGCACGCCGAACAGCGCGATATCGGCTTCGCGGCCGCGCTGCGCGACGCCGCCGACGGCAAGGTGGCGCTGTTGAACACCCGCGCGCAGCGTGCGATCGCCGGCTTCCTCGATCTGCTCGACGAGATCCGCGCCGCCGGCGTCACCGCGGACAGCGAATTCCCCGATGTGGGCAATGTCGTCGAGGCGGTCCTGGACAAGACCGGCTACCGCGCCGAGCTGGAGGCCTCCGACGATCCGCAGGACGGCGCCCGGCTGGACAACCTCAACGAATTGGTCAGCGTGGCAAGGGAATTCAGTTCCGAGGCGCGCAACAATGTGGAGGCCGCCCGCGAGGAGGGCCTGCTGCCCGAGGCGGCCGACGGCGAGCCGGACCCCGGTTCCCTGGCGGCGTTCCTGGAACGGGTCTCGCTGGTGGCCGATACCGATCAGATCCCGGACGAGGGTTCCGGCGTGGTCACCCTGATGACCCTGCACACCGCGAAGGGCCTGGAGTTCCCGGTGGTGTTCGTGACCGGCTGGGAGGACGGCCAGTTCCCGCACATGCGCGCGCTGGGCGATCCGGCCGAACTGGCCGAGGAACGCCGCTTGGCCTACGTCGGCATCACCCGCGCCCGGAAACGGCTGTACCTGAGCCGCGCGGTGGTGCGCTCCGGCTGGGGACAGGCGGTGTCGAATCCGGAGTCCCGCTTCCTGCAGGAGATTCCGGGGCATCTGATGGATTGGCAACGGCTGGAACCGACTCCGCCGTCGGGCGGACGTGGCTTCCGCCGCCGCGGCGAGGACGACGGCCTGGAACGCGACTGGACCCGCGGTGACGGCTGGTCCCAGCAGCGCCCCGGCCTGCGCGATCGCAGCCCCGCCCGGCCCGCCGCCAAGCACAACAACTCCGGCCTGGTGCTCGCCGTGGGCGACCGTGTCAGCGACGACAAGTACGGTCTCGGCCGCGTGGTCGCCGCCGAAGGTTTCGGCGCCCTCGCCACGGTCACCATCGATTTCGGCACCGCCGGCAAGATCCGCCTGATCCCGCAGTACAGCCGGACCCTGGTAAAGCTCTGAGGCGCCGTCCCGGCGGCCTCGCGCTCAACGGCCCGCCGGGACGATGCCTTTCACCATGATCCGTTCCACCCGGTCGCCCGCATCGAGAACGCCGAGCTGTTCGGTGCGCTGACATTCCGCCTCGAACTCGAATCCGTTGCGGCGGTAGAGCGCGACGGCATGCTCGTTGTCGGCGAAGACATCGAGCCGGAGGGTGGTGTATCGGTTCTCGGCAGCCCAACGCTCGACACGACCGAGCAGCAGATCACCCACCCCCAGGCCGCGCGCGGACCGGTCGACCCATATCGAGATCACCCGGGCCGCACCATGGTCGGGCTCCGGCACCCCACTCGCGATTCCCACCGGTTCGCCGTGACGAAACGCCAGCAGATCGTGCGCCCCGGGAATACTCAACCGCGCACGCCAGCGGTCTTCCCGGTCTCCGTCGCCCTGCCAGTCCGCCAGCCGAGTCCGAAACGCATCCGGCGCCCCCGCGAGCGCCGCTAGTCGAGCCCGCCGCCACAACCGCCAGTCGTCCGCCCCGACCACACGAATTTCGATCATGCCGCAAGATTGACCGCTGCGCCCATCGACCGGCAACGGCTTTCTCAGGCAGCCGCCCGGCAGAGAGTGCGGGTGACACCCGGGGAACGCGTCAGTCGCGCTCGGGGCCGAGGGAGATGCCGCGGGAGGCGAGCCAGGGGAGGGGGTCGATCTTGTCCTGGCCGTTGAGCCACACCTCGAAATGGCAGTGCGGACCGGTGGAGAAGCCGCGGTTGCCGACGGTGGCGATCTGATCGCCGGCCATCACGTGCTGGCCTTCGGAGACGGTAGCGGTGTCGACGTGACCGTAGACCGTGATGGTGCCGTCGGCGTGCCGCAGGCGGACCCACATGCCGAATCCGGAGGCCGGGCCGGCGCTGATCACTTCGCCGTCCTCGACCGCGTAGATCGGGGTGCCGATGGGGGCCGCGATGTCGACACCCAGGTGCTGCACACCCCAGCGGCTACCGAAGCCCGAGGTGAAGGTGCCGTTGGCGAATTTGGAGAACAGGGGGCGCAGTTTCGCCGATTCCTGGGCCGCGAGTCCGGCGGCGAATTCCTGACCGTGCTGCAGGATGTCCTGGAACTGACTGAGATCCGCGACGGGCGCGACATTGAGAACCTGCGGCGACTGCGGATTACCCGCCTGGGTGCTGACCGCCTGGGCCGCGATTTCGTGGACCTGACCGGCGGCGTCGTAGTCGGCGGTCGCGGTGTGGTGCTGACTGCCGGACTCCATTCCGGCCTGTCCGGCGGCGACCACCGCGCCGGCCGCGACCGCCACCACGGCGGCGCGGCCCTTGAGCGCGGCGGGCGGGGTCGGCACGCGGTGCGCACCGCTGAAGCGGCGGGGGCCTTCCGCGTCGGCGTCGGCCTCATCGGCGTCGGCGCTGTCACGCTTCCAGGAGCTGCGCAGCCGGGCCAGGTTGAACGGTTCGCTGCCGGCGGGTTCGTCGTATTCGTCGGCGGCGTCGTAATGGGCGGCGTCGTAGTCGGCGGGGCCCTCGGGGTAGTGCACACCGCGGCCGTCATCGAAACCGGGGTCGGCGGCGGCCCATTCGTCGGTTCGTGGCCACTGCGGATCGGCGGTCCAGTCACCGTCGGGCCGCGCCTGGGCTCCCCAGGGCTGCCACTGCCCGGAATCTTCCGAACCGGTTGCGCCCCAGGCGTTCTCGGTGGAATTCCCGGTGGTCGCGGTGAGGCCGACGACGGTCGCGCCCGCCGCACCGGCGCCGGCGGACATCCAGCTGTCGGCACGTCCCGGCATACTGCGCACGGGCGGAGCCGCGGGCTCCTCGGAACGGGAACCGGTGTAACCGCCGAAGGATTGGTTACCACCGAAGTACGGATGTTGGTCGAGGGATTCTCCGTCGCCGCGGTAACGGCGGGCGGACTGTGGCCGATGCCCAGGTTGTAGGCGACCGTGGCTCATCGGCGGACTCCGAGACCGGGTAACGCGGGGGATCCGGAAGACGCGGGACGCGGTGCGCCGGTAGAACGGCTCGCTACCTGCGGAGCACTGTGCTGCAACAAGCCTGCCGTCCTCCTGATCGGTGCGGTGTACGCGGCCTCATCCGGGTGGGTCTGTCGATGTGTTCTACCAGCTGCGCCTGGCGACCGAGTGACGAGTATTCCCGTTACGCCTGTGATCTGGCTGTGACATCGACCGCATCGACGGTAACGAAACGATTGCAGGTGGGCAAGCGCTCCGCTCGATAAGGGGGTAGTTGTGACATTGATCACGTCTAGAGCGCGGAATATCTCACGTTCTGCTGGGCACGCGAGTGAGAACAGACAACTACACTATGTAGTAGCCAATGTGGCAATTCGGATCATCGTCCGCCCTACCTGGCGGCGTGTCAGCAAGCTACTCGCCAGTAGCCTTGGCCAGCGGTTTTGCCCGGGCGGATGCCCGCTCGTGACCTGCGCCACTTAGGCTGTATGCGGCTGATTTCGGCGACATCGAACTGATTAGAGTCCGACTCGACCCGCTTCCGACGACGGGCCGCCAACAAAGTCGTTGTCACAACAACGCAGACGAGACGGTGAGTACATGGATCTCTTCGAATATCAGGCGAAGGAACTCTTCGTGAAGCACGGAGTGCCTTCGTCGGAGGGCCGCGTCACGGACTCGGCCGAGGACGCCCGTGCCATCGCGACCGAAATCGGCAAGCCTGTGATGATCAAGTCGCAGGTCAAGGTCGGTGGCCGCGGTAAGGCCGGTGGCGTGAAGTACGCCGCCACCCCGGACGACGCCTTCACCCACGCGAACAACATCCTGGGCCTGGACATCAAGGGCCACGTCACCAAGAAGATCCTGGTCGCCGAGGCGAAGGACATCGCGGAGGAGTACTACATCTCCTTCCTGCTCGATCGCGCCAACCGCACCTACCTGGCCATGTGCTCGGTCGAGGGCGGTATGGAGATCGAAGAGGTCGCCGCCACCAAGCCCGACCGCCTGGCCAAGGTGCCGGTCGACGCCGTCAAGGGCGTGGACCTGGCCTTCGCGCGTTCGATCGCCGAGCAGGGCCACCTGCCCGCCGACGTGCTGGACGCCGCCGCGGTGACCATTCAGAAGCTGTGGGAGGTCTTCGTCGCCGAAGACGCGACGCTGGTCGAGGTGAACCCGCTGGTCCGCACGCCGGAGAACGAGATCCTGGCGCTGGACGGCAAGGTCACCCTGGACGAGAACGCCGACTTCCGCCACCCCGACCACGCCGAGTTCGCCGATCGTGACGCCACCGATCCGCTGGAGCTCAAGGCCAAGGAGAACGACCTCAACTACGTCAAGCTCGACGGTGAGGTCGGCATCATCGGCAACGGCGCCGGCCTGGTCATGTCGACCCTGGACGTCGTCGCCTACGCGGGTGAGAAGCACAACGGCGTGAAGCCGGCCAACTTCCTCGACATCGGTGGTGGCGCCTCGGCCGAGGTGATGGCCAACGGTCTCGACGTGATCCTCAACGACGCGCAGGTCAAGAGCGTGTTCGTGAACGTGTTCGGCGGCATCACCGCGTGTGACGCGGTAGCCAACGGCATCGTCAAGGCCCTGGAGATCCTGGGGTCGGAGGCGAACAAGCCGCTGGTCGTCCGCCTCGACGGCAACAAGGTCGAGGAGGGTCGCCAGATCCTCGTCGATGCCAACCACCCGCTGGTCACCCTCGCCCAGACCATGGACGAAGGCGCCGACAAGGCCGCTGAACTGGCTGCGGCCAAGTAAAGGACGAAAAACAACATGTCTATCTTCCTGAACAAGGACTCCAAGGTCATCGTCCAGGGCATCACCGGCGGTGAGGGCACCAAGCACACCGCGCTGATGCTGAAGGCGGGCACCCAGGTCGTCGGTGGCGTCAACGCCCGCAAGGCCGGCACCACCGTCTCGCACACCGCCAAGGACGGCTCGGACGTCGAGCTGCCGGTGTTCGGCACCGTCGCCGAGGCCATCAAGGAGACCGGCGCCGACGTGTCGATCGCCTTCGTGCCGCCGAAGTTCGCCAAGGACGCCATCATCGAGGCCATCGACGCGGAGATCCCGCTGCTCGTGGTCATCACCGAGGGCATCCCGGTGCAGGACACCGCCTACGCGTGGGCCTACAACGTGGAGAAGGGCAACAAGACCCGGATCATCGGCCCCAACTGCCCCGGCATCATCACCCCGGGTGAGTCGCTGGTGGGCATCACCCCGGCCAACATCACCGGCAAGGGCCCGATCGGCCTGGTGTCGAAGTCGGGCACCCTGACCTACCAGATGATGTACGAGCTGCGTGACTTCGGCTTCTCGACCTCCATCGGCATCGGTGGCGACCCGGTCATCGGCACCACCCACATCGACGCCATCGAGGCGTTCGAGAAGGACCCGGAGACCAAGCTCATCGTCATGATCGGCGAGATCGGCGGCGACGCCGAGGAGCGGGCGGCGGCCTACATCCAGGCCAACGTCACCAAGCCGGTCGTCGGCTACGTCGCGGGCTTCACCGCCCCGGAGGGTAAGACCATGGGCCACGCCGGCGCCATCGTCTCCGGCTCCTCGGGCACCGCCGCCGCCAAGAAGGAGGCCCTCGAGGCCGCGGGCGTGAAGGTCGGCAAGACCCCGTCCGAGACCGCCGCCCTGGCGCGCGAGATCCTGGAGAAGGCTTCGATCACCGCTTGATCGTTCGCTGCCGTGCGGCAGCGGGACACAGCGCGAAGGCCGCCTTGTCGTAACGGCAAGGCGGCCTTCGTTTTTCACTCGGCAGGTGAACGACGTGCTGCCGGGCAGGGTCGGCAGCGGTTGTCCCGGGCAGGGGACAACCGTCGTTCAGGGTGCCGGGAACAGGTGGCACAGGCCCAGCGCCCGCACCACCGTGCAGAACATTTCCGAAACGTCCATCCGATACCTCCGATCGTCTTCGGTGACAACACGAACGATCCGGGTATGCGGTTCATAGTGAATTCTCGAGCTTGCCGCCAGTGGCGTCGTGGCCGTGACCGGTGCGCTCGAGTGCAGTAGCGTCAAGGGCATTCAGCCTGAAGCCGATGAAGGACTCGATAGGAGACGACCACATGTCCTACCCGACCGGGGGATCCGGGTACAACGCGCCCAATCAGACGCCCTCGCCCACACCCTCGTCCGCGCCCAGCTTCGGCCAGCAGCCGACAGGTAGTACCGGCGGCGGTTCGGGGCTTTCGGCGTTGAGCGCCAAGGGGCTGACTTTCTACCTGACCGTTGGAATCGCCGCGCTGGGCGTGATCAACTTCTTCCTGGGCTTCCTCGATTTCTCGACCTTCGACGAGGGCGCGATGAACAGCTCCAAGGAGCCCGACAAGGGCATGAGCCTGTTCCAGGAAGGCGGCACGGCGCCGCTGCTGCTCCTGCTGTTCGCGGGTCTGGTGGCCGGTATCGCGCTGCTGCCCAAGCAGGAGGCCAGGAACGCGGTGGTCGCGGCGGCCTCGGCGGCCGGCTTCCTCGGTGTCCTGTTCCAGGCGTTCGTGACGCCGACCCTGTACAAGACCGCGGGAACCGCCTGGGTCCTGGTCTTCCTGGCGCTGGTGCAGCTCGCCGCGGCCGTGGTCGCGCTGTTGTTCGAGAGCGGAATCCTCTCCGCGCCCGAGCCGAAGCCCGCGGCGGCCGCCGCCCCGGCTGCCGGCGGTGCGAGCGCCTACGGTCAGTCCTCCTACGGCCAGAGCCAGCCGGGTCAGCAGCAGTCCTACGGTCAGGCCCAGGCCGGTCAGCAGGCCGCCTACGGCCAGTACGGCCAGCAGTACGGCCAGGCACAGGGTCAGGCCCAGCAGCAGGGACAGCAGCAGGCCGCCTACGGCCAGTACGGTCAGCAGTACGGCCAGGGCCAGTACGGTCAGCAGCCCTCCGCGTACGGACAGCAGCCCTACGGCCAGCAGGGTCAGCAGGCGCAGCAGGGTTACGGCGCGCAGGGTGCGCAGTCGCCCTACGGTCAGCGCCCGCAGACCGGTGGTGACGAGGCCGCGACCCAGCACTTCGGCGCCGCGGGCCAGCAGCCCGGCCAGTCCGGTCAGCAGTACGGTTCGCTGAACTTCGGTCAGCAGGGCCAGCAGGGGCAGACCGGTCAGCCCGGCCAGCCCGGCGCGCAGCCGTTCGGTGGCGAGCAGACCGGTAACCCGGCCGCCGACGCCACCAAGGCCTTCCGTCCCGAGGACGACCAGAAGTAGATCCGCTCGACGCGACGATCGGCGAGTCAGGCGCTTTTCACGGCGCGCCTGACTCGCCGATCCGTTTCCAGCTGAGACCCTGTCATGTCGGTGGTCGTGTCGTGCTTCGGCGAGTCAACCGGACGAGTCAACCAGGATCCCGCGAGGTAGTTCTATGAAGTCCGCACTGGTCCGATGGGCCGACCTTCGCGAACAGCGGGCCGGCACGAGACCGGCGCAGGCTCGCCCGAACGCGGATGCGTCCCAGCCGCGAAGCGGTCACGGCGGCAGGGGCGCAGGCGGACCCGAGGATCCGGTATTCCTGTCCCTGAGCCCCGAGCGGGCCAAGGTGCTGCTCGTCATCGCCGCTCGGGCGTCGAGTTTCACCGTCGTCGCCATCGTGGCGCTCGTACTGATCACGCTATTGGCCGCGGGCAGCGGTATGACCGGCGCGTCCGGTGCGATCGCGGCCGGCTGGCTGGCCGTGCATCAGGTGCCGGTCGTGGTCGGCAAGACCTCGCTCGGGCTGCTGCCGCTGCTGCCGACCGCGGGCGTGTTGTGGCTGACCATGCGCGACTGTGCGCATGCCGTCTCGCCGCGCTCCTCACGCGCCGATCTGGGCTGGATCGTCGGCGCCGCGCTCGCGGGCCCGCTGCTGGTCACCGCCGTCTGCCTGGCGGTGGCCGAGGATGCCGCGACAGCGGTGCCGCTGCAGTCGCCCGATACGCTCACCGCCTTCTGCTGTGTGGGGGGTCTGCACCTGCTCGCGGCGGTCACCGGGATCGCCACCCGGCCCAATGCGCTGCGCGATCGGATCGCCTCCTCGCTGCCGGACTGGGTTTTCGCCGGGGCGCGGGCGGCGGTGCGGGCGCTGTGGCGCCTGCTGCTCGGCGGGGCGATCCTCACGCTGGTGTCGTTCGTGCTGCACTGGTCGGTGATCGGTGACACCTACGCGGCGGCGGGCAATATCGCGGGTTTCCTCGGTCTGACCGTGCTGTCGCTGGCCTATCTGCCGAATGTCGTGATCGCGGCGACCAGCGTGCTGATCGGCGCGGACGTGCACATCGGCGGTGGGGCGCTGAGCGTGTTCTCGGTCGCCGGCGCGCCGGTGCCCGCGCTGCCGGTGCTCGCGGCGGTGCCGAGCGGACCCGCGGCGGGCTGGTGGCCGGTGTTGCTGCTGGTGCCGGCGGCTGTCGGCGTGCGGGGCGGCCTGGACTGCGCGCGCGAGTCCGCCGACGAGGTGCGCAGCCCGTGGGCGACGGTGTTCTCGGCGGCGCTCGCCGCGCTCGCGCTGTTGCTGCTGGGCCTGTTCGCCGGCGGCACGGTCGGATCGTTCGGGGAGATCGGACCGGGTGTGCTGGTCACCGCGGGGCTCACCTTCGCCTGGCTGACCGTCGCCGGATACCTCGGATTGCTGTGTGGGCGAAGGTTTCTCGGGATTCCGCCCGCCGTGGTCGAGGTGGATCTCGGCGGGCCGCGCGGCCGGTACCTTCCCACCGACTACTCGCACGACGAGGACGACGAGGACGACCGGGACGAGTACCGGGATCACGGCTACGACCCCGACCCCGCCGCCGATCGCGACGACTACTACGACGACCGCGCCGAACCGGGCTACATCGACCAGCTGTACGACGACCCGCGCTACGTCGAATACGAATTCGAGGACGATGTCGTCGTCGAGGACGACTACCCACAGCCGGCCTACCGCCGCACCGTCTCCACCGAGGTCGTGGAGGTCGACGGCGAACTGCTCGACGACGACCTCGCGCCCGCGCACGCCGATCCGGACGCCGAATTCGACGCCGGAAACTCCGACATCGTCGACGCCGAAGTGGTAGAGGGTGACCTGCCGGAGAGCCCCGGCAGGGGCGGTCGTTAGGCTCTAACCCGGCGGACCTCGGGTTCGCCGCCCTCCGGCAGCCCCGACGCACAGGGAGTAGAGCGCTGACCACCCCGCCCGCCCAGCTGGTCCCTCCGACCGCGCCTGCGACCCTCGTCGTTCTCGCCTCGGGCACGGGATCACTGCTGCAATCGCTGATCGCGGCCACCGAGCGCCCGGACTATCCGGCGCGGATCGCGGCCGTGGGCGTGGACCGGATCTGCGCGGCGACCGAGCATGCGACCCGGGCCGGCATCCCGGACTTCCGGGTAGCCCCCGCCGACCATCCCGATCGGTCCGCCTGGGATATCGCGCTCACCGACGCGGTCGCGGCCTACGCGCCCGACCTGGTGGTGTCGGCCGGATTCATGCGCCTGTTCGGCCCGAAATTCCTGGAGCGATTCGAGGGCCGGATCATCAACACCCATCCCGCGCTGCTGCCGGCGTTCCCGGGCGCGCACGGGGTGCGCGACGCGCTGGCCTACGGCGTGCGGGTGACGGGTTCCACTGTGCATCTGGTCGACGCGGGTGTCGACACCGGACCGATCCTCGCGCAGGAGCCGGTCGCGGTGCTGCCCGGTGACGACGAGGCGAGCTTGCACGAGCGCATCAAAGTTGTGGAGCGTCGGCTGCTGGCGGACACCGTCGCCGCCGTCGCCACGCGAGGCATTGTCTGCGACGGACGAAAGGCAGTAATCCCAGATGAGTGAGGCCCCGGTTAGTGCACGCAGGGCGATCCGCAGGGCGTTGGTGAGCGTCTATGACAAAACCGGGCTCATCGAGCTGGCCACCGGACTGAACGACGCCGGTGTCGAGCTGGTGTCGACCGGTTCTACCGCCGCCCGCATCGCCGACGCCGGAATTCCGGTGACGAAGGTCGAAGACCTCACCGGTTTCCCGGAAACCCTCGACGGCCGGGTGAAGACGCTGCACCCCCGCGTGCACGCCGGCATCCTCGCCGACACCCGCAAGCAGGAGCACCTCGATCAGCTGGTGGAGCTGGGCGTCGAGGCATTCCAGCTGGTGGTGGTGAACCTGTATCCGTTCACGCAGACCGTCGCCGGCGGCGCCACCCCCGACGAATGCGTCGAGCAGATCGATATCGGCGGTCCGTCGATGGTGCGCGCCGCGGCGAAGAACCACCCCTCGGTCGCGGTCGTGGTCGACACCGGTGACTACGACGACGTGCTGGCCGCGGTGCGCGGTGGCGGTTTCACCCTCGCCGAGCGAACCACGCTGGCCGCCAAGGCTTTCCAGCACACCGCGAGCTACGACGTCGCGGTCGCGAGCTGGATGACCAACGTGCTGACGGCCGAGGACGCCGCGGATTCGGCTGCAGGCGGTCGGTTCCCGTCGTGGATGGGCGGTGTGTGGACCCGCGACGCGGTGCTGCGCTACGGCGAGAATCCGCATCAGGCCGCCGCGCTGTATCGCAACGACTCCGGCCCGGCCGGGCTGGCGCAGGCGAAGCAGGTGCACGGCAAGGAGATGTCGTACAACAACTACACCGATGCCGATGCCGCCTGGCGGGCCGCGTGGGACCACGCCGAACCCGCGGTGGCCATCGTGAAGCACGCCAATCCGTGCGGCATCGCGGTCGGCGCCGATATCGCCGAGGCGCACCGCAAGGCGCACGCCTGTGATCCGGTGAGCGCGTTCGGTGGCGTGATCGCGGCCAACCGCGAGGTCACCGTCGAGATGGCCGAACAGGTGGCCGAGATCTTCACCGAGGTCATCGTGGCCCCTGGCTATGCCGACGGCGCGGTGGAGGTGCTGCAGCGCAAGAAGAACGTGCGCATCCTGATCGCCGACGAACCCCGGCGCGGTGGCGTCGAACTGCGGCCGATCAGCGGCGGGGCGCTGCTGCAGCAGACCGATATCGTCGACGCGGACGGTGACGATCCCGCCCACTGGACGCTCGCCACCGGCGAGCCGGCCGATGCCGAAACCCTCGCCGATCTCGAATTCGCCTGGCGCGCATGCCGTGCCGTGAAATCGAATGCGATTCTGCTGGCCCACGACGGCGCCTCGGTGGGGGTCGGCATGGGGCAGGTCAACCGCGTCGACGCCGTACATCTGGCGGTGCTGCGCGCCGGTGACCGCGCCAAGGGTTCGGTGGCCGCCTCCGACGCCTACTTCCCGTTCCCCGACGGTCCGCAGCAGCTGATCGCCGCGGGCGTGAAAGCCATTGTGCAGCCGGGCGGTTCGGTGCGCGACCAGCTGACCATCGACGCCTGCCGGGAGGCCGGGGTCACGATGTATCTCACCGGGGCGCGCCACTTCGCGCACTGATCGAGTCACCATGAACGTCGCCGCCCGCCGGTGCCTCCGGCGGGCGGCGACGTCGTTCTACACGTTCGGTCCGCAGGCCCGGCGAATCAGTTCGCGCTCAACACTTTCCGATCGCCGAGGGGCTTCTTCAGCGGGATCTCCAGGGTGCCGAAGACGGCGATCATGGTGCACATGCGCCCGGCCGCCTCGGGCAGCGTGCCGGCCTTCAGGGCGACGGTGACGGTGGTGTCGGTTTCGGTGGTGGACGCGTCCACGCCGTAACACTCCGGCGAGCCGATCTGGAAGTTCACCGCGATCCGGTCCGGGGCCACCCGGCTCCAGCTGTCGAACGGCAGCGGGTGCGGATTGGTGATCGCCGAGTTGGCGGTGAACATCCGGCCGGGTTGCGGCGGGTTCTGCTCGGTCGGCGTGCTGACCGCGGCCGTGGTCGTATTCGCTTGTGCCCCACCGTTGTCGGAGTTCCCGCATGCGGTGACCAGCAGCGCCGGTAGTGCGAGTAGCGCGATTGCCGCCGCTGTGATGCGGCGTCGTCCGGGGATGGAGTCCATGGGCCTCACCCTATCTGCGGGGGCGCGGCGGCTGTGATGCACGTCCCAGTGAACATTCTGCGAACGTCGGCGCGTAACAGCTGCGAAATCCGCGGCGGGACAAGTAGGGTTCGCAAACGATGAGCGAATGCGGTTCTGCGCCATCGAATCACCGATCGACACGACCTCTTCTCGAAAGGATCCACCGCGTGGGCGACACGTTGCAGGTAGGCGAGGAACTGGGCCTGGGTCAGGCCCTTCAGGGCGGCGCGTACACGCTGACTCTCCAAAACGATGGCAACTTGGTGCTTTCCGAGCCCGACGGCACCGTGGTGTGGGCGACCATGACGCATGAGCGTGGCGTCGAGCGCGCCGTCCTGCAGGAGGACGGCAACTTCGTGCTGTACTCCGGCAGTGGGCCCGTATGGGCCACCGACACCAACGGACAGGCCGCCGATCATCTGATCGTGCAACCGGACCGCAACCTCGTCCTGTACGGCCGGGACGGTGCCTCGCTGTGGGCGTCGGGCACCAATACCGACAACCCGATCGTGGTCGAGGAGCCGGTCGCCGCACCCGCGGCCGAGCAGGTGCCGCCGCCGCCGGCGCCGGAACCCCGCACCTACACCGTGGAGTCCGGTGACACGCTGTGGGCCATCGCGGAACGGTTCTACGGCGACGGCAACCGCTACCTGGAAATCGCCGGGGCGAGTGGCATCGAGAACCCGGATGTCATCAACGAGGGTCAGCTGCTGACCATTCCGTGACCGGAAACGGCGAACGCCCCCGGTGCCGCGGCACCGGGGGGCGTTCGTTGTTCGTTCGCTACCTACTGGTGAAGGGCAGCAGCGCCATCTCGCGCGCGTTCTTCACCGCGACCGCCACCTGCCGCTGCTGCTGCGGGGTGAGCCCGGTGACGCGGCGGCTGCGGATCTTGCCGCGGTCGGAGATGAACGTGCGCAGCAGGTTCACATCCTTGTAGTCGACGATTTCGACGCCGGCCGCGATCAGCGGATTCTTCTTGGGCCGCCGGGCCTGTTCGGCGCGGATGCGCTTCGACGGTGCTCGCTTGACTGCCATGTGGGCCATCCTTTCTCGGCGTGAGCTCTGGTCCTACGCTGTCGCGCGGGCGCCCCGACCGCTCCTGCCGGTTCCTTCCGACGAGATCTGCGATGGTCTACCAACTCGATTTGTGTACACCGGGCAGCTCCCCTCGGTGGGCCAGCTCGCGCACACGTACCCGGGATAGTCCGAACTTGCGGAGATGACCGCGGGGGCGGCCATCGGTGGCGTCCCGATTGCGCAATCGTACCGGACTGGCGTCACGTGGCAGTCGCTGCAGCGCGAGCTGTGCTGCCGCTCGGCGATCGTCGGCGGTGGCCGGATCGCGGATCAACTCTTTGAGCTCGGCCCGGCGTTCGGCGTAGCGGGCCACGACGGCGCGGCGTTGCTCGTCGCGTGCGATCTTGGATTTCTTCGCCATCACCGTTCCTCGCGGAAGTCGACGTGCCGGCGCAACAGCGGATCGTATTTGCGCAGCACCATGCGGTCGGGGTCGTTGCGGCGGTTCTTGCGGGTGACGTAGGTGTAGCCGGTGCCGGCCGTCGACCGCAGTTTCACGATGGGGCGAATCTCGTTGCTGCGCGCCATCAGATCTTGTCCCCGCGCGCACGGATACGAGCCACGACCGCTTCGATCCCGTCGCGGTCGATGGTCTTGATGCCCTTGGCCGAGACGCGCAGCGTGACGCGGCGGCCCTCGCTGGGCAGGAAGTAGGTCTTGCGCTGGATGTTCGGGTCCCAGCGCCGGTTGGTCCGGACGTGGGAGTGCGAGACGGACTTACCGAAGCCCGGCTTGCGACCGGTGACCTGGCAGTGGGCCGACATGGGACTCCTTTCTGAAAATCATTTTCGACAACGGTCGCCGCAGACTGTACCGTGTGGCTGGAGCAAATGAAAATCATTATCGAAAGGGGTTCCGGTGCTGTCACATCCCGACCGCCGCACGCCCGTCGTGCTGCTGGCGGGCTTCCAGGGGCCGGTCGCGGACGGTATGGATCACCTCGCGCGACTGCTGGGCGCGGCGCCCGGCACCGTCGTCGTGCGACACGATCTGAGCTCACTGCCCGAGGGTGTGGTGCGCCGCCGGGTGCACCTCGACGGCCGGGAGACGGCGAGCGCGCACGAACTCGCGCACGGCTGTGTCTCCTGCACGCTGCGCGCCGATCTGCTGCCGCTGCTGTGCCGGTTGGCGGCACGAGATTCGGTGCACCGCATCGTGATCGCGCTCGACCCGGCCTTCGAGGCGGAAGCCGTGTGTCATGCGATCGGCAACGTGCCCGTGGTCGACCTGGTGGGTCGCGTCGACGGTCCCGCCGCCCGCGATGTGCGTATCGAAGCGGTCGTGACCGGCCTCGACGCCCGCAGCTGGCTGCCGGACGCGCTGAGCGACGAGACCATCGACGAACGGGCGGGCGGCCCCGGTGACGACGACCGGACGGTGGCGCAGCTCGCCGTCGGGCAGGTCGAATTCGCCGACGCGCTCGTGGTGTTCGGTACGGACCAGGTGGGCGACGGTGAGCGCGACGTACTGCGGGCGGTCGTGGATCGGCTGGTGCCCCGGGCTCCGTCGATCTGGGTCGGTGACGGGCGGGATATCGCCGCGGCGCGCATCGAGATGCTGCTCGACCGCATTCCGGCCGATTCCCGGCGCGGCCGCATCTTCGACGCGCACGCACCGTTGTTGCGCGGCCGGCCACCGCTGACGGAGGAGAACGGTGTGGCGTTGATCGAATTCGCCACCGATCGCCCGTTCCATCCGACCCGCCTGCACGAGGCGATGGATGTGCTGTTCGACGGCGTGGTCACCGCGCGCGGACGCATCTGGCTGGCGACTCAGCCCGAGCGCGTGGTGTGGCTGGAATCCGCCGGCGGCGGAGTACGGGTCGGCGACGCCGGGACTTGGCTGGCGGCCATGAGTCCCACGGAGCGGGATTCGGTCGACCCCGATCGGCGGGCGCTGGCGGCGCTGCGCTGGGACGAGGATTTCGGTGACCGCGACATCTCGCTGGTGGTCCTCACCTGCGGCGCGAATCCGGACGACATCCGCACCGCGCTGCACTGGGCGCTGCTCGACGAGGCCGAGATGATCCTGCTGCGCAACGCGCCGGATCTGGTCGCGCACTGGGACGATCCGTTCGGCGAGTTCCACGAGGACCCCTGCGACACAACCGAATCCGACAACTCAGGCGGCCGCGGCGTCGAATCCCGGCCGAACGAAAGGTAGGGCGATGAAATCAGGGATCCATCCGGAGTACCACCCGGTGGTCTTCGAGGATGTGAGCACGGGCAAACGCTTTCTCACCCGATCGACGGCGACGAGCACCCGCACCGTCGAATGGTCCGACGGCAACAGCTATCCGCTGATCACCGTCGACGTCACCGCGGACTCCCACCCGTTCTGGACCGGGGCGCACCGCGTCCTCGACACCCAGGGCCGGGTGGAGAAATTCGAACGCAAATACGGCAGGCGCACACCGGGTCCCGGTTCTTCGCGAGGGGAGAACTGAGATGGCGGTGCCGAAGCGACGACTGTCGCGCGCCAACACCCACAGCCGACGTTCGAACTGGAAGGCGACTCCGCCCGACCTGGTGCCGGTAAGCGTCGGGGGCGTCGTCTACAAGATCCCGCGCCGACTGGTCACCGCCGTCCGACGTGGCCTGATCGACCCGACCCGGCTGTAGGACACGGGTTTCGGGCGCTGAAAATATGTGGCGTTTGCCTGAATCGAGCGACCAATTGGTTATCGAATAAATCGGAGTCAGCAGGGATATCGGTGTCATCGCGCTAGCGAGGCGGTAGCTGTGATGTGAATTGCCAACTGCTGGTTGGTTTTTGGCGCCGGAAAAAGTCCAGCGGAAACGCTGTTTTCCTGAGGCGGCCCCGGTACCCTCGTGGCTGAGGGCGGGTTCTCCTGGCAACAGGAGAACCCGCTCATCGCCACTTTCAGGGCCGTTCACTCATATCGCGCGGAGGTGACGGCGCTTCCAGCGCTCGCTGTCCGGGCTGCGGCGCATCATCCGGCTTCGGCCGCAACGCCTCGAGCAATGACTCCCAGCGTGCGATCTGCTCGCCGATCACCGCCGCCGGGTTCTCCAGCAGGGCGGCCACCAGCGACAGCGGCCACGGCAGTTCGGTCGCCGGCGGCGCCTGCCGACTCAGTTCCAGCACGGTCGTCTCCAGATCGGCGATCTCGGTGCGCAGCTCGGCGATCTGCCGCAGGGCGGCGCCCAGCGCCTCGACGACCGTCCGTTCCGATATGGCGCCGCCGTCCGTGCCGTCGTCGTCGCCCAGCTGGGGCCAGCCCGCCAAATCCGGACCGCGCAGCTGCACCTGTACATCGCGCAATATCGCTTCCTGCTCCGGAGTCACATCCGGTACCTTCC
This sequence comes from Nocardia aobensis NBRC 100429, assembly GCF_000308375.1. GTDB lineage: Bacteria > Actinomycetota > Actinomycetes > Mycobacteriales > Mycobacteriaceae > Nocardia > Nocardia aobensis. The sequence continues at coordinate 50,296 of NZ_BAFQ01000167.1, read as the reverse complement.
TCATCGCTCCCGCCGCGGGCCGAAATGCCTGCTCCACACTGTAATTCGCGGAGCTCCTCCGGTGTGCGCCGAGATCGGCGCGGTGACGCCCGGCGAAGCGGTTTCCGTACAGCTGCCGGTCGGCCGGCGGGTGCCGCATATCGGGGGCCCGAGACGTCGGTGCGCGGGCGGCTGAGCGTTTGCCGACCCGCGCTCATCGACCGGAAAATGTCCGAATTTTCAGTTTATTAACATTCCTGGCATCTTCTTGGCGGCTTATTAACGGCCTTTGTTACGTGTTCGTAATGGGTGCACGACAGCCTGTCTAAGGGTTTCGATTTCGAGCTCAGGCGCCAGGGTATCGGCGCCGCAAACTGCTGAAGAAAGTGTATGAGGGAATGAAGCTCAGGAAGTTCGCCGCAACATCGGCTCTGGTCATCGCTGCTCTTGGGATCTCCACCGGCACCGCATTCGCAGCTCCGGCTCCGGCCGCCAACCCCGATATTCATTACACGGCAAACGTTGTCGACAAATCCGTCGTGGTGAAGACCGACGCGGGGTCGCTGACGACCGAAGGCAACGAGTTCCAGGTCCGCGACAACCAGGGCACGGTGGTAGCCGGATTTCCGCTGAGCTATCAGCACGACGGTCTGGAGTTCCCGATCGCCGCGCAGATCGACGGTAACCAGGCCACCCTGGTGCCGAGCACCGACCGCGCCGCCGCCCACCCGGCGCCGATGCTGCACGATGTGGCCAGCCGTTCGGATCTCGACGCGGCCAACCAGAGTGCGATCAACGAGCTCGGTATCGCCACCAGCATCGGCACCCTCGTCGGCACCGCGATCGGCCTGGCCGGCGGTTGTGCGCTCGGTGCCGTCCTCGGCACCCCGTTCCTGGTCGTCCCGGGCTGGATCGGCGGCTGCCTGACCGGTGCCGCCCTGGGCGCCCCGCTGGGTGCCGCGGCCGGTCTGGTCGGCGTCGGCGGCATCTCCGGCGTGCTCGTCGCGATCGAGTACTTCAACCGGATCAACGCGCCCGCCGAAGGGTAATCACCAGTAGCGCAACGCGATCGGGGCGGGCCGTACGGCCCGCCCCGATTCTCGTCTGTGCGCGGCCCGGCCGCCGCGACTTCGTTCAGCTCACCGGCTGCGGTGCCCGAACCGCCGGTCGCGCCTTGCCGGCCGGCGAAGCGGTCTGTCCGGCAGGGGAATTCGCCGCCTGTGCCAACTGCCGCGAGCGGGTGGTTCCGGTGCGGTCGGGGGCGACCAGCACCGCGGTGATCGGGACCGCCAACGACAGCGTCCCCATCACGAACACCGGCACGAAGAGGGTGAACAGATCGTCGCCGTCGGGCTGGCCGACCGCGGTGTCGAGATGTACGTGCACCCCGGCCTGGCCGAGGTAGTGGATCGCGGTGACCGCCAGCGCATACAGTGCGGCCGCCCCGGCCAACGGCAGCATCGCGTGGAAACGGGTGGTGGCCCACAGCAGACCGATCGAGGCCGCGACGGCCAGCGCCCCCGCGCTCAGCGACATCCAGATGTTCACGTCGACCGATCCCTGCACTCGGATCGCGCCCATCGCGAGCAGGTGCATGATCCCGATGCCGAGGCCCATCACCACGCCGCCGCCGATCACCCGCACCAGCGTGCTCACCTTGCCCGTGATCACCAGACCCGCCAGGACCCCCGCCACCGCGACGCCCGTCGCCACGACCATCCGGGCGATGTCGTAGCGGATCTCACCGGACGACACCCCGACGCCGAGCATGGTGACGTACACCGCCAGCCAGGTGCCGACGCCGCCGATGGACACTGCCGCCGCGGTGAGCCACACCATCCGGAACCGCGCGGTGACCGAGAGCGTCGACTGGCGAACACAGGCCAGTCCGACGACCGCGCCGGCCGCGGAAACCCCGAGTGCCAGGCCCAGCACCCAGTACCCCATGGTGAAGTAGTTCATCGCTTCCCCTCAGCTCGCACCGCTCAGCTCTGTCCCACCGTCGCGTGGGTGGCGGTCAACCGCGCAATCGCGTATTCGGTGACCGCGGCGAGCGCCCGCCGAACCTCCCCGGCGTCCCGGGCGTCGATATCGACCACCGGCACGCCCTCGCGGATCGACAGCGCCTCCCGCAGTTCGGCGACCGGGAAACGCGGTGCGCTCGGAAACCTGTTGACCGCCACCAGGAATGGCAGCCCGCGCGCCTCGAAGAAGTCGACCGCGGCGAAGCTGTCCTCGATCCGGCGTGTGTCGACCAGCACGACGGCGCCGATCGCACCGCGGATCAGGTCGTCCCACATGAACCAGAACCGGCGCTGCCCGGGCGTGCCGAACAGATACAGCGTCAGGTTGCCGGGCAGGATGATGCGGCCGAAATCCATGGCCACCGTGGTGGTTTCCTTGCCCGGGGTGGCGGACAGGTCGTCGATGCCGTCGGATACGCCGGTCACCATGGCCTCGGTGCGCAGCGGCACGATCTCCGAGACCGCACCGACGAAGGTGGTCTTCCCGGCGCCGAACCCGCCCGCGACCACGATCTTGGTCGAGGCGGTGCGGCTGTCGAGCTCCGGGTGGGGCGGCATCGGAGCCGTCGAGTTCTGAAAGTGCATGGGGGGATTCTGGTATGGAAGCGGCGGTTGCGGGTGCGAGCCCGGGGAATTGGGTCCGAGCGGTCCGATCTGCGCGGAATCGGTCTGCGGCGCGGGCGGATACCGCTCGGCCGTCGAGGGCGCTCCGGTGTGCAGGGGCGGTGCCGCGGTGTCAAAGGGCACGGAGTCCACGCAGGGTCCTCTCCATCAGGGATCGCCGCTCGTCGAATGTGGCGTCCTCGCTGAGCGTGGTGTGCACCCGCAGTGTGCCGGCCACCACCAGGTCGCCGATCACCACCCGGATCATGCCCAGGGGACGTTGCAGATGGGCGGCGATTTCGGCGACCGAGAGCCGCCCCGCGCCCAGGCGCAGAATATCTGTTCGAATATCGCCTGCGGGCCAATCGAATTGATTGGCGTAGGGCAGTGTCTCCACGACCGCCTCGAGAGGCAGTTCGACCGCGGGTTCGGTGCGCCCAGCGGTCAGCGCATAAGGACGGACGCGAGTGGTTGGCCGGCCGGACCCGGCCCCGAACGAACTGGACATCGCAATCGTCAGACCGCCGAACGGGCCGTGGCTTGCACGACCGATCCGACTCGATCGACGAGCAGGGCCATCTCGTAACCGATGCGGCCGATGTCGTGCTGCTTGTTGGCCAGTACCGCCAGATGCGAGCCGTTGCCGACGCTCATCACCAGCAGGTAGCCGCGCTGCATGTCGACGATCGACTGCATCACCTTGCCGCCGTTGAACAATTGCGCCGCCCCCGCCGACAGACTCGCCAGACCGGCGGTCACCGCGGAGAGCTGTTCGGCCCGATCGGACGGGAGGTGCGGGCTGGTCGCCTGGAGCAGGCCGTCGGCCGAGACGAGCACCGCGTGCGAGACTCCAGGCACCTCTCTGGTGAAGCGGGTGACGAGCCAGTTCAAATTCTCGTCCGTACTGTTCTGCGCAGTGTCGGTCATGCAAAGCCTCCGTCGTTCTGCTGAGCGTTGTTCCGCCCGGCCTGGTCGTATCCGGCCGCATCGGCAGGGTCGTACTGGGCCGTGTTGTCTCGGACGCTGACGCGTCCGCTACGGACGCCGCTCAAATGCCTGGACAAGTTGTTGCGGATTTCCTCCGGATCCCGGGCCTCGACGGCATCGTCCTGCGTCACTCCGCCGGGCACCAGCTGCGCACCGGGCCGGCGGATGGGCAGGCCACCCGTGGTACGGGTGGTCGCGGTCGGGGTGCTGGCGTCCGCGGCCGCCGCCCAGCCCTCGTCGGCGGGAGACGACCAGGCGCCGGTCGGCGCGTTCGAGGACGGTTCGACCAGCCATTCGGACACCATGCGCTGATAGATCGGCGTGGGGGATTCCGGTTTGGCCGGCGCCTGAGCATCCTGCTGAGGAGCATCGTGCTGATAGGCATCGGGCCGGGGCGGCGCGAGAGTCGCGCCGTGGCGGGACAGCGGCGCCGGTTCGCGGTCCGGAGTGCGCTGTGCCGGGGCCATGATCGCCGTTTCGGCCCAGATATCGATGGGCTGCGGCTGGGGCTGCGGCTGGGGCTGCGGCCGCGGGTCGGCCGGGGCGGGACGCCGGGGCGGCACGATCTGTTCCAGATCGCGGTCGGTCACCGGGTTCCACGGATCGGAGGGCGGGGTGAAATTCTCGCCGCGACTCGCGTTTTCGGCCTCCTCGGCCTCGGCGCGTTCGTCGCGGTGATTCTCTTCGGCGCGTTCGTCGTGGAAGGCGTTCTCGCGTCCGGTGTCGGCACCGCGCAGCACGCCGTCGTCGAGCGGTTCCGGCGCGCGGTTGTCGCTCTCGGCGACGTCCGGCAGCGGGGTGAGCCGGGTGACCGGGGCCGCGGATTCGGAATCCGACTGGCCGGCCGGGCGGCGCTGCGGCAGTCCGGCGCTGGTGAATCGGGCCGGCTCCGAAGTCTCCCCGAACCGCTCCGGCGGATTGGGCACCGCGGTGAGTGTGCGGCCGGGAGCGGGGAATTCGGTGACCGCGGAGGGGAAGTCCGCGGCCGGTGTGGTGAACGTCGAGATGGCCGGCGGGACGACGGCCTCGGTGGGCGAGACCAGCGCACCCGGTAGATGCACACTGGCCGTGATGCCCGGCTGCTGTGCCATGGTGGAGGTGCGGCGCAGGCTGACCGTGATGGTGTGTCGTGCCGCCAGGCGGCCGACCACGAAAAGACCCATGCGGCGAGCGGTTTCGATGGTGACCTCACCACCGGAGGCCAGCCGCTCGTTGATCGCGCGCATATCGTCGGCGGACATGCCGAGTCCGCGGTCGGTGATCTCGATCAGATATCCGCCGTCCACCGCGCGCGACACCGAGACCGCCACCGGCGTATTCGGCGGCGAGTAGCGCAACGAGTTGTCGATCAGCTCGGCCAGCAGGTGTTCGATGTCGACGGCGGGCTCACCGGCGACGATACCGTCGGGCACCGAACCGATTTCGACGCGCTGATAATCCTCGACCTGGGAGACCGCGCTCCACAGCATGTCCGACAGCGGCACCGGCGGCAGATGTCCGCGGCGCAGCGCGGTGCCGGCGAGTACCAGCAGGTTGTCGCCGTTGCGGCGCATGCGGGTGGCGAGGTGATCGAGGCGGAACAGGCTCTGCAGCCGATTGGAGTCGTCCTCGTCGCGTTCCAGATCCTCGATCAGCGACAGCTGCTGTTCGACCAGTGATTGGCTGCGCCGCGAGAGCGTCTCGAACATATTGCTGATCTGCAGGCGTAGGCGGGCCTGTTCGGCGGCGAGGAACAACGCCTGGCGGTGCATGTCGTCGACCGCTCGGGCCAGCTGGCCGATCTCCTCGGTGGTCTGCACGTCGACCGGGACGATCTCCGGGGTCGCGCCGCCGCCGCGCACGACCGCGAGTTCGGCGGGCAGGTCGGTATGCGCGACCTGCAGCGAATCGCGGCGCAGGCGGCGAATCGGGACGACCAGCGAGCGGGCGACCGCCAGCGCGAGGGCCAGACCGGCCAGCAGGGTCACGACCACCAGCGCCACATCGCGCAGGACCGTGCCGCGCGCGTCGACGGAGCGGTCCGACAGTCCGGAGTCGATCAGGTCGACCAGATGGTTGGTGGCCTCGTTGTAGGTGTCGGTGCTGGTCTGCAGCGACTGCACGACGCCGGGCACGTTGATCGGCTCGACCGCGTTCTGACTCATCGCCGCGATACGCGTCTGCAGCGCGCCCAGCAGCACATCCGGCTTCAGCGCCGATTCCGGCTGCACGACCGCGTACTGGTTGATCATGGTCAGCTCGGCGCCGGTGGCCGTCAGGACCTGGGCCAGCACGGCCGGGTTGTTGCCGATCTCGCCGCTCTCCAGTGCCAGCTGCTGCTGGGTGAACATCTGGCGGGCGATCGCGATGACACCCATCTGCACGTAATAGCGCTCGAGGGTGGTTTCCTTCGGCGTCGCCAGCGACGAGACGGCGTTGCTGACGTGGCCGTTCACCTCGCTCGCCTGTTTGACCACCTCTTGCGGCGCACCACCGTGCAGGCTGTTGCGCAGGGTGCGCCCGGCCGCCAGCGCCTCGGTGAGTTCGGTGGCTACCCGCTTGTCGGCCGCCGAATTCTGCAGCGCCGTCTGCAGATCCGCCGCGGCCTGGTCGAACCGGGCCGCGGCCTGGTCCAGCGCCGACTGCGGAACGTGGTCGCCGTTGCCGAGGGTGACGGCGAGATTGTTGGCCGCCGAACCGAAGTCGAGGGTCGGCCGAATGATCCGCGCCTGCTCACTGGCCGTGTTCAGCTGTGAGATGGTGCCGAGTTCGTCCTTGATTCGAAGAACGGCGAATGCCGATGCCAGCACGACCGGCAGCAGTAGCACGATGCCGACCTTGCTGGTCACGGACAGGTTGGACAGACTCCTCTGCCATGGCCGCGGTGCAGTGCCCATCCCGCTTCCGTCGCCTCCGCTCGCGCACGTGCCCCGGGTTCCGGCCGCCGCCCGCGTCTGGCCGTTCGGGTCCAACGGGTTGAGAACCAACTAGAGGTTTACTTTTACCGCAGGCAACATACCGCGAGAACACGTTCGCGGCAATTTGGAGGGGTCCAGCGACAACGGTCTAAATCGGCTCGGCGCAACAACTTTCGTGTGCGACACATACTTCTCGGAACTATTTTCGATGATTCCGCAGGTCACCTGTTGTGGATGTGCGGCGTGTCGAATGGTCGGTTCTCAGTCGGCTCTCAGTCGATCCGGTCAAACTGGAGGCCATGCGCATTCTGGTAGTCGACGATGATCGCGCGGTGCGCGAGTCGCTGCGCCGGTCGCTCACCTTCAATGGATATTCCGTCGAGCTGGCGGTCGACGGCGTCGACGCCTTGGAGAAGGTCAGCGCGTCCCGGCCCGATGCATTGGTGCTCGATGTGATGATGCCGAGGCTGGACGGTCTGGAGGTATGCCGCCGCCTGCGCAGCACCGGTGATGATCTGCCGATTCTCGTACTCACCGCCCGGGATTCGGTGTCGGAGCGAGTGGCCGGCCTCGACGCCGGCGCCGACGACTATCTGCCCAAACCGTTCGCGCTCGAGGAATTGCTGGCGCGTTTGCGCGCGCTGTTGCGCCGCACCACGGCCGACCCGGCCGCCGATTCCTCGGAGACGATGCGTTTCGCGGATCTGTCCCTGGATCCGGTGACGCGCGAGGTATCGCGCGGCGAGCGCGCCATCAGCCTGACCCGCACCGAATTCTCGCTGCTGGAAATGCTGATGGCCAATCCGCGCCGGGTGTTGACGCGCAGCCGCATTCTGGAAGAGGTCTGGGGCTACGACTTTCCGACCTCCGGTAATGCGCTCGAGGTCTATATCGGCTATCTGCGCCGCAAAACCGAGGCCGAGGGGGAGCCACGATTGATCCACACCGTGCGCGGGGTGGGTTACGTGCTGCGCGAGACTCCTCCGTAGGCCGGGTCGTCGTGGCGAGAGCTCATCCGGGGCACGGTGGCCGTCCCGATCGCGTGGCCCGGCTGGGGCCGCGTCCCGATCCGCACGAAATGCGCCCGCCGATGCCGCTGACCCGATCGGTGTCGCTGCGCTGGCGGGTGACGCTGCTGGCCGCCTCGGTGGTGGCCATCGCCGTCGCGGTGACCTCGATCGCCGCCTACGCACTGGTCGCCCGCGCCCTGTACGCCGATGTGGACAGCCAGTTGCGCAGCCGCTCGGAGGTGATGGTCAAGAACAACATCGACCTGCAGGGATTTCAGGCGATCATCATGTTCAGCAGCCTGTACTCCAACGATATCGGTATCGCTCTGATCTATCCCGACGTCGATGTGCCCTATGCCCCGCCGCAGCCGATGGATCCGCCGATCGGCCCGGCCGAGATGGCGGTGGCGCACGGTAAGGCGGATGTCTCGCTGCGGACGGCGAACAATCAGCGCGTGCTCGCCCGGCGCACGAAATCCGGTGCCACGCTGGTTATCTCGCGGTCGCTGGAACCCACCCGTGAAGTGCTCGACCGGCTCGCGTGGCTGCTGTTCACGATCGGCGGCTGCGGCGTGCTGGTCGCCGGAGCCGCCGGTGCCACGGTCGGGCGAACGGGGCTGCGGCCCATCGCGCGATTGACCGCGGCCACCGAACGCGTCGCGCGCACCGACGATCTGGCGCCGATACCGGTCACCGGTGACGACGAACTGGCGCGGCTCACCGAGAGTTTCAATCTGATGTTGCGGGCGCTGGCCGAATCTCGCGATCGGCAGCGGCGACTGGTGGCCGACGCCGGACACGAACTGCGCACCCCGCTGACCTCGCTGCGCACCAATATGGAACTGCTCATCGCCTCCTCGCGACCGGACGCGCCGCCGATTCCCGAGGAGGACATGGCCGGGCTGCGCGCGGATGTGATCGCCCAGATCGAGGAGCTGTCCACGCTGGTGGGAGACCTCGTGGACCTGGCCCGCGAGGACGCGCCCGAAACCGTCTACGAGCGGGTCGATCTCGGCGAGGTCGCCGAGCGCGCACTGGAACGGGTGCGGCGGCGGCGCGTGGACGTCCAATTCTCGGCGCAGCTGCGGCCGTGGTTCGTCTACGGCCACGACGCCGGACTGGAGCGGGCCATCCTGAACGTGCTCGACAATGCCGCGAAGTGGAGTCCGCCGGAGGCGCAGGTCATCCTGACCATGCGCGAAACCGGGCCCGGGCTCATGGAAATCGCCATCGACGATGCCGGGCCGGGTATTCCGCCGGAGGAACGGGAACTGGTCTTCGAACGCTTCTACCGCACCACGGCGTCGCGATCGATGCCGGGATCCGGGCTGGGTCTGGCGATCGTGAAACAGGTGGTGTCCAAACACGGCGGCACGATCACCGTGGACACCTCCGAGCGCGGCGGCACGCTGGTGCGCATCGTCCTTCCCGGCGAACCGCCGGTCGCCGGAGAGCGCCGGGCGTGATCACCGGCGATCCGGAATCGCCGGGCGCGCGCCGGGGCGCCCCATAAACTGTGACCCGTGCGGCGTCCCGCTCCCGCGGAAACCCGGATACGGCACGGAGTCACGGAGAACTGAAAGCACGGTCTCAGTCCGCTCTCAGTCGCTGTCACCAGGCTGGGCGACAGACTCGAGGAGAAACGAGAAATATGACCGAGGATTCGAGGGACAGGCGCGGCGAGCCGACCGGTTCGACTCCCCAGTCGGGCGGGGCCGAGCCGACTCCGCCGTCGACAGGTTCCGGAACCGCTTCGCAGTCGGGGGCCGGTGAGACCGCTTCGCCCGGGTGGGGGCAACCGTCGCAGTGGGCAGGGCCGTCGTCGCAGGCCGGTGGGGCCGACACGGGTGCGCAGTCGCCGGGATCGGGACCGGCCGGTTCGAGTGGGGGCCCGCAGGGACAGCCCGGCGAGCAAGCATCCGGCGAGCATCGGACCGAGCAGTTCACGAATCCCGGACAGGGCGGGCCCGACCGACCGGGGCAAGGGTACGGACCGGGACAACATCCGGGGTTCGCCGCCGATCCCGCGGCCGGTCACACCGCGCCGATGCCGCCGTACAACCCGTACGCCGCGGGACACGCCTCGGGCCCGGGCTATCAGCAGCCGGGCTCGTACCCCTCCGGCACGCCCTACGCCACCGGCCAGCACCGCGCCGGTGAACCGTATCCCGCCGGTCCGGGCGCCGATTCCACCGGTGCCTACGCCGGGACTCCGCGCCGCCGCGGCCGCGCGGGGTTGCTGGCCGGCGCCGTCGTCCTGGCGCTCGTCGCGGGTGGTATCGGCGGTGCGGTCGGCACCCTCGCCACGCGCTCGGACGACAACAACGCTCCGGTCAACAATGCCCTGAACGCGCCCGCGCCGGTCGATCCCGCCTCGGCGAGCGCACCGCCCGGATCCGTGCCCGCGGTCGCGCAGAAGGTCCTGCCCAGCGTCGTGATGATCCGCGTCGCGGGCGCCAAGGCGGAGGGTGAGGGATCGGGTGTGGTGCTGTCCTCGGACGGGCTGATCCTGACCAACAATCACGTCGCCAGCGGTGCCGGCCCCAACGCCAAGATGGAGGTCGCGTTCCAGGACGGCACGACCGCCAACGCCTCGGTCGTCGGCGTCGACCCGGTCTCGGATCTGGCCGTCATCAAGGCGGCCGGTAAGACCAACCTGACGCCGATCGAACTCGGCACCTCGCGCAACCTGATGGTGGGCCAGCCCGTGGTGGCGGTCGGCTCGCCGCTGGGCCTGGCCGGAACCGTCACCACCGGCATCGTGTCGGCGCTCAGCCGCCCCGTGTCGACCAGTGGCGAGGCGGGCTCGCAGGGCACGGTCATCTCCGCGATCCAGACCGATGCCGCGATCAACCCCGGCAATTCCGGTGGCGCGCTGGTCGATACGAACGGCAAGCTGATCGGCATCAACACCGCGATCGCCACCCTCGGCGCCTCGGAGATGCCCGGTTCGCAGAGCGGCTCGATCGGCCTGGGCTTCGCGATTCCGGTCGATCAGGCCCGTCGCGTCGCCGATGAGCTGACCAAGTCCGGCCACGCCACCTATGCTCAGATCGGGATCTCGGTGCGCGCGCAGGACGACGTCAACGGCGCCCGGGTCCTGGACGTGACACCGGACGGTCCGGCCGCCAAGGCGGGCATTCCGTCGGGTGCGATCGTCACCCGGGTCGACGATCAGGTCATCGACTCGGGCAATTCGCTGATCGCCGCCGTGCGGTCGCACCAACCGGGTGACAAGGTGAAGGTCACCTACACCGATCCACAAGGACAGAATCCGAAAACCGTCGAGGTGACCCTCGGCGCCGCACCGGCGGAGGGTGGCCGATGATCCGTGAACCGCGTCCTTTGACAGTGCTCCCGACACCCGACGCCGACGAGCCCGGGGGACCGGAGTGGTTGTCGCCCACGGACGCTACGGTGAGCAACATGGAAATCGATGCTCCCGTTGCGGGCCGGGCACTTGTTGTGGTCGTGGACGATCGAACCGCGCATGGCGGGGTGGACTCGCTGGGGCCACTGGTGACCGAACTGCTCACCGAATTCGGCTTCCTCGTCGACGCCACGGTGTCGGTGGCCGGCGACGAGATCGAGATTCGCAACGCCCTCAACACCGCCGTGATCGGCGGGGTCGACCTGGTGATCTCCGTGGGCGGCACCGGTATGTCGCCGCGCGATGTCACCCCGGAGGCGACCCTCGAGGTGCTCGATCGCGAATTGCCCGGCATCAGCGAGGCGCTGCGTGCCTCCGGACTCGCGGCCGGTTCGCTCGACGCCGGTCTCTCGCGTGGTCTGGCCGGGGTCTCGGGCAGCACCCTGGTGGTCAATCTGCCCGGCACCCGCGATGCCGTGCGCGACGGTATGGCGACGCTCGGCCCGCTGGTGAGCCGGGTCGTCGACGAACTGTCCGGCTTGGCGGAATAATCACGGTATGACCGACCGGCCGGCAAGGGCGCAACCCCCGGGCGATTCGCACTCCGCGGATCGCCCGGCGAAGGGCCGCGCCCGGTCGGCCGCGGAGGCCGCGCGCCTGGCGCGGGTCTTCGGCGAGACGCTGCCGCGCACCAGCAGCGACGAGCGCGCCCCCGACGGTGAGCTCCCCAGCTCCTCGGACGATTGGCTGCGCGCGCAGGTGCCCCCTCATCACGGATAACCCGTGACGTTGATGCCGATATCTGCGGTTATCGGCTGTGTCCCAGATCATGAGGCATTTCACCGTCCGATGTTGGCGGCGGTGAGGCGTGCCGTTTATTGTCCCGTTCGGGCTGCTTCACCTGCGGTTCTCGAGGGCTCCGGATAGGCGCGCGTCGCGCCCCCCGGTGGAGTTCGAGGCCGCCCGCAAGAACCTGATGAGGGGACATATGAATACGACCCGTGCGAACGGCCGGCAGTGGGGTGCGCGCGTCTCGGGCCTCGGCGCCGCCGCGGCCGTAGCGCTCGGCCTGTTCTCCACCGGCGCCGCCAACGCCGACACCTTCGTCGCGCTGCCCGGCGGCGATCTGTCCAAGACGCTGTCCGACGGCACCGTGGTGCACGTCTGGCTGGACGACGAATCCGCGAATATCGAACCGTCGCTCGGCGCGACGCCGTTGCACCGCAATGCGCGGGTCTCCGGCAACGCCCATGTCGAACTGTCCGGCGACACCACCGTCGTGGGCGGCAGCATCTACCCCGGATACACCGTGGGCTGCCAGGTCGACATCTCCGGCGGCGGCGTCGACGGCGGTCCCGGCGCGAGCATGGATTGGAGCGACGGCGAGAACGCCAAGCCGGATGCCGGCGGAAATATCGGCGGCAACCTGACTCTCGGTCCGGGCCAGGCGAAGTCGTTCTACGTCCTCGACACCGAGGAGAAGGACGACTTCGGACAGGACGTGCACAAGACCCGCAACAAGTTCCAGGGTGCCGACGGTTCGGTGGCCTGGTCCGACGAGACCATCGGCCTGACCGGATGTGCCGGTTACGCGCAGGCGCGCGCATTCGTCAGCGTCGAGGTCGAGACCGACAACGTCATCTCCTGGGTGACGCTGTGGGGCAAGGCGTTCAGCCTGGGCTGAGCTGTCCGGATATGCGGCAGGGCCGGCGCCGTCACCGGCTCCGCTGCGTATCTCCCTGTCGGCGTAGGGAATCGACGTCGGCGAACTCGTGCCGGCCGCCGGCGCTCTTGCTGCCCTCCGAGAGCAGATCACGGATCTCGGTGAGCAGTGCGACCTCGGTCATCACGGCTTCCTTCTCGGTGCCGTAGCGCTTCATCAGCCGGCCCGCCGGTAGCACCAGAATGAAGTACAGGATCGCCGCGATGAGGATGAAGTTCACCACGGCGGTGACGATGGGGCCGAGTGCGATGAATGTGGACGGTTTACTGGAATCCAGATAGAAGCCCCAGCCGTGTTCGTTCGCGCCGCCGAACACATCCAAGAGGGGATTGACGATTCCGGTCACGATGGCGGTGACGACCGCGGTGAACGCGGTACCGATGACGACCGCGACCGCCAGATCGATCACGTTCCCGCGGAGCAGGAAATCCCTGAAACCTTTCAGCATTGCGGCTCCTGTCTCATCCGGCGTGCCCGGGCCTCGCCGTTCGGTCTGGTCGTGGCATCCGATGCGATTGCTTTCCGCTATCGAATGAGGTACTCGGGATGCTAACGGACAGTTGTGGCAAATGCTTGGCGAACACAGCGAACATCAGTGAAACACCACGGTCAGGGCGGTGTGCAACGAGGCGGCCGCGACAGTGGTCGCATGCCCCGGATCGAGGGCCAGCAGCACGATTCGTTCGGGGGACGCGCGGGTCCGGGAACCGGTGTCGGCCGCACCGGAAATGAGGACGACCGCGGCATCGGTGGCGAGGGTATGTGCGGACGGTGAACGCTCCCGTGGCGCAATCGCCTCCGGATCGCCGTGCGCGCCGGTGTCCTCCGCGGCGACCACGTCCACGCGGTCGCCGGGGCGCAGAATGTCGGCAATCGCGTTGTCCGCCAGACGCATCGGCACGATTCGGGCATTCGGCGTGCCGGCCGCCGCGGCTGCCAGGCGTGGGCCGACGATCCGGAGGTCGGTGAGTATCTCCCCAGCGTGCACAGCCCCGGTCGAGGTCGCGCCGAGCACTGTCGCGGGATCGGTGACGGCGCCTTCCGGTACCGCGTCCGGTGGCAGGTCCGCGTACCGCAGATCCGCGGGAACCAGCACCTGTCCGGGTTGGACGTCCCGTGCCGCGACCACCACCGGTGTGCGGTGCCCCGCTGGATCGCCGCGCAGGGCGACGACGGCTGCCGTGGCGGCCAGTCCGACGGCGGCCAGCCGGCGGATCAGGGTCAGGTCCAGCCAGGGTGGCCGTATCCGGGACAGGAATTCGGTGCCACGAGCATGGCCGAGATCGGTATCGCCGGCGCGTAGCCGATCGAATCGCAAGGTCCGCATACCGGCCACCGTAGGGTCCACGGCAGGACTGTCATCCAGGAAAAGAGCAGGTCAGAACTTTTCTGTGGATAACGGAAAGGCTGTGGACAACTGAGGACGGCACGGCCGGAAGGGGCGTGACCGGCCGGGCGGTGCGTGGCCGCCCGGTGCGGCGATGGGTCAGGCGACGGCGGTGCTGGTCGACGAGGAGGTCGACGACGAACCCGAGCTGCTCGACGAGCTGGACGAACTGCTGGAGCCGGCCGAATCGCTCGACTTGGATTCGCTCGACTTCGCGGCGGGCTCACTGGCCGACGACGAGCCGTTGCGGCTGTCGGTGCGGTAGAAGCCGCTGCCCTTGAAGACGATGCCGACCGAGTTGAACAGCTTGCGCAGCTTGCCGTTGCACTTCTCGCAGGTGGTCAGGGCGTCATCGGAGAACGACTGCACGATGTCGAACTTGTCGCCACACTGCGTGCACTGATACGAGTAAGTAGGCACCTGCGAACCTCCACGGTTTTCGTCTTTTAGCACTCTACAGCCGACAGTGCCAACAGTGCCAATCCGGTCTTGATTCCCATGGTGCTCGTGAGGTCGCACCGGCGCCACCGAGTCCGGGCGCCCGGTGCCCGCTTCATACGCTCGAGTATCGACCGCCGATCTCGCGATCGCCGGCATCGAGCCTGCACAGCCCGGCCTCCGGCAGCAATGCCCACCCCATCCGGCGATCGTGGGGTTCCTCCGGCAGCGCATCCAGCAGTTCCGGGTCTCGAACGACCGCCACCAGACGTGCGTCCGGTCGCGCCGCGGGCAGCGTCCGGTCGTAATACCCGGCGCCTCGCCCCAGCCGCACACCGCGCCGATCGACCGCGAGGGCCGGGATCACGATCACCTCCGGCCATTCGATCGCCGCCACGCCCAACGGCGGCCCGTCGGGCTCGAGCAGTCCGTAGCGGGCGCGCCGCAGCCCCTCGATTCCCGTGTATTCCGACCACCCCAGCGGACCGGGCGGTCCCGTCACGGGGACCATCACTCGAGCCCCCGCGACCCGCAGCGCGTCGAGCATCGCGACCGAACCGGGCTCACCCGCGACCGGGATATACCCCGCCACCCACCGCGAGCCGGGAGCCTCCGAGCCGGATCCTCCCGCCGGGCGGCGATCGTCGCTGTGCGGCCCAGCGCCTCGCGGCCGGTCGATGTCCAGTACCCGCGCCACCGATCGGCTCAGCGCCTCGGCCTCCGCGGCCCTGGTCTCCGGCGGCACCGCCGCCCGGGCGGCCAGCAATTCCGCTCGCCACCGCCCTTTGTCCCGCTGACCGGCGATCTCCACAGGGCTCACCCTAGGTGGGCGAACGGTGAGTTTGCCCGCTCCCGTGTTTCCGGGTGCCCTCGGCGGGGAATCGCTGACCCGACGCGGTACCGCGAACTCGCTGGTGAGGGTTGCTGCCGCACCGTTTCGGTGCGACGGCGCCGCCGCGGCCGCCTAGGCTTCCCAGATGCCGGGCCGGTGTTGAGCCGGTCCGACGACAAGAGCGATGGATAGGGTGTGCACTTATGACAGCTGACGCCGGATCGGAGGCGACGCAGGCCGTGAGTTCCTGCTTCCGCACCGCGGTGGTTCCCGCGGCCGGACTCGGGACACGGTTCCTGCCCGCGACCAAGACCGTGCCGAAAGAGCTGCTGCCGGTGGTGGACACACCCGGTATCGAGTTGGTGGCCGCCGAGGCCGCCGGCTCGGGCGCCCAGCGGCTGGTCATCGTGACCTCGCCCGGAAAGGACGGGGTCGTCGCGCACTTCGTCGAGGATCTGGTGCTGGAGAGCACGCTCGCCGAACGCGGGAAATTCCAGCTGCTGGAAAAGGTGCGCAAGGCTCCCGGCCTGCTCGATGTGACCTCGGTCGTACAGGACGAGCCGCTCGGGCTGGGCCACGCCGTCGCCCAGGCCGAGCAGGCGCTCGATCCCGACGAGGACGCCATCGCGGTATTGCTGCCCGACGACCTGGTGCTGCCCTGCGGCGTCCTCGACGTGATGAGCCGCGTCCGGCGCAAACGCGGCGGCACGGTGCTCTGCGCGATCGACGTCCCGAAGCAGGAGGTCGGCGCCTACGGCGTCTTCGACGTGGAGCCGGTGACCGACAGCACGAACCCCGACGTGCTGCGCGTGGTCGGCATGGTGGAGAAGCCGGCGCTCGAGGAGGCGCCGTCGACCTTCACCGCCGCGGGCCGGTATCTGCTCGATCGCGCGATCTTCGACGCGCTGCGCCGCATCGAGGCGGGTGCGGGCGGTGAACTCCAGCTCACCGACGCCGTATCGCTGCTGATCGCTGAGGGACATCCGGTTCATGTCGTCGTCCACCGTGGGTCGCGCCACGACCTCGGCAACCCTGGCGGTTATCTTCGTGCTGCGGTCGATTTCGCTTTGGAGCGAGACGAATACGGCCCCGCCTTGCGCGAGTGGTTGCAGCGTCGGCTTGCTCCGGATTGGAACCCGCAGCTGATCTCGTCGTGACGGCGGGGTCGGCCGGGTCTCGTCACCGCGGGACCGGGTGATCAGTCGGAGTAAAGGGGAAGGGCGGCATGCGCTCGGTTGAGGACCAGCAGATCAAGGTGACCGCGGCGGCCGTCGCCCCGCGGCCGGTCCGGGTCGCGATTTCCGAGGCCCAGGGTCTGCTGTGCGCCGAGGATGTGGTCACCGAGCGTCCGCTGCCCGGATTCGATCAGGCCGCCATCGACGGATATGCCGTGCGCAGCGTGGATGTGCAGGGCGCCGGCGCCGATATCCGCACCGAGGACGGCGATCCGATCGATCTGACGCTGCCGGTGGTCGGCGAGGTCGCCGCCGGTTCGCGCCAGCCGATCCGGTTGCAGCCGCGGCAATCGGTGCGGATCGACACCGGTGCGCCGCTGCCCACGCTGGCGGATGCGGTGCTGCCGCTGGATTTCACCGACGGCGGCCGGGCCCGGATCAAGATCTACGAGCCGGTCCGGTCCGGCGATTACGTGCGGCGCATCGGTGACGATGTGCAGCCCGGCGATATCGCGGTCCGGGCGGGCACCATCATCGGCGCGGCGCAGGTCGGCCTGCTGGCGGCGGTCGGGCGGGACAAGGTGCTGGTGCATCCGCGGCCGCGGCTGTCGGTCATCTCGATCGGTGGCGAACTGGTCGACATCGACCGCACGCCCGGTCCGGGACAGGTCTACGACGTGAACTCCTACGCCCTGGCCGCCGCCGCCCGCGACGCCGGCGCCGATGTGAATCGGGTCGGCATCGTCAGTGCCGATCCCAAGCGCCTGCGCGATGTGGTCGAGGGACAGCTGGTGCGTTCGGAGGTGGTCGTGATCGCGGGCGCGGTCGGCGGCTGGGCCTCCGATCAGATCCGCGAGGCCCTGGAGGGGCTGGGCGAACTGACCATCGATCGGGTCGCCATGCATCCCGGTTCCGTGCAGGGTTTCGGCCGGCTCGGCCGCGACGAGGTCCCGACGTTCCTCCTGCCGTCGAATCCCGTTGGCGCACTAGTGGTTTTCGAGATCATGGTGCGGCCGCTGATCCGGATCGCGCTGGGGCGCCGGCATCCGATGCGCCGCGTGGTGCGGGCCCGCACGATCATGCCGATCACCTCGATGGAGGGCCGCCGCGGCTATCTGCGCGCCCAGTTGATGCGCGACGAGCAGACCGGTGAGTACCTGGTCCAGCCGCTGGGGGTCAACGGCTCGTCGCATCTGCTCTCGACCCTGGCCGAGGCCAACAGCCTGATCGTCATCGACCCGGAGGTCACCGATATTCGCACCGGTGACGAGGTCCAGGTCGCATTTCTCGCACAGCGCGGGTGATCTGTGGACATGAACGTATTCCGGGCCGCCCAGCATCCCGGCTGGCCCGCCCATCTCGGTCCGGTTCGGGTCGCGGGCGGACGGGTGACCCTGCGCCCGATCCGGCTGCGCGACGCGGCCGCGTGGTCGCGTATCCGCTTGCGCGACCGCGAACATCTGGAGCCGTGGGAACCGACCGGCCGGGGTAGCTGGGAGGCGCGCAATCACGCCTCCAACTGGCCCGCGCTGTGGTCGAGTCTGAAGGCCGAGGCGCGGCGGGGTGCGATGGTGCCGTTGGTGATCGAGGTCGACGGATCCTTCGGCGGCCAGCTGACCATCGGCAACATCGTGCGCGGGGCGCTGCGTTCGGCGTGGATCGGCTACTGGGTCGCCAAGGACGTCGGCGGCCAAGGGGTGGCCACCGCCGCGCTGGCGATGGGCCTGGACCACTGTTTCGGGCCCGTGGGCCTGCACCGGGTGGAGGCGACGGTACGTCCGGAGAATCTGCCCAGCCAGGCGGTCCTGCGCAATGTGGGCTTCCGCGAGGAGGGCACATTGCGGCGCTATCTGGACGTCGACGGCGCGTGGCGGGACCATCTGCTGGTCGCGATGACCGCCGAGGAGGTATCCGGCACGGTCGTCGATCGCCTCATCCGCTCCGGTCGTGCCACGCCGCCGTGAGTGGCCCGGTCACGCGGCGTGTCCCGCGTCGACGCGCCCGGGCCGGGTGATGACCGGCTTGTGACGGGTGGGACGGGTGTGGGCGGCGCGCCTGCGCGATATTCCTGTGACGCCGGATTAACCTACGGACGTCGGTGGTGCGTCCGGTGCCAGGACGGAACAGGTGGCGAGAACCTGCCCAGTGGTCGAGAAGGGACAGTGGTCAGGCGGGGACGGAGGTGGGAGCGCGATGCCGAATTCGATCTTGTGGATCGCGCTGGTCGTGCTCTGGGTCTTCGTGCTGTTCCCGATGCTCGCGGATCGGCATCCGCGAATCCGCCGCACCACGGACGTGGCCCTGGCAACCCGGGTGCTGCATCGAGGCGGTACCAGACGACGTGCGAAGAAAGGGCCGGCCACCGGACATGAGACCGATCCGGACTGGGTGCCGGCCCCTCGGCAGAAAAGGCTTTCCCACGGCGATGATGCGGAGGACCGGATGACGACATCGGCCGATGAGCCCGTCATCGAGGACGACCGGAACGCACCCGGGCGCGCCGAATCGGAGGTGACGCGGGCCCGCCGGAGTGCCGGTGATCCGCCCGGTCGCGCCGACGCGGCCGAGGAACACGCACCCGAAACCCCCGTCGACGCCGCCGATGCCGAGCCGGGCGGCGACGCACGCGGCGACGTCGACGGCACAGCCGAAGGCGAGGGCGACCGTGACCTCGCCGGAGACGCCCACACCGGTGATCCGGACGATGCCGAGGATCGTGAGGAGGCCGACGACGTACCGGCCGCCGCCGAGACCGAGGATCGCCCGCAGACGAGTATGGCCCGTATCCCACCCGCGCCCAGCGCGGTCGTTCCCGCCCGGCGCGGCGACGTGGATCCCGACGACGACCTCGATGACGACCTCGACGACTCCGGCGACCTCGACGACCGCGCCGGCGACGAACCCGGATCGACCGCACGCGATTTCGTCCCGTCCCGGCGTGGCCGCGGCGGGTTCGATCCGGAGGCCGACGCGATCGCGCGCGCGGCCCGGTACCGCTTCCGGCAGCGCACCGCACTCGGATTGATCCTGAGCACACTGCTTTTCGGCGCCTTCGCGATCGTCGTGAGCGCGACCCTGTGGTGGGGGTGTGCGCTCTCGGTGGTGGCGTTCGGGGCCTATCTGGCGTATCTGCGGCGGCAGGTGCGCTTCGAGGAGGACATCCGCCGGCGACGCGCGGCGCGGCTGCCCGGGGCGCGGCAGCGCCCGGCCGCCAACGCCGAACCCGTTGCGCAGGACCAGGTCCGGGCCGAGCGGCGCCCGGGTATGGACCGCGACGCCGCTCGTGCCCTGCGCCGCCGCGCGGTGGTGCTCGACGTCGACGACGAGGACCCGCTGTTCGACCATCTGGAGCATTTCGACGCCGCCGCTGCCCGGGCCACCCGGAACCGGGCGGCAGGTGGCGAAATCCGCCGCGCCGCAGGCGAATAGGAGCCGACAGCCGGTCGACGACGGCCGCCGCATCGTAGCCAGGGGCTGCGATGCGGCGGCCGTTTCGGCGTGCTGGGGCGATTTTTCGCCGCTGCGAGGGGGCGAATCGGCATCTGTGGCTAACTTTCCGCATCCCACTTGGGGGGTGGGGTGTGGTGAACTGTCAGCCGGAATGTGAAACGCCCGTGTCCACTCACCGGGAGTGTCGAGAAGGCGGCTAATTCATAGATAACCTTTTGCCGTTGTGATCTGCCCGTTACGAGTGGCTCGCGGGCTATTTCGGGAGTAAGCTCGGGCACCGTGCAGAATCGCTGTCCACAAGATCGAAGGATTTAATCCTTCCGGTACGGATGCGTGGTCACGGGTATTGACACGCCGCAGCAGGTGAGGACGCTGCGCGTGGGGTAGCTGGGCGGTTGGAAGGGTTGATCGACGTGTATGAAAGCACTCTGCTATCGATTTTCACCGGCCTGCCGTCGTAACAGATCGAGAAATCGCGATGAACAATTCAACGGTCATCGACGAGATCGAGATCGATCTTGCCGAACGGGTGACCGCGCTCGATCTCTATCGCCGCTGGGAAATGCAGCAATGGCAGGCGCAGAGCCTGGAATACGAGCGCGATGCCGAGGGGTGGACCCAGCTGCCGGCCTTCGCGCGGTTGCCGCTGCTGGCCACCCTCGCCCGCTTCCTGATCGGCGAGACGACCGTCACCGAGACCTTGGCGCCGCTGGCCTACGCCGCGCCCGAGGTCGACTACAAGATGTATCTGGCCACGCAGCTGGCCGACGAGGCGCGCCACACCGTCTTCTTCCGGCGCTACCTGTCCTTCCTCTCCGAAACCCTCGGCAACGAGGAGTTATCGCAGGTCAGCGGCGTCGATCGGGTGGGTGACCTGTTCGAGAAGGCGCTCGTGGACGCGGTCGAGCGGGTGCGGGAGGACCCGGCCGACACCGCCGCCTGGTACGAGGGGGTGGTGGTCTACCACCTGCTGGTCGAGGGTGCGGTGGCGATGACCGGTCTGCACACCGTCCTGGGCACCGTGCGGGCGCTGCCGCGCTTCGACATCCTGCGGACCGGCATCACGAATGTCGCTCGTGACGAATCGCGGCATATTTCCTTCGGTGTGCTGGCATTGCGCAACGGAGTCCGCGGCGGATATCGCGAACATATTGTCGAGATGATTCGCGGACATCTTCCGGCGGCGGCCCGGACTCTGGTCGATCCGGAAACCAGGGACCCGTTTCCGCGATTGGTTCCGGTTTTGCAGAAACGCGCCGAGATACTTCACGAACAATGGGAATTCGCGGAGAATTCTCTCGGCCGGAGAATGACGTCGATCGGAATACCGAGCGACATTATCTCGGAACTCACGGAAAATTGGCGGGAATCCTGCGCGGCGGCCGCCGGAGAATATGCCGACATACACGGCGAACCACATCCGATCACGTACCTCGTGCGGTGAACACAGACAATTCGGGAGCATTTCGTGGACGAAAGTGAAGTGCGCGACCAGGTACGGGAACTGGTCCGTCGGCACGCCCCCCAGCCTTCGGCGGAATTGGCCTCCGATGATGTGCTGGCCGAACAGTTGGGTTACGACTCGCTGGCCCTGATCGAACTCGCGCTCGGGCTGCAGGTGCGTTTCGGAATCGACGCCGGCGGTGACTCCGGTGCGACGAATGTGGTGACCGTCGGCGATATCGAGCAGATGGTATGCGACGCGCTGCGGGCGAAACAGCCGTGACGGGCCTGCTCGACTGGCTGGCCTACGACGGCGAGGACCGGGGCTGGACCATCGCCGACGAGGGCGAATGGCGGCGCGTCGGCTACCCCCGGCTGAGTGAGCAGGTGCGGCGGGTGGCCGCGGCCTGTCTCGACGCCGGGGTGCGTCCGGGTGCGGTGGTTTCCATCGTGGAATCGGCCCCGGAACGATTCATGACGAATTTCTTCGGCGTGCTGGCCGCGGGGGCGACACCGAATCCGCTGGCACCGCCGCTACCGCTGCAGAACGAGTCGGCGTATCGGCAGCAACTGTCGGCATTGCTGGCCGCGGCCGCACCGTCGGCGATCATCGTGGCGGAGGAACTCGCCGCGGTGGTTCATCCGGTGCTCGAATCCCTGGGCGAAGTCACGATTGTCGGGACGTCGAATGAGACTCCCGCCGTGACGGAACTGCCGGGTTGCGAGCCCGACCGGATCGGGTTGCTCCAATTCACCTCCGGCAGTAGCGGTTCGCCCAAAGCGGTGCGGGTATCGGTGGCGAATCTGGAGGCCAATTGCGCCGCGATCGATCGGTGGCTGGAGTTTCGGCCGACGGACCGGATCGCCACCTGGCTGCCGCCGTATCACGATATGGGGCTGATCGGCTGCATCATCACGCCGACCATTCTGAATCTGGACATTCAGGCCATGACGCCGATCGATTTCATTCGAGATCCGCTGTCGTGGCTGTCCTGTTTCGGCCGCGACGGTGCGACGATCACGGCGACACCGAACTTCGCGCTGGCGTATCTGCTGCGAAAGATGACCGACGAAGCGTTGGCCGGAATGGATTTCGATCCCTGGCGGGTGATGATCGTGGGCGCCGAACGGATCGATCCGGCGATTCTGCGCGGCTTCGCCGAGCGGCTGGCGCCCTACGGATTCGATTCGCGCACACCGTGTCCCGCCTACGGGCTCGCCGAGGGCACGCTCGCGGTATCCGGTCTGCGGCCCTCGGAGCCGGTGCAGGTCGCCGCGGTGACACCCGACACCGGCGCCGTGGACGGTCCGTTCGACCTGATGGCCGCCCCGCTCGAGGACGGCCGGCGCTGGCTGGTCGGTTGCGGCGCACCGCTGGACGGGGTGACGGTGCGGACCGCGTCGACCGACGAATATGCCGGAGCGCCGGGCGAATTGATCGTCGGTGGTCCGAGCGTCGCTCGGGAGTACCAGACGGCCGAGGGCACTCGCGACCTGTCGCGTGCCGAGGACGGCGCTCTGGCGACCGGTGACGCGGGCCTGCTGGTGGGCGGGCAGTTGTATCCGATCGGCCGGGTCGGCGACGCGGTGAAGGTGCGCGGGCGCACGGTCTATGCCGAGGACATCGAGGCGGCCGTGGTGGAGGCGTTCGGCGTGTCCGCCAATCGGGTGGTCGCGCTGGCCGGCAACGCTTTCGGCGCCGCGCGCGTCGCCGTGCTGGTCGAGGACAAGCCGGTGGAGGCCGTGCGACTGCGGCAGGTCCTGGCCGGGCAGCTCGGAGCGGAGACGTCGCTGCGGTTGTTCATCGGCGACCGGGGACTCATCGCGCGCACCACCAGCGGTAAACCGCGGCGGCGGGTGATGTGGAACCAGTTGCTGCAGGGCGAATTCGACGCCCTGGAGAGGAGTTGACGATGGCGCCGGTACCGCTGTCGACCGTCGACCACATGTGGACGGCGAATATGGCCGGTCCGCTGCAGTTCGTGGTGGAGTTCGGCGAGGTGCTCGACGCCGATCGGATCGTCGAGGCCTATGTCGAGACCGCGCGCGAATTCGTCGGTGCGGACGCGGCACTGGTGCAACTCGACGAGCGCACCCTGGCATTCGACGTCGACGACCCGCGCCCCGCGATCCGGGCCACGGTCGCCGAATCCACAGTGCCACTGAGCGAATGCCTCGACCCGGTCGAGATCGGAGTGGGCAATGTGCTCGCACGCGGCCGGGTGGTGACCCGCGGCGATCGCACGGCCGTCGGGCTGTCGATGTCGCACGGCCTGGCCGACGGCTACGGCATGTTCTTCTTCCTGGCGGCCTGGGCGGCCCGGGCACGCGGTGCTCGGTTCCTGTCGCCGCGCTGTGACCGCGAGGTGCTGACGCGGCCACAGGCCCGCGGACGCGACAGCGTCGATCCGGATGCGTTGCACCGGGCGGGTTTCGTCATCGTCGAGCCGGATCTGGAACTGCCCGAACTCGACGTCCACACCGGCCGGCTCGATCTCACCGAATGTGAGGCGCAGGCGGAGGTCTCGGGGCTGTCGACCGCGGATCTGGTGGCGGCGGGCCTGTTTCGCGACTACGCGGCGACCAAGGACACCGAGCGAGTGACCCTGGCCTGCCCGGTCGACATCCGTCGCTTCGTCCGCGAGCTGGGCCCCACGTATTTCGGTAACGCGTTCGTGCAGGTGCTGGTCGATGTCGAGACCGAGCGGGTGCGCAACGCCTCGGTTCCGGAGATCGCCGGCTGGGTGCGGGACGCGGTCGCCTCCGCGCCGGAGCGCATCGACGACGCGATCGCCGAACTCGAGGCGTTCCTGCAGGTGCACGGTATCGCTGGGCTCGATCGGGTGTGGGGATATCCGCCGCGGTCGGGCTTCCTGGTCAGCAATCTGTCCCGGATCCCCGCCTCCTGGCTGGATTTCGGCGCCGGGCCGCCGGTCGCTCTGGTGACACCGGGCCGCCGGCCGCGCCAGGACGGGGCCTATCTGCTGCCCGATCCGGAGCGGGCACACAGCCTGCAGTGGGCCTCCACGCTCGAGCACGAACCGGCCGCGCGTTCGTAGAGAGACGAATCCGATATGGCTGCAGCGATGACCTACAGCATGGCCGTCGGCGATCGCGACGCGGCGCGCCTGGCCCTGCTGGATCAGCATTACAACCCGAGTTCCCGGGCCTTCCTCGAGTCGGTGGGAGTCTGTGCCGGTGCGACGGTGGCCGATATCGGCTGCGGGCACGGCGCGATGACGGCCTGGCTGGCCGAGCGGGTCGGGCCGGACGGCATCGTCTACGCCGTCGACGCCTCCGCCGAACAACTCGAGATCGCCCGCCGGCTGGTCGGGGATCTGCCGCAGGTGCGTTACGTGCACGCGCGCATCGAGGACGCACCGCTGGAACCCGGCTCGGTCGACTGGGTGTACAGCCGCTTCCTGCTGATGCACGTGGCCGACGCCGCCGCCGCGCTCACCGCGATGGAGCGCATGCTCGCCGACGACGGTGCGCTGCTGCTCGAGATGTCCGACGTCGGGGCACTGCGATTCGTCCCCGCCGACGATCCGGCCGCGGATCTGTGGCGGCAGTGGTGGTTCGCCCTCGGCCGGGCGCGCGGCGCCGCACACGACATCTACGACCGCACTCCGCAGCTGCTCACCGAGGCCGGCTTCATCATCGCGCGCCGTGACCGCTTCCAGCCGGTATCGGCGATGCCGGAGGCGAAGATGTTGCACGCCTTGGGTTTCGAGCAGTGCGTGCCCGCCTACCTGGAACACGCCGGCGCCGACCCGGCGGCCATCGATGCCCATCGCGCCTTCCTGCGGCGCGTCGTCCCGGATACCGACATCGCCGTCGAACTGTATGCGACCAGCCAGTATTTCGCCCGCAAACGTCCGCGGGCACGAAGATTGTGAGCCTTCGCCATGGTGAGAACACCAGCCGCGCAACCGAAGTCGATCATGGGGATCAGCGGTCTGCACAACAGTGTGCCGTTCAAGCAGGCCCGCTTCCCGGGACTGGACTGGCGGGACTATCGCATCACCCAGGGCTTCGATTCCGCGGCGGCGCTGTTGCACGAGGGCGAGCTGGTCAGCGCGGTCGCCGAGGAGCGGTTCACCGGCGAGAAGGCGACCGGCGCCTTTCCCGAACACGCCATCCGTTTCGGCTGTGAGCGGGCCGGGATCTCGGTCGATGCGCTCGACGTCCTGGCGCACGGTTTCTCCTACGAGCCGCTGCGCGCCGAATTCGACCACAGTGAACTCGGGCGCGCGCGCTTCCGTGAGGTCTTCGCCCGCCAGGTGCTGCTGGACACACTCGCGGAAACCTTCGGCGGTGACTGGGACGACCGGCTGGTGCAGGTACCGCATCACCTGGCCCACGCGGCCAGCACGTTCTATCCGAGCGGATTCGATTCGGCGCTGATCCTGGTGGCCGACGGCATGGGAGAGCAGCACAGCGCGACCGTCGCGCTCGGAACGGATGCGGGCATCGAACCGATCGCGACGGTCTCGGAGCTGAATTCCCTGGGAATTCTCTACGGCGTCTTCACCTACTATCTGGGCTTCGCGTTCGGCCTCGACGAATACAAGATCATGGGGCTGGCGCCCTACGGTGACCACCGCAAACACTTCGCGGCGATGATGGATCTCATTCATCTGCGGCCGGACGGTACCTTCACGATTCCCATCCTGTACCGCAACGAAACCGATCTGGACCGGGAAACCTACCGCGGCACACTGAAAGCCGTCGAGGAGATCTTCGGACCGGCCCGCGGCCCCGAGGACGAACTGACCGACCACCACCGCGATATCGCGGCCGCCCTGCAGGCGGCGCTCGAGGCGACGCTGCTGCATACGCTGCGCCACTTCCGCAAACAGACCGGTGCGAAGAATCTGTGCATGGCCGGCGGGGTCGCGCTCAACTGCACGGCGAACGGCGTGATTCTGCGCAGCCGCCAGTTCAAGCGCATGTTCATCCAGTCCGCGGCCGGTGACGACGGCACCGCGCTGGGTGCCGCGCTGTACGTTCACCATCAGCGTGAGCAGGCCGCCCCGATCGCGGGCATCGAGACCCCGCTGAACGGCCCGGAATATTCCGACGACGAGATCGCGGCGGCGCTGGCGAGTCGGACCGATTGCACCGCAACGCGATTCGACGACTTCGCGGCGCTGGCCGGGGAACTGGGCCGCCGGTTGGCCGCCGGGCAGATCGGGGCACTGTTCCAGGGGCGCCTGGAGTACGGTCCGCGAGCCCTGGGCAATCGCAGCATCCTCGGTGACCCGCGCCATCCGCGGATGCGCGACATCATCAACGCGAAGGTGAAGAAGCGGGAGGGCTTCCGGCCCTTCGCCCCCGCGGTCCTCGACGAGTACGCGACCACGTATTTCGACATCAAGGACACCGAGATCGACACCTACGCCTGGATGTTGTTCATCACCTCGGTGCGGCCGGAATTCCGCGAGGGGTTGCCGGCGGTCACCCATGTCGACGGATCGGCCCGGGTACAGACGGTGTCGCGGGACCGCAACGAACGGTTCTGGACGGTGATCGACGCCTTCCGGCACGAAACCGGTACGCCGATCCTGCTGAACACCTCGTTCAACGTGAAGGGCCAGCCGATCGTGTGCACGCCGGGCGAGGGCCTCGACACCTTCGTCACCGCCGGACTGGACGTGCTGGCCATCGGCAATTACCTGGTAGAGCCGGTTCGCGCCGGATAAGTGGGATCGAGTTACTGTGCAAGCCGACTTTCTTCCCGGCGTCCTCGCCATCGCCACCGATTTCCGCCGCGCACCGGTGCAGCGATATCTGCGTGCCCGGGAGGAGTATCGTCCCGGCGCGCCGGGTCCGGCGGTGGCGGCGCTGGTCGCCCTGATCCACAGGTATTCCGGACACGCCGAGGTCACACTCGGTGTGATTGCGCCAGAGGATGATTCACCGATTCCGCTGCGGATCGCCGTCGAACCGGATCGCACGGCGGAAGCGCTGGCCGTCGAGGTCGACGACGCCCGGTCGCGGCTGGTGGCCGCACGCGCCGGCTTCGACATCGACGAGTTGATCGGGAAACTCTGCCCCACACCGATCTTCGATCGTCATCCGCTGTTCCAGATCGCCTACTGCGAGGTCACCGGCGACCACGATCCGGACGCGGTGGAGGATGCGCTCGAGGCCGTCGTCGGCTGCGATCTGGTCTTCGTCGACGATCGCGGCGCCAATGAACTGCGCTGCGAATACGACGCCGAACTGTTCGAGCCGCAGACGGTGCGCCGGCTCCTCGCGCAGTGGGCGCTGCTGATCGACGCGTTCACCGCCCATCCGGATACCGCGCTCGCGGCCCTGCCGATGCTGCCGGACGACGACCGGGCGGCCCTCGACGAGTGGTCGACCGGGCCGCTGGTGGCCCGCCCCGCGACCACCCTGCACGCACTGATCGCCGAACGAGCGGCGCGCCGGCCGGACAGGCCCGCGGTGATTTCCGAGGCGGGCACGCTGAGTTACGGCGAACTCGACGACCGCGCCGCGCGGGCCGCCGGATATCTGAGCGCCGTGGGTGTGCGGCCCCGGCAGATCGTCGCGCTGTGCCTGCGGCGCTCGCCCCGGGTACCGGTGCTGGCGCTGGGCGTCATGAAGGCCGGTGCGGCCTATCTGCCGCTGGATCCCGCGGATCCGGATGCGCGGCTGGCGACGATCCTCGCGGATTCCGGTGCGTCGGTGGTGCTGTGCGACGACGCCGACATCGCCGGACGCTTATCGGTCGAGGGCGTCACGGCGATCGATCTGGATGCGGTATGGGACGACCTGGAACAGGTCGAGCCCGCGCCCGCGCGGGTCGGCGCGCCGACGGATCTGGCCTACGTCATCTACACCTCCGGCTCGACCGGCCGGCCCAAAGGTGTGCTGATCGAACACGCGGCGATCTGTAATCGCCTGCTGCACGACGCGATTCGCATCGACGAATCGGATCGGGTGCTGCAGAAGACACCGCTGACCTTCGACGTCTCGGTGTGGGATCTGTTCTATCCGCTGGTGCACGGCGCGCAGTCGGTGCTGTGCGATGCGGAGGGACACCGGGATTCGCGCTACCTGCTGGAAACCATTCGCGCGCAGAGGATCACCGTCGCTCACTTCGTGCCCTCGATGTTGCGCACGTGGCTGGCCGAGCCGGGAGTCGAGGCGTGCACCTCGCTGCGCTATGTGACCACCAGCGGTGAGGCGCTGCCCGCGGATGTGGCCGCCGAATTCCATCGGCTGCTGCCGGATACCGCGCTCTGCAACTATTACGGACCGACCGAAGCGGCCGTCGACGTCACCTGGGAACAGATACTTCCGGGATCGGCGGTCACCCTCGGCCGGCCGATCGAGAACGTGCGCGCCGTCGTCCTGGACGCGGCGGGACACCCTGTACCCGTGGGAGTTCCGGGTCAGCTGCATCTGGCCGGAGTCTGCCTGGCGCGCGGCTACGTCGATCCCGCCGACGAGACTGGCCGCTTCGTGGCCGACCGGCGGACCGGAGAACGGCTGTACGCCACCGGCGATCGGGTGCGGCGGCTGCCGGACGGACGCCTGGAATACCTCGGCCGGGCCGACCATCAGCTGAAATTGCGTGGCCTGCGCATCGAGGCCGGTGAAGTCGAGGCGGTGTTGCGCACCGCCGACGGGGTGCGCGAGGCCGTGGTCACGGTCTTCGGTGATGATCCGCAGCGCAGCGAACTGGTCGGCTACGTGAGCTCCGCGCACGACGCGGAGGTCGACGCCGAGGTGTTGCGTGAGCATGCCCGTGCGCTGCTGCCTGCCTATATGGTTCCGTCGAGATTCGTTGTGCTCGAAGAGTTTCCGCGCAATGCCGCCGGGAAGATCGACCGCAGGAGTTTGCCCGCACCCGGCACGACGGTGCCCAGTGCAACCACGGCGTCAGCGAACGAACTCTCCGATGCGATAGCGGCGGTGTGGGCGCGAGTGCTCGAATGCGACTCGGTCCCCGCCACCGCGAATTTCTTCGATCTCGGCGGCAATTCACTGCTCGTCGCCCGGGTGCACCTGGCCTTGGAAGAGGCACTCGGCATCTCGATCGCGCGCACGGACCTTTTCCGCTATCCGACCGTGGCCTCACTGGCCGCTGCCCTCGCCGGCTCGGTGGCCGCCCGAGACGTGGCCGACGAGGCCGCCGACCACAGCGGCCCGTTCGCGGTGATCGGGATGGCCGTGCGCGTGCCGGGCGCGGCCGATCTCGACGAATTCTGGGATGTCATCGCGGGGGCGCGCACGACGATGACCGAACTCGACGACGAGCAACTCCGGGCCGCGGGCGAATCGGCCGAGCGCATGGCCGCGCCGAATTACGTGCGCACCGCGGCGCTCCTGGACGATGTCGCCGGATTCGACGCCGACTACTTCGGCTTCACCGCCCGCGAGGCTCAGGTCACCGATCCGCAGCACCGGCTGCTGCTCGAATGCGCGGTCGAGGCGCTCGAACACGCGGGCTACGGTGGTGCGCCGCAGCGGCCGCGCACCGGGGTGTTCGTGGGCGGACTGCCCAGCAGCTACTTCCATCGCTATTTCGCCGACGACTTCACCCGGCTGCCCTCCACCCAGCACTACCAGATCAAGGTGGGCAACGAACCGGACTTCCTGCCCACCTCGATCGCCTACCGTCTCGACCTGCACGGACCTGCCGTCACCGTGCAGAGCGCGTGTTCGACCTCGCTGGTCGCGGTCCATCTGGCCTGCCAATCCATCGGCCGCGGCGAATGTGAGATCGCAGTGGCCGGTGGCGTCGCCGTGCGCGTGCCGGATCGGGTCGGGTACCTGCATCAGGAGGGGATGGTCGCCTCGCCCGACGGGCACTGCCGCGCCTTCGACGAACAGGCCGGCGGCACCATCTTCGGCAACGGTGCGGGCGTGGTCGTCCTCAAACGTCTCGACGACGCGGTGCGTGACGGTGACCGGATCTTCGCCGTGGTGCGCGGCACCGCGATCAACAACGACGGCGCGGCGAAGGTCGGCTTCACCGCGCCGAGTGTCGACGGGCAGGTCGAGGTCATCCGCCGGGCCCACCGGGTGGCCGGGATCGTGCCCGCGCAGATCGGATACGTCGAGGCACACGGAACGGCCACTCCGATGGGCGATCCGATGGAGATCGCCGCGCTCACCGAAGCTTTCGGGGGCCCGCGCGAGGATCGGTGCGACGTCGGTTCGGTGAAGGCCAATATCGGCCATCTCGATACCGCCGCCGGAATAGCGGGATTCGTCAAAGCCGTGCTGGCATTGGATCACGCGGTTCTGCCGGGACTGGCGAATCTGGAGCGGCCCAGTAGCCGGATCCCGTGGTCCGAGACGCCGTTCCAGGTTTCGCCGCGGTCGCGGGCGTGGCCGTCGGATCGGCCGCGGATCGCCACCGTGTCGGCGTTCGGCATCGGCGGCACCAACGCGCACGCGGTGCTCGAGGCCGCGCCGCCGCGCGCCGCCACCGACTTACCCGCGGGCTGGACCGGCCTGTTCCGGTTGTCGGCGCGTTCCGATGCGGCCCTGCGCGACCTGGCGCAACGCTATGTCGATCGGCTGACCGACGATACCGCCGTCGAAGATATCTGCTACACAACAGGTTTCGGTCGCGAGCAGCACGAGCGTCGAGTAGCCGCGGTGATCTCCTCGCTGCCCGAGTTGCGGGCGGCGCTGGCGGCGTACCTGCGTGGGGAACCAGCAGCGGCATTGTTCACCGGGGCGGAACAGCATGCGGACCGGCGGCTGAGCCTGGTCCTGGGCGACGCTCCCGAAGCCGGCGTCGACACATTCCTCGACCTGTACGCCGACGATGCGGTGGTGCGGACGGCGCGGGCGGAGGTGACCGCCGCGCTCGGCGGCGCCGAACCCACCGGAGTACAAGCGGATCTGGCCCGGCTGTACGTCCTGGTGCAGGTGTGGCGGGCGTGCGGTCTGCGGTGGGATGCGGTGATCGGTTACGGTACAGGCGAATACGTGGCAGCGGTGATATCCGGCGTCCTGGATCTGACGACCGCGATGCGACACGCCGCCGCCGCGACACCGCTGACGACGGGTGGTGATCGCCGCGAGCTGTGGCTCGTCTCGCAAGCATCGGACGTCGAGTCGTGTGTGACGGCCGCGGGTTGCGATCGGATGCTGGTACTGGGCCGGCGCAGCGATGAACGCGCCCGGCTGCGGCTGGCCGCCGATCGGCACGGGGTGCAGACCGTGCTCGCGGCCGACGGGCCGCACGATTTCCAGCGGACGCTGCTGATCGCTGCGGCGAAACTCTACGCGGGCGGTATGGACATCTGCCCGACGCCGTGGGGCCCGTTCGCCCTGGGGCGCCGAATCCCGCTGCCCACCTACGCCTTCCAGCGCGGCCGCTTCTGGGTCGAACCGGAACGTGCGCTCCGCCGTACCGTCGGCGCCGCCGAGGACGCCGGGCTGCCCGGCCGTGCGGTGGATCTGCCGCTTTCGGAGGAGATCCGCTACGAACGAAGTTTCGCCTGCGACTCCCCGTCGTATGTGACCGATCACCGGCTGTTCGGCACCGCGGTCGTGCCCGGTGCCTCGCATATCGCGATGGTGCTGGCCGCGGCGGCTCGCCACATCGACGGGCCGTGCGCGCTGCGGGACACGTTGTTCCTCAATCCGTTCGCCGTGTCCGACGGCGGGAGCCGCCGTGCGCAGTTGGTGCTGCGCCCGAACGGTTCGGGCTGGGACGTGACCCTCGTGGCGGAGGAGGAATCCGGTGCGGGCGCGGCCTGGCCGGCGCTGTTCCGCACCGCACTGGACAGCGCTCCCGCCGAATCGGATTCGACCTTCGGTGCTGCCGATCGCGGCGATGTTCTCGCCCGCTGTCCACAGGAGCTGTCCGGACTCGAGTTCTATCGGGACGTCTGGGTGCCGGGGCTCGACACCGGGAACTCCTTCCACTGGATCGAGACCATCTGGCGCGGCGACAACGAGGCACTGTGCCTGACCACCCGCCCCGAGGGTGTGGAGATCGGACCGGAACCGTTGCACGCGGGGCTGGTCGAAGCCGCGTTCCAGGTGCTCAACAGCTGCTGGAAATACGACAACGCGCTGCTGCGGGCACAGGAGAACATCTACGTTCCGTTCAGTATCGACCGCTACTACTTCTCCGGTCGCCGCACCGAGGGCCCGCTGTGGATCCACGCCCGATTGGCGGGCGGGCACGGCGCGGGGGACGAGGCGTTCACCGCGCATATCCGGATGTACGACGTCACCGGCGAATTGGTGGTCGCCGTGGACGGATTCGAATCGCGGCGCATCAGCCGCGCGCAGGTGGAGCGGGCGCTCGCCCACAAGACGGCCGATATCACCCACGAACAGCACTGGCAGCGCACCGTGGCGGCCGGGACGGGCGCCGAGCCGGTGTCGCTGCTGGTGGTCGACGACGAACCCGACCGGTTGAGCCGGTTCGCGCGGGTGCTGCGCGAGCGGGCGATTCCGGCCGTGACCGTGCTGATCGGCACGGAGGTACCGCCGGGAGCGGGCATCACCCGCCACACCACCACCGATGCCGAAATAGGGGCGTGGCCGGCGGAATTCGCCGCGGCTGACCGTCGCGGCTTCGTCGACCTACGCGGCCTGTCCGCGACGGACGGTGAGAGCGCGCAGTTCGTCGGCGAGGCCGCCCAGCGGTGTGCCGCGGCCGTGCGACCGCTACCGGCGCTGGCGTCCGAACGCGTCCGCGTATGGTGGCCGACTCGTGGCGCTCAGCCGGTGACCGGCGACGCCGACGTCACCGATCCGGCCGCGACCATGCTGTGGGGTATCGCCACGGTCGTGCGTCGCGAGTATACGGAATTGCAGTGCAGCACAGTCGATCTGGACGACGACTCCGATTCTTCGCTGGCGCGTCTGGCAGAAGAGATCCACCGGTGGTCGCCGGAGATGCGGATCGCGCATCGCGGGCAGGATCGCTACGTCGCGCGCCTTCGCCGTGCACATCCGGGGACGGATGTGCGGATCCGGTCCGATCGCAGTTATCTTGTCACGGGTGGTCTGCGGGGCATCGGCCCGCGCGTGGCGCAGCTGCTGGCCGAACAGGGCGCGGGCCACCTCGTACTCGTCGGCCGCGCCGCCCCCGATCCGGAGACCGCGCAGCTGCTGGACGAGATCCGCGACGGTGGTTGCCCGGTCACCGTGCATACCGCCGATATCGGCGCCGAGTCGCTCGCCGGCGTGGTCGCCGCCGCGCCGCATCCGCTCGGCGGGATCGTGCACGCGGCCGGTGTGCTGGACGATGCGACGATCGCCGGGCTGGACGCCGGCCGGTTCGAAAAGGTCCTCGCGCCCAAGGTCGGCGGGATTCGTTCGCTGCGCGACATCATCGGCGCGGAAACCGATTTCGTGGTGTGCTTCTCGTCGCTGACGGCGACCGTGGGTGCGGGCGGGCAAGCCAACTACGCCGCGGCCAATGCCTATCTGGACGGGTACGCGTCCGTGCTGCGGGCCCAGGGCATTCCCGCCACCAGCATCGCGTGGGGCCCGTGGGGGGAGATCGGGATGGCGGCCCGTCTCGACGCCGAGGAACGCGAGCGGGCCCGGCTGCGCGGTTATCGCCCGCTCTCACCGGAACAGGGGCTGCGGTTGCTCGCCGGCAATCTGGTCGCAGCCGGACCGACCGTCGTCGCCGCGGATCTGGACTGGCCGAAACTGGCCGCGGCCGCGGGCGGTGACCCGTGGTACGGAAGTATCGCCGCCACCCCCGCCGCTGCCGGACCGGCCGCCTCGCTGCGGGAACGGGTCCTGGCCGCTGCCCGGACCGACCGGCCGGCCCTCGTCCGTGATCTGACGGCCACCGAGGTGAAGGCGGTGCTGGGACTCGACGACGGGCATCTGATCGACCCGGAGGAGGGTTTCACCCGGCTCGGCATGGACTCCCTCGCGGTCGTCGAACTGCGCTCGCGCCTGCAGGACGGTTTCGGACTCGCGTTGCCCGCGACCTTCGGATTCGACTATCCGACCGTCGAGAAAGCGGCCGAATATCTTTCGGCCGCAATCGGTTCCGGGGAAGCGGACGCGCCGGACGCGCCGACCGAGTCGTATTCGGACACAACGGCTTCGAGTGAACCGACCTTGGCCGGGACAACTCCGCCTGTCTCGGGTGCGGCCGCGTCGGCTTCGGCCGAGTCGCCACCGGCCCCGTCGGCCCGGCCCGCGGCACCACCGCCGGAGGACCCGATCGCCGCCGAGCTGGCTCTGCTGGAGGCGGCATTACACAGCGACGCACAGTGGTGAGGGATATGTCCGCAGCACCTTCCGAATCCGCCGGCACCGGCGGTGCGACACCCGACCGCGAACAGCGCATCGCCGCGGCCCTGCGTGCGGCCCGCGAGCGGCTGGCCGAACCCCGCCCGGCGGAACCCGTCGCGATCGTCGGCATCGGCTGCCGGTTCCCCGGCGGCATCACCGATCCGGACAGCCTGTGGGACATCGTCGCCGGCGGTGTCGACGCCACCGACGAACAGCCCGGCGATCGATGGGATGTGCAGCGGTTCTACGATCCGGACCCGGACAAGCCCGGCACGATCTACACCACCCGCGGCGGATTCCTCGACGCCGTGGACATGTTCGACGCCGACTTCTTCGGCATCTCCCCGCGCGAAGCGCACGCGATGGATCCGCAGCAGCGGCTCCTGCTGGAAATCGCGTGGGAGGCGGTGGAGAACGCGGGTATCGCGCCCCAGCGGCTGCGCGGATCCGATACCGGGCTGTTCGTCGGATTGAGCTGGCGCGACTACGACCGCGTCGCCGTCGCCGATGTCCCCGAGGCCATGAACGCCTATGCGGGACTGGGTAATACACCGAGTATCGCGGTGGGCCGGGTGGCGTACACCCTCGATCTGCACGGACCGGTGTCGCTGGTCGACACCGCGTGCTCGTCGTCGCTGGTGGCGGTGCATCAGGCGGTGCAGAGCCTGCGCAACGGCGACTGTTCGACCGCGCTGGCCGGTGGCGTGAATCTGATCCTCTCGCCGTTCTCGACGATGTTCTGCTGCCGCATACGCGCGCTCTCGCCGGACGGCCGCTGCAAGACCTTCGATGCCTCCGCCGACGGGTACGGCCGCGCCGAGGGGGCCGGTCTGGTGGTGCTCAAGCGGTTGTCGCAGGCCCAGCGCGACGGCGACCGGATCTACGCGGTGATCCGCGGCTCCGCGGTCAACCACGACGGCCGGACCGGCGGGCTCACCGTGCCGAGCGCCCGTGCCCAGGAGGCGGTGGTGCGGGCCGCGCTGCGGACTGCGAATGTCGAACCGGCGCAGGTGAACTACATCGAGGCGCACGGCACGGGCACCGCCCTGGGCGATCCGATCGAAATCGGCGCGCTGAATTCCGTCTTCGGCGCCGCCCGGGCGCCGCTGTGGGTCGGGTCGATCAAATCGAATTTCGGGCACGCCGAGACGGCTGCGGGGATCGCCGGCCTGATCAAGGCGGCCCTGGCCGTACAACGCGGTGTGCTGCCGCCGACGCTGCATGTGCGGGAACCGAATCCGCGCATCGATTGGGCGTCCGGCTCGGCGCGGGTGGTCACCGAGACCACGCCGTGGCCGGCGGGATCGCGGATCGCGGGTGTCAGTTCGTTCGGGTTCAGCGGGACCAACGCGCACGTGGTGGTCGAACAGCCGCCGGTGGCCGCTGCACCCGGCACCGCCGTGCCCTCGGGTCTGCTGACGCTGTCCGCGCGGACCGACGAAGCGTTGCGGGCGCAGTCGCGGCGCTTCGCGCTGGCGCTGCGCACCGCCGAGCCCACCCAGCTCGAATCTATTTGTGCGACAGCGAATCTAGGCCGGAATACGTTCGAACATCGGCTCGCCGTCGTGGCCGGGAGTACGACCGCGATGGCGGCCGCCTTGGACGCCCACTCCGCAGGGCAGTGGCAGCCGGCGGTCGTGACCGGCCATGTGCCGCGCGGTCGCGCCGTGCGCACCGCCCTGTTGATCGGCCATCGCGAACCCGGTGTGGAGCCGCTCGATCGCGAGAACTACACCGGCTCCGGCGTTTTCCGCGCCGCGGTCGACGAATGCCTGGACGCGACCTCGTCCCGGGAGAGTTTCCGCACCGCCCTGTTCGCGGGGCTCGCACCCCATCAGGCGCAGCGGGTACCCGGCCTGGCGGATGCGCTGGCCTTCGTACACCGCTACGCCCTCACTCGCCAACTGCTGGCATTCGGACTGGGCCCGGCGGCCGTCCTGGGCGTCGGGGTGGGGGAGTACGTCGTCGCCGCGATCGCCGGAATTCTGGAACCCGCTGTGGCACTGCGCGCCTCGGTGTCGACGGCGGCCCTGCTCGGTGAGCGTGCGGTGGCACGCACCGACGACGGTGAGCTGCTCGACGCGGTGGTCCGCGAAACCGGTGCGCGCCTGTGCGGTCACACCGGCAACCGCTACCTGCTGGAGGCCGGTCCCGGCGGCCGCGAGCCGCTGCTGCACCGCCTGCGCGCCGCCGGTATCGCCGCCACGACCCACGCCGAACTGCGCGACCACCTGGGAACGGCCGTGCCCGACCTGGGGCAGCCGGGCGAGCCGGAACTCACCGTCGTCTCCGCGCACACCGGGACGCGCCTCGGCCGCGAAGCAGCCGATCCCGCCTACTGGTCGGCCCGCCCGCTGTGGCCCGCACACCTGGACCGAGCCTTCGACACCCTGCGGGAACTCGACTGCACCGTCGTCGCCGAAGTCGCGGGGGCGACGCTGACCGACCTCGGCGGCACCCGCCTGACCGAATCCGAGAACCGCCGGCTCACCACGGGTACCACCCGCGGCGAGCTGACCCGGTGCACGGCCGGACTGTTCGCGGCCGGAGCCGTCGACGACCTGCGTGACCTGCACGGCGCCCACTACCCCCGGATCACGCTGCCCACCTATCCATTCCAACGCCGCCGGTTCTGGGTGGAAGCACCCGGCTCGACCCACGGTGAACCGAGTGCACCGGCCGCGACGGCGCTCCCACCGCATGCCGAAGCGCTCGGCGTGGACGCCCGCGACGCCGCCCGGACGGCCGGACTCGACGCGGCCGACGCGTCGCGTCCGGCCACGACCGCATCGGGCGAAGTCCGGGGAGCTGCCGCCGATTCCACCGTCGCCGAATCGCCCGCGCGCACCGGAGCCGGTGCGACCGTGCCGAACGCCCCGGCGATCGCGGACGTCGCACCCGCGCGGTCGGACGCGGACCTGTTTCTCCTGCGCCGCCGGGTGAGCGTGGTCGTCGTGGCGAGTATCCGGCAGGTGTTCCAGATGCCGGAGTCCGATCCCGTCGATCTGCACACCCCGTTGCAGGAACTCGGTTTCGACTCGTTGATGGCGATCGAACTGCGCACCGTCCTGGGCCGTGCGCTCGCACTGCCGATCGAGGCGGCGTTCGCCTTCGAATTCCCCACGGCGACGGCGCAAATCACCGAACTCACCGCTCGGTTGGCCGTCGCGCCGACGATTCCGCCCGAACCGGTCGCGGAACCGGCGACCGCGGCGGACCCGCACCCCGCGCCGTTCGACATCCCCGTCAGCACGACCCGCACGCCGCTCGACGGGCTGAGCGAATCCGATCTCATCGCGCTGGCTCGCGCGGAAGTGGCCGCCCTGGAAGAGGTGCTGCGTTGACCCCGACCGCGACGAATCCGAGTGCGCTGCCCGAGGGCGGCGACAGCAGCGAGGCCTTACGCGGCGCCATCGCCGCCTTGCGTACCGCCCGTGGGGCGTTGGCCCAGCGCAGTGAGCCGGTCGCCGTGATCGGTGCGGGCTGCCGCCTGCCCGGCGGGGTCGATTCGCTGGACGGATTCGCCGAATTCCTGCGTGCGGGCGGCGACGGTGTGGTCGACATTCCGTCCGACCGCTGGGACGTCGAGCACTACTACGACGCCGATGCCGACGCACCCGGCCGATCCTTCATCGCGAAGATGGGCGCCCTCACCGATATCGGCGATTTCGATGCCGCCTTCTTCGGTATCTCACCGCGCGAGGCCGAGGCCATGGACCCGCAGCAGCGGCTGCTGCTCGAGGTCACGTGGGAGGCGCTCGAACACGCCGCTGTCGCACCGGAAACCCTGCGTGAGAGCCGAACCGGCGTCTTCGTCGGCATGTGCCCCAACGATTACGGTGCCGCGGCCACCGACCCGGCGGCGATCGACATCTACTCCGCGACCGGTCTGGCGCCGTCGGTGGCGGCCGGGCGGATCGCCTATCACCTCGGACTGCAGGGCCCCGCCCTGGTCGTCGACACCGCATGCTCGTCCGCGCTGGTCGCGCTGCATCTGGCGGTACAGAGCCTGCGTTCGGGCGAGTGCGATCTGGCCCTGGTGGCCGGAGTAAATCTGATCGTCTCCCCGCAGTCGATGATCTCGATGTCGAAACTGCGGGCGCCCTCGCCGAGCAATCGCTGCGCACCCTTCTCCGCGGCCGCCGACGGACTGGTACGCGGCGAGGGCTGCGGCGTGGTCGTGCTGAAGCGCGAATCCGCCGCTCACGCCGCCGGCGACCGCGTACTGGCCTCGATCGTGGCTACCGCCGTCGATCAGGACGGTCGCAGCAACGGCCTCACCGCCCCCAACGGCCGCGCGCAGGAACAGGTGCTGCGGGATGCGCTGCGCGAGGCCAAGGTGGAAGCCGGCCGCATCGACTACATCGAGGCACACGGCACCGGCACCCCGCTCGGCGATCCGATCGAATTACGCGCGCTCTCGGCGGTTTTCGGCGCCGAACGCGACCGTCCGCTGCTCGTCGGATCGGCCAAGGGCAACCTGGGGCATCTGGAACCGGCCGCCGGGATCGCCGGGCTGCTCAAGGCCATCACGGTCGTCCGCGACCGGATCGTCCCGCCCACACTGCATTTCGACGCGCCGAATCCGCTGATCGACTGGGATGCCACGCCGATCGTGA
Organism: Nocardia aobensis NBRC 100429; assembly: GCF_000308375.1. GTDB lineage: Bacteria > Actinomycetota > Actinomycetes > Mycobacteriales > Mycobacteriaceae > Nocardia > Nocardia aobensis. The sequence goes on along the minus strand of NZ_BAFQ01000167.1, from coordinate 11,105 downwards.
TCCCAGCGGAGGCGCAGGAGATCCCCGGCGCCGAACCGGTCTACGCCGGGGTCAGCGCGTTCGGATTCAGCGGGACCAACGCCCATACGATCATCACCGCGGCCCCCGTAACCGGGCCGGCACCCGAGGAAGCCGCCGAACCGGCGCGGGAACTGCTGGTCCTGCCGCTGTCGGCGGCAACCGGGCAGGCGCTGCGAGAGACGGCACTTCGCCTGCGCGACGAATTGGGGACCGGTACGCCGGCGCGTGACCTGTGCTTCACCGCGTCCCGCCGCGCCGCCCTCGACCATCGTGCCGTGGTGATCGGCGAAACCGCCGCCGCGCTGCAACGCGGCCTTACCGCCATCGCCGAGGACCGTGACCGCGCGGGCGTGATTCGGGGCCGCCGCGGCGAACCGGGCGCGCTGGTCTTCGTCTTCGCCGGATTCGGTGGGCACTGGCCCGGGATGGGCGCCCAGCTCATGGCCGAACATCCGGTCTTCGCGGAGGCGGCGCGGCGATGCGCGGCCGCGTTCGAACCCCACTTGGGCATCGATATCGCGGAACTGCTGGCCGCCGGCGAATCCGACGGCGGCCGTATCGATCTCGCCCAGCCCATGTCCTTCGCCGTGCAGATCGGATTGGCGGAGTTGCTGGCGGCGAACGGATTCCGCCCCGATGCCGTCATCGGCCACAGTGTCGGTGAGATCGCGGCCGCCCGGGTCGCGGGGGCACTGAGCCTCGCCGACGCGGCCGCGGTCATCGTCCACCGCAACCGGGTGCTGCGCGCGATCGAGGGAACCGGCGGCATGCTGTCGGTGCCGATGAGCGTCGGCGAGCTCGACGGATGGCTGGAACGGATCGAAGGCGAATTCGACCTCGCCGCGGTGAACGGTCCCGCGCAGGTCGTCGTCTCCGGCTCGGTCGCCGATCTCGACCGGCTCGAAAAGGCTCTCGCCGCAGCGGGTTACGACCCGCGCCGGGTGAAGATCGAGTCGGCCGCGCACAGTCGCCAGCTGGATCCGCACCTGGACGCCTTCGCCGAGCGGATCGCCGGCATCACCGCGATCCCGGGTGGCCGGGCCGCATTCCTGTCCACCGTCGAGTCCGATTACGTCCCCACCGGTGCGCTGACCGCCGACTACTGGGCCCGCAATCTGCGCAGCACGGTCCGGCTCGACGAGACGGTCGAGCGGGTGCTCGCGGAGGGTCCGGCGACCTTCGTCGAGATCGGGCCGAATCCTGTTCTGGTCGACGGTATCCGCGCCCGCATCGACGCCTCGAACGACCGGGGCGCGGTGGCCGGTTCCCTGAAACGCAACGGCTACGCGCGCCGCGACATCCTGGAGCTGATCGCCCGGTTGTACGTGCACGGACTCCCCGTGGACTGGGCGGCTGCCGGGGTGCGCGGCCGGATCGTCGACCTGCCGTCGTATCCGTGGCAGCACAAGCGGTTCTGGGCGCGCTCCGATTGGGACGTGGCCGCCGAACAGCACGGCGGCCAGGCGGTGGTCGAATCGTCCGTCAGCGGCGAACGCCTTCTGCAGCGGGTGGTCGATCCCGCCCGCTCGCCCTGGCTGCTCGACCACGCCGTGGGCGACACCCCCGTCGCCGCCGGTGCCTGGTTGGTCAATCTCGCCGCCGCGGCACGCTTGCAGCACGGTTTCGGACCGGGATGCCATTTCGCCGATATCCGGTTCGAACGGGTGCTGACCTTGTCCGAGTCCGGCCGCCGAGTCCAGGTGGTGTTGCGCGACAACGAATTTCGGATCAGCGCCCGTTCGGCCGAGCCGGGCGGCGCGGCCACGGTGTGGACCGAGCACGCTCGCGGACGGATCGTCGCGGGCGAGCACCTTCCCGAGGCGCCGGGCCTGAGCGCGGCACAGCGGCGCTGTCGCACCGCGGTCGACCCGCAGGATCTCTACGCGGCCTACACCCGCAACGGCACCCGCTACGGGCCCGCGTTCCGCACCGTGACGGAATTGTCGGTCGGCGACGGCGAGGCGCTCGGCCGGGTGAGCGCGGTCACCGGCGCGCGTGATCCCGAGCAGGGGGTGACGGCGGCCGCGGTGCTGGACGGATGTTTCCAGGTGGTCGGCGCCCTGGCCCGGGACGAACTGTTCCTGCCGTCCGCGATCGGCGCCCTGTCCGTCGCCGATCACATTCCGCCGCAGGTCCACGCCCATGTGCGCCGCTACTCCCGTGCGGGACGCCTGCAGACCGCCGATCTCGACATCTACGCCGACGACGGCTCCCTCGTCGCCACGGTGCGCGAGTTGACCGCGACCCGCGTCGACGGCGCGGATACCGCCGAGGCCGCCGTCCTCGCGGTCGATTGGCAGCAGCGCCCGCGCACCACCGGCCGGCTCTCGGGGCGCTGGGTGGTCGTCGGCGGGGACGCGGACGACGACGCACCGCTGGGATCCGCGACGCTGATCCGGGCGCTCGTCGCAGCGGGCGCCGAGACCGCCATCGCAGCCGCCGCGCCGAGCGCCGACGAGAGCGAATCGGAGGCCGCGACCTTCGACGAACCCGCGGACCACATCCTCTACCTCGCCGGAACCGAGGACGGCGCAACGGCATTCGCTGATCTCGCCGCCCTGCTCGGCCTCGCGCGCGCCCTCGTGCGGATGCCCTCCGCGCCGCGCCTGTGGGTGGTCACGCGCGGCGGACAGGCGGTGGCGCGAGAATGCGTCGACCCGTGGCAGGCCGGTCTGTGGGGCTTCGGCACGGCCCTGGCCGCCGAACACCCCGAATTGCGAACCACGCTCATCGACCTCGCCGCCGATGCGGGCGTGGACGGCGACGACGCGGCCGACCTGGTCGCGGAACTCGCCGACGGCAGTGAGCGACATATCGCGCTGCGCGCCGGAACGCGCTGGGTCGCGCGCCTCGACCGGGTCCGGCTGAATCCGGATCCGCCCGTCGTCGCAGCCGGAACCCGCGGGTTCGGGGTGGATATCGACGAGCCGGGCCGATTGCAGACGCTGACGCTGCGCGGACGCGGCCTGCCGCGACCGGGCCCGCGCGAGGTCGTCATCGCCGTGGCGGCGGCCGGTCTCAACTTCGCCGACGTCATGTGGGCGATGGGCTTCTTCTCCGATCTCGACGAGGTGCCACTCGGATCGGAATGCGCCGGCACCGTCGTCGCCGTGGGCGCCGAGGTCGATACGGTGCGCGTGGGCGATCGAGTGGTGGCGGTGGCACTGAACAGCCTGGCCACCCATGCCGTCGCCGACGCGGCGCTGGTCCATCGGCTGCCGGAGACGTTCCCGCTCACCGACGCCGCGGCGCTGCCCACCGCCTACACCACCGCGTGCTACGCGCTGGAACATCTCGCCCGGGTGCGCGCGGGCATGCGCATCCTGATCCACTCGGGTACGGGGGGAACGGGTTCGGCGGCCATCGCGGTGGCACGGCGACACGGACTGGAGATCATCGCCACCGCGGGTACCGAGGACAAGCGCCGCTACCTGCGCGAGCTGGGCATCGAGCACGTCTTCGATTCGCGCACTACGGAATTCGAGCAACAGGTGCTCGACGTCACCGCCGGTGCGGGCGTGGACATCGTGCTCAACTCCCTCACCGGCGCGGCCGCCGAGGCGAGTCTGCGCACGGTCGCCGCCGACGGAATCTTCCTCGAGCTCGGCAAACGCGATATCTACGGCTCGGGGCGGCTCCCGCTGGAACATTTCAAACGCCGCATCACCTACACCGCCGTCGATATGGCCGGACTGCATCGCGAACGTGCCGCCGTCTTCGCCGAACTGCTGCACCACACCCTCGACCGCGTCGTCTCCGGCGAACTGACACCGCTTCCGGTGCGGACCTATCCGATCGCCGCGGCGCCCGAGGTCTTTCGTCTCATGAGCACCGGCGCGCACACCGGGAAACTGGTGCTGGTGACCGACGACGCGGCCACCACCGACATCGTGCGCGGCGCTGCCCAGGGGCTGGCCGAACCCGGCTGCATCCTGATCACCGGCGGCCTGGGCGGGCTCGGTCTCGACCTGGCCCGCACCCTGGTCGAACGCGGCGGCGCGCAGATCGGGCTGCTGGCCCGCCGCGAACCGAATGCCGAGGAACGCGCGATCATCGACGAACTCAATGCCGGGGGAGAACGGGTCCGGGTGGAGCACGCCGACGTCGCCGATGCGGCCGAGGTCGGCGCCGCCGTCGCGCGGCTGCGCTCCCGGGTCGGTCCCGTGCGCGGTGTGTTCCATCTCGCGGCCGTTCTGCGTGACGGCGTACTGACCAATCAGAGCTGGGCCCAGTTCGATCCGGTGCTGCGCCCGAAGGCGTTGGGAGCGTGGAATGTCCACCGCGCCGTGGCGGGTGATCCCGTCGAGTACTTCGTGATGTACTCCTCCACCGCGACGGTGCTGCCCTCGGGCGGTCAATTGAACTATGCCGCCGCCAACGCGTTTCTCGACGGCCTGGCCCACTACCGGCGCGCCCAGGGGCTGGCGGCCACCGCGGTGGCGTGGGGTCCCTTCCGCGATACCGGGCTCGCCGCGCGTAGCACCGCGACGGAGGAGTTTCTGGCGGGCCGCGGAATCCGCTCGCTGACACCGGCGGCGGGGTACACACTGCTGGAGACGCTGCTCGACGACGGCCGCCCCCGCGCGGCGATCATCGGTCTCGATGCCGACGCCTGGCTCGGCGCGCACCCCTTCGCGCGTGCCGTACCGCTGTACGAACCGTTGCGCGCCATGGGTTCCGGCGCCACCTCGGCCTTGGCGGAGGAGTTGCGCCGCCTCCCGGCCGAGGAGCGCGAGGCCGCGCTGTGGGAGCTGCTGCTGAGCAGGACGGCGACGGTTCTGCGCATCGACACCGACGAAATCGATCCGGCCACATCGTTTCTGGAGCTCGGCATGAGTTCGTTGGCGCTGCTCGAATTCAAGAACGGACTGTCGGCCGCCCTGGGCATCGACCTGCCCGGCGCGGTGCACTGGGAACATCCGACCGTACGGGCGATGCACCGCTATCTGTCCGCCCGCTTACGCGAGGAGGAGTCCCGATGAGCGTCTATCTGCACGGGATCTCCTACGCGGTCGGCGCCCGCGAGCCGATCGCCGGCCTCGAACCGCTGCGGGACGATCCGGCCATGCTGCGCGATATGCACGGCCTCGGCCTGTACCACTACTGCCGCACCGAACAGACGCCGCTGCAACTGGCCGCGGAAGTGGTCGCGAGCACCCTCGACCGGATCCCGGTCGATGCCGCCGAGATCGACCTGCTGGTCTACGCGTCGTCGAGCCCCGAAACCGGCGCCCTGGCCGGTGGAGACTTCCTGCGCTTCTGTGAGCGTTTCGGCCTCACCCGCGCCACTCCGATCGGTGTCACGCTGGCCGAATGCGCGAATTTCGGCAGTGCCCTGCGCATCGCGCACAGCCTGGTCGCCGCCGGATCGGCCCGCAACGTCCTGGTGGTCACCTCCGACGCGTGCCCGGACCCGCACGCCCGCATTCTGCGCGACGCGCTCTCGGTACTGAGCGACGGCGCCGCCGCCTGTCTGATCACCTCCGCCGAACCGTCGCGGATCGAGGTGCTCGGCTCGAACCAGGGCACCAACCAGCTGATCCGGGTGGCGAAGATGCCGGCCCTGGCCGGGCTGACCAAGCGGGGCCTGTCCCGCGCCGTCGCCGATATGCTCGACCGCGCCGGCCTGGACCGCGGCGACGTGCGGCGCATCATCGCCAACAACGTCAACGAGGAGGCCGTGCGATTCATGGCCGATTCGGCCGGACTCGACCACGACCTGTGCTATCTGGACAACATCGCCGACTACGCGCATGTGCATTCGGCCGACAACCTGATCAATCTGCAGACGTATCTGGAGGACGGCGTCGCGCCGGGGGAGATCGTCATGACCATCAGCCACGGGTTCGGCACCTGGGGCGTCGCACTGTTGAGGATCGCCTGACATGCTCGCATTCGTATTCCCCGGTCAGGGCGCGCAGATGCCCTGCATGGGCAAGGCGCTGGCCGGCACCTACCCGGTCGCGCGCGAGATATTCGACCGTGCCGACGCCGCGATCGACTTCGGCCTGAGCGAGCTGTGCTTCGCCGGCGACCCGGCGGAGCTGGCCCGGACCGAGTACGCCCAGCCCGCGATCCTGGCCACCAGTGTGGCGGCCTATCGAGTGCTGGTGTCGGAGACCGGCATTCATCCGACGGTCGTGGCCGGGCACAGCCTCGGTGAGATCACCGCCCACGTCTGCGCAGGCGCCCTCGACGTCGAGACCGCGGTGCGTCTGGTGCGTCGCCGGGGCGCCCTGATGCAGGAAGCGGTGCCGCCGGGGGCGGGCGCGATGGTGGCGGTGATGGGTCTCGGCGCCGACGAGGTCGACCGGATCTGCACCGCCGCGGCGCAATCCGAGGTCGTCGCGGTCGCCAACTACAACGGCGCGAGTCAGGTGGTGATCTCCGGGCACACCGGCGCCGTCGGCAGAGCCCGGCAACTCGCCGAGGAACACGGGGCGATCACCCGTGCGCTCGACGTCAGTGCGCCGTTCCACTGCGCACTCATGGCACCGGCCGCCGCCGCGTTCCGATCCGAACTCGCCCGCGCCGAATTCATGCCGCCGCGAATTCCGTTGGTGGAGGGCACATCCGGGCGGTGGCGAACCGACGCCGACCCGGTCGACTCGCTGTCCGCGCAGATCTGCGCACCGGTGCGCTGGGATGTGGTGATGGCCGGACTGGCGGCCCGCGGTGTTCGATATGTGATCGAAGCCGGGCCCGGCGCACGTCTTACATCCATGCTGCGCCGATCGGAAAAGGGCATCGGCACAGCGCATTTCGGTGAGCCGCAGGATCTCGACGCCGTCGTCGCTCTCGTCGGTGACCGGCCGTGGCTGCGGCACGAGCCCGGATACTGGCAGCACGGTGACCGCGGCGACCTGTACGCGCCCGGTACGTCCGAGATCGTCTGGGCCGGTACCGACCACGCCGAGCCGATGACCGACGCGGCCTGGACCACCCGTTCGGACGGCTCCCGTCTGCGTCGCTACGGCCCGATGGCGGTGATCACGGCGGACAACGCGCTGCGCACCTACGATTCGGCCGTCTGGACGCCGCGCGAGGACGGGGCCTATGTGCGCCGCGACCACACCGCCGTCGAGCACCCGGCCACCGGCGGTGACGGCTTCGACCCGGCGGACTGGATCGTCGACCCGTCCGGGACCATGCGCCGCCGCGACGGCTCCCGCGTCATCTGGCCCGATGGCGACGAGTGGAGCTTCGCCGTGCCCTGATCGCTCTCATACGGTCGTATTGACCGAAGCCTCATACGTTCGTATGGTAGGTCTCATACGAACGTATGAAAGGGTGGGCGTCGATGTTTCGTCTCGTGGAACTGCTCGGCCTGTGCGCGCCGCTGCTGGGAGCGGCGCTCGTGCTGTACTACCGCCGGCGGCTGGGGCGCGCCTTCGGCAGTGCGGTACTCGCCGCGGTGGTGGCAATGATCGGTTCGGTGGCCGGGCTGGTCACGAGCCGGGCGATGTGGTTCGGATCCGGTGGCGCCGAGGGCATGACGCATCGCATGGAGTTCGGCGCCGGCGTCCGCAATCTCCTGCTGGTGCTGGCCTGGGCGCTGCTGCTGGTCGCCATCCTGCGCCGTCCGGCGCGACCGGAGCAGGTGCGATGAGCGGCGCGCAGGTGGTGTTCGGCGCCGGCGAACTGGCGGTGGTGGTACTGGCGGGGGTCTCGCTGGTGGCCGCGACGCGATTGGCGCGCAGCTATCGCATCGCCGGGTGGTCGCTGGCCGCGGCGGCGGTGCTGTGGCTGGTTGCCGAGGGCGTACGCCTGCTGCAACTCGAAGCGGTCCTGCCCGCCTTGCCGGGGCCGGACCACGAATCGGCTCGCATGCTCGTCACCCTGCTCGGCGACACCGTCTACTTCGGTCTGGGCGGTGCCGGGGTGCTGCTGCTGTTCTTCGCGGCCGTCGTGGAGCGGACCTCCCGAGGCGACGGCCGCCGGGAACCCGTGGCGCTGGCGCGTCGAGTGGGGGCACAGGCGTGGCACTACTATCGGGCTCGCGATCAGCGGGAGAGGAGTCGACGCGGTGGGCGTTGAGCGGACCGGGGCAGCGGCGGACGCAACCGCGACGGACCGTCGTGGCCACCTGCTCGACCGGCTGGCCGATGTCATCGCCGAGGACGGTATCGAGGGCGTCAGCATCCGCACGCTGGCCGCGCGCGCCGAGGTGTCGATCGGTACGGTGCAGTACTACTTCTCGACGAAAAACGAACTCCTCCATCGGGTTTGGGAGTACGTGCGGGACGAGGCCGCCCACCGTTTCGATGCGGCGGCGGTGGCGCGACTCCCGCCGGCGCAGCGTTTGTCCCGCCTCGTCGACCTGCTCATCGCTCCCGACAGTGAGGATCGCCTCGCCCGGGTGTGGTTCGCGCTGGTCGCGCGCGCCGCCCACGACCCCGAGATCGCGGCGCTGCATCGTGCTCAGTGGCAGCGCACGGAGGATCTGATCGCCCGGGCGCTGGTCGCCGTGAATCCGGAGCGGGCCGCCGAATCCGGTGATGCCGCAGCGGAACTGCTGGCGCTGCTCGACGGGCTGACGCTCGCGGTCCTCACCGAACCCGATCGCATGCCGCCTGCCCGGGCGCGCCGGATCGCGCGTGGCTGGACCGGTCGCTGGGCGGGCTAGCGACCACCGCTGGTGCGTTGTCAGTGCACCCGTGAGGAATCCGGAATCAGCCGGCCTTCCTCGACCAGCACTCGCAGCGCGGCGCGCCGGCGGGGGCATTCGTCGGTCCGGCAGCCCCGGTGCATCTGCATGATCTGATGCGCCTTCTGCGGGGTGAGGTCGAGCGGTTCCATCCAACAGGTGCTGAACATATCCACGGTGTAGTCGCCCTCCTCGATCCCTGCCTGCCCATCGGCCATCCCGTGCCGATGTCGGTCTGTCGAGGTTATGCCCCCACTTTCGGGGGCCGGAATGTGCCGAACGGACCGAATATTGGTAATTTCGGACTGTGGTTGGGATCGGTACGCCGTCCGATGTGTTGCCGCACGGCAGCGTCAGTGTGCGAATGATGGTCAGTGTCGGGCTCGCGCATGGATTGGACGAACCGCTGTTATTGGCGGGCACCGGAATCGAGCCCGCGGATCTGGCCGATGAACAGCTGCGAATTTGGCCGGATCAAGAATTCGCTGTCGCGCGCAATCTGATTCGCGCGCTCGGCGACCGGCCCGGTCTCGGCGTGCAGACCGCCGCGCAGGCCTCCCTCGGCAAGGCCGGTCTGGTCGGCCTCGCGGCCCTGGCCAGCGCGACCATGCGCGATGTGCTCAACATCGCGGTCCGCTACCAGGATCTGGTCTCGGTCTCGGCGCGCTATCACCTGGAGGAGTCCGGCGGCGACGAGGTCGCACTGGTGGCCGACGGCTCGGGAATACCCGCGGACCTGCGTGGATACTTCGTCGAACGCGAGGTGGCGCTGATCTTCGTCGCCGAGCGGGCGCTCGATGTGACCATCCCCGCCGTGCGCCTGGAACTGGAGCTGGGTGCCGATCGGGCTGCCGCACTGGCCGAGTTCGCCTCGATCGACAACATCCTCAGCGACTGTCCGCGGACCGCGCTGGTACTGCCGCGCTCGTTCCTGGATCTGCGCATGCCACATGCCGATTCGCATACCGCGAACCTGATCGAACGGCAGTGCCGCGAGGCGCTGCAGGTGCTGCTGGACGGCGGCTGGAAGTTGTCGACGCTGGTCCGCGAGCGCCTGCTGCGCGAACCGGGTTCGGTGCCGTCGATGGCCGAAGTAGCCGCGGAGCTGCACATCAACGTCCGTACGCTGCGCCGGCAGCTCGCCGCCGAGGGCGCCAGTTTCCGCGGCCTGCTCAACACCGTGCGGGAGAGCACCGCGGCGGAACTGCTGCGCGCCGGGTCGACGGTCGAGGATGTGGCCCGCCGGCTCGGATATGCGGAAACGGCTAATTTCACTCATGCCTTCACGCGGTGGATGGGGATGTCGCCGCGGGCATACCGCCAGTCGCTGACTCGAAATCGATAGCGAACCGTGTCCTGACCCGTATTCGGATTTCGCCGAATCCGTGATTTCCGGTGCCCGAAACAATGTGTGGCACGGTGTCCCGGATAACTCACTGCGGCACATTTCGCAGCCCGCATTCTGCATTCGCAATATGGCGACCGAATGCCGAAAAATTGCGCCGAGCGGAGTGGGTGGCCGCTCCGTCGCCCGCCCTGTCGGAAGCGAGTGCTGCCCGTCATATAGTTTCCTAGTAAAATACCTGTTAATCTTCTCGGGTGTCGCATCGTGCCCCCTCCTCCCCAGCTGCCGGTTTCCGTACCACCCTGCGGATGCTGTCGCTGCGAGGCGTGTTCCGGATGCGACCGGTCGCCGACACCTGGTATCAGGCGGCGCTGTGCGCGGTGATCGCCATCGGCGGGCCGGAGGTCGTGCTGCTGGCTACCGGACAGGTGCAGCTGGCCTTCTACACCAGCGCCGGCGGTCTGTGCGCCCTGTACGGGCACGGCCTGCCGTATGCCGCCCGCGGCCGCACGCTGGCCTGGGTGGTGCTCGGGATGTTCGCCGGCACCGCGGTCGCGTTGACCGCGTCGGCGCTGATCGAATCCGCGGCGGTGCGGGTCCTGGTGATCGCGGTGCTCGCCGGGCTGTACAAGCTGGTCTGCGATGCCTCCCGGATGGGCCCGCCCGGCAACATCATCTTCACCTTCGTGGTCTCCAGCGCGGCCTTCATCCCGCAGCGCACTGAGCAACTCCCCGGCCACCTCGCCCTGATCCTGCTGGGCGGCGTCCTGGCGTGGTGTGTATGTATGGCCCCGGCACTGATCCGCCCGCACGGGCCGCAGCGGCTCGCCGTGGCGCGCGCCCTCGAATCGACCGCTCGGCTGCTGCGAGTGCCGCTCGACGATGCCGGAGTGCCGCGTGCCCGGCACGACGCCGCGGTCGCCGTGCAGGCCGGATGGACCGCGCTGGTCCGGGTGCCCGCGACCGCACGCACCGCGGCACAACGCACCGCGCTGGCCGGTCTGCTGGCCCGCGCCGAAACCCTCGCCGCCACCACCCGGCCTGCCGATTCCGAGTTGGCCCGGTATCCCTCCGATGCCGGAAGTGCCGGGG
>NZ_BAFQ01000168.1 GCF_000308375.1 Nocardia aobensis NBRC 100429 | reverse complement strand
CGTCACGGCCTCGCCGCACGGCCGGTCGATCGAGGCCGACGGCGGTCTGACCATCGGGGTCGGAACATCGCTGCACGATCTGGCCTCCTCCGCCGCCGAGATCGACACGCTGATGGTCGTCGGCGGCCTGGTCTCGGGACCGGTGTCCGCGGAGGTGGTCCGCGAATTACCCGCTCTCGCACGCAGATCCCGTCGCATCACCTCGGTGTGTTCCGGCGCGTTGCTGTTGGCCGCCGCGGGCCTGCTCGACGGCTACCGAGCCACGACCCACTGGGGTTCGGCCGATCTCCTGGCCCGCTCGTACCCTCGCGTCGTCGTCGAGCCCGACCGTATCTACGTGCACGACCGCAACCGCTGGACCTCGGCGGGCGTCTCCGCCGGCATCGATCTCGCGCTTGCTCTCGTAGAGGACGACCACGGCCGCGAAATGGCCCAACAGGTCGCCCGCGCCTTCGTCGTCTTCGCCCGGCGCTCCGGCGGGCAGACGCAATTCAGCGCCCAGCTGCGTACGCAGCCGGCTCGTACGCCCGCGATCCGCGCCGTCCAGCACTGGCTGCCCGATCACCTCGGCGACGATCTGGCGGTGTCCGCATTGGCTCGGCGCGTGGGTATGAGTGAACGCCATTTCGCCCGCGCCTTCCGCGCCGAAACCGGAGGTACTCCAGCCGCTTTCGTCGCGGAGCTGCGCCTGGAAGCGGCTCGCCGGCTCCTGGAGTCCTCCGAACTCACCGTCACCGCCATTGCCCGCGTGGTCGGTTACCGCCACGGCGAGACCCTGCACCGCGCCTTCGTCCGCCGCCTCGCCACCACGCCCGAGGCCTATCGCCGGCAGTACGCCGAGGCCGTCCTCGGCACCGTCGCGGCAGAGCCGGCCGTCAGCGCAGCCCAGGAATCCGCATCGTCTCCGCCATGATGCGGGCGCCCTCGTCGTTGAGGTGTAGTCCGTCGCCGCTGTCGAGATCCGGGCGGATGAAATCGGGCCGCCCCGGATCCGCCACGGCGGCCGCCACATCGAACACGGCGTCGAAAACGGTTGTGGTCCGCAGCCATTCGTTGACGACGTCGCGCACCGGCAGTGCGGGATCCACATTCACCTCCGGATAGATCACCCCGGCGAAGGGTCCGATCGTATTGGCGTAGGCGGGCAGTCCGGCGGCGTGTGACCGTGCGGCGAGTTCGGTGTAGCCGGCGATCAGATCGTCGGCCGCGGCCACCTCGCCCAGCCCGAGATCGTTGATACCGAGATTGACCACCACGTGGGTGACGCCCGGCACCGCGAGCACATCGCGGTCGAACCGGGCCAGGGCGTGTTCGCCGACCTCGTCGGTGAGCAACTGGTTGCCACCGATGCCCTGATTGACCACCCAGCCGCGGTTCAGCAGCGAATTCAGGGCGTCCACCGAGCGTCGATTCGCGCCGACCGTGGTGCCGGCGCCGTCGAACCAGGAATCCCCGAACGCCACCACCACGGGGGTGTCCGCGTCGGCCAGTACGTCGACCCCCGTCACGAAGAAGCGCGAGGCGATCTCCTCGACCTCCGACAGGTCCGGATCGGCGGTGTGATCACCGGCGACCACGGCGGCGATCTCCATCGGCTGATGGGAGAAGGTCGCGAGTCCGGTCGGCCCGGGCAGATACAGGCTCAGCAGGAGATCGTCGCCGCCGTCCACCGCGAGATCGACGGCGTCGCTGACTATTTCGCCACCTGCCGGAATGCGCACCCGGTCCGCTCCGTCGAAACGCAGCACGGTGTCGGTCTCGGCGACAGCCGCGAACCCGGTCTTGCGCAAGGCGATTCGGGCGGCGCCGATCTCCAGCACGTCGCGCCCGTACCGATTGCTCAATCGCACCCGAAGCTGCCGCCCGCCGCCGGCCATGTGCAGCACCTGGCGCACGGTCCGATCGGTGAACCCCCGGGGTTCGGTCAACTGGAACTGCTCGTAGGGGCTGATGATCGCGGAGCGGAATCCGGCGAGCCAGGTGCTGGTCATGACATCTCCATTTAGTTGCTGTGAGGAATATCCTCGCAGCAATAATATGGAAGATATTCCTCATGTCAACTATCCGCACAACAACTGTGCGTTAGGCTGACCGCATGGAGCACACGCACGACGCCGACGTCTTCGACGACCCGCGCCTCTCCGACATCGGCATGCTGTTCGAGGCGACGAGCGGCATCCGCCGCAAACTCGAACCGACCTGGTCGGCGCACGGGCTGTCGGTCCTGGACTTCACGGCGCTCATGCGTCTGAGCCGCTCGCCCGGCCGCCGGCTCCGAATGACCGATCTGGCCGATCAGGCCCAGCTGTCGACCAGCGGTGTCACCCGCCTGGTGGATCGGCTCGAACGCAACGGATTCGCCCGCCGCCAATCCGATCCGAACGATCGGCGCAGCTCCTATGCCGCCCTCACCGCCGCCGGTGCGACGCGCCTGGCGAAGGTGCTGCCGGAATATCTGAAGATCCTCGACACCTGGTTCTACGGTCAGCTCACCCCGGAGCAGTGCGAGGCGCTGATCAGCGGTCTCCGGATCATCCGCGACGCCACCTTCCCCGAGGCGGGCCGGCTCTCCGACTGATCCGGTAGCCGAACGCTCGCGTTCACCGCACGGTCCGGTATCGCCCGGTCCCTATTGCCGAGATTCGCCCGGTTCGGCTCGTAGACTCGACCGATACGAGTTACTTCCCAGCGACATCGGTCGACGACGGGAGCGGCGCATGGCTGATCACGTTCGAACAGACGCTGAGCTCGGTTCGCCACCCACCGGTGCCAGACGGTGGTACGCCCTCGCGGTCCTCGCGCTGGGACTTGCGATGGTGACGCTGGACGGCACCGTAGTCGGTGTCTCACTGCCGGCGATCATCGGTGATCTGGGACTCGACTTCACCCAGGCCCAGTGGGTTTTCTGCGTGTACTCGGTGGTGCTCGCGGTCCTGCTGATCACCGCCGGCCGGATCGGCGACCGCTTCGGCCGCCGCGCCCTCTTCGCGCTCGGAGTGCTGATCTTCGTCGGTGGCAGCCTGTTGTCCGCCTCCGCGGATACGGCGAGCCCGCTCATCTGGGGACGGCTCGTGCAGGGCATCGGCGGTGCGGCGGTCGTGGCGGGATCCTTGGGCACGGTAGCCGCGATGTTCCACGGCCGGGCCCGCGTGATCGCCTTCACCGCGTGGGTGGTGGCCCCGGCCGCCGCGGCGGTCGTGGGCGCGGCACTCGGCGGGTGGTTCGTCGACTCCTTCACCTGGCCGTGGATCTTCCTGATCAACGTGCCGATCGCGGTGGTCGTACTGATCGGGACCGTGCTCGTGCCCGAAACCCGCATCGGCGCCGCGGCCACCGGACCGGATGTGGACGGATGGCTGCTCAGTACCGCCGGGTTCGCGCTGGTGATCTTCGCCCTCATCGAGGGGCAGCGCTACGGCTGGCTGCGGCCGCGGCGGGAGTTCACCGTATTCGGCGTGACCTGGTCGACCCAATCGGCGAGCTCGCCCATACCGTTCGTACTCGGCGTGGGGGTACTGCTGCTGGTGCTGTTCGTCTTCTGGGAGCGACATCGGGTGAAGGTGGAACATGCCGCGCTGATGGACTTCTCGCAGCTGCGCGATCCGCGGCACTGGGGTGACGGCGCCGCCCTGCTGATCGCGGCGGCACAGTTCGGACTGCTCTTCGTGCTGCCGCTGTACCTGGTGAACTGTCTCGGATTGTCCACGCTGCGAACGGGTTCGATCCTCGTGGTGCTGACCGGATGCGCGCTCATCGCGGCGGTGCTGACCGCCGGACCACTGCGAGCGGTGCCTCCGCTGTGGCTGGTGCGGATCGGCCTGGCGATCGCGTTGCTCGCCATGGCGGTGACCGCGCTGGCGTTGACCTCGACGATTTCGGCGTGGGTGCCGACCGTGCTACTGGCCTGCTACGGAGTCGGTCTCGGGCTGGCCGCCGCCCCGCTCACGGCGAGTATGCGCACCGGCGCGGGCGCCATGGCATCGGATCCGGGATCGATCACCGCGGCCGCGGCCCGGCCCGCCGGTGCCGCGCTGGGTGTGGCGGTTCTCGGCAGTACCCTCTCGATCGGTCTCGGCCACTTCCTGCCCGACCGGTTGAGTTACGTCCCGGGCCTGGCCACCCGCGCGGCCGGCGCCGTGGGGGCGGCCACCCGCGATTCGGCGGGCGGCGCGATCGTCGGACTGCGTGCCCAGCACGCACCGGCCGCGGTCACCGACGCGCTGGCCAACGGATTCGCCGACGCGACTCGCGTGGCCCTGCTCGGCGTTGCGGTGGTGCTGCTTCTGGCGTTCGTGGTGGCCACGCGCATTCCGTCCGACGCCGAACAGCTCGAGGCCGAGCGGATCGTTGGCGAACCGCCCGGTGCGGTGGCCCGCGACCGAGACCTCGAGCGGCCGGAGGAGACGCGTCCGACCGTCGATGGCGAGGGCGCCGCGCCGGTCGAACGCGGCGAGACGACGTAGCGATCCCGCGGTCAGCGCACGGGATCACCCGTCGCCGTCACCAGTCGATCAGGTCGAGTTCGTGCAGGCGCCGGAAGACCAGCATCGAGCCGGGCGCGACATGCGGCATGGCCGCGTACTCGCCGACGGTGAAGTAGCGCAGTTCGGCGATCTCGCTCGTCGGCGTCGGTTCGCCGGTGAGATCCGCGGTGAAACAGGTCATGTGCAGCGCGGTGCCCGGCGTGTGCCCGTACGCCTCACATTCGAAGACACCGAGCTCGTCGTGGGCCGTCACGTCGACTCCCAGTTCCTCCCGCACCTCGCGGTACAACGCCTGCACCGCTGATTCGCCGGGGTCGATCTTCCCGCCCGCCATGTAGAACACCTCTTTGCCGGTCGACCGTGTCTGCAGCAGACGACGATTCCGGATGTGGGCGAGCGCGGCGGTGCGAATCATGGAGGGAGCCTTCACGATACGGTCGTTACGGGCGGGCGCGGAGCTCACTGGGCGGCCGGTGCGAGCTTCCAGTGTTCGTGCAAGGCCGAGGCGATCTCTGGCAGCAGGGTGACCGGTATCCGCTGCTCGCGCAGGATCCGGCGAATCTCGGCGACCTGTTCGCGCTTGCGGTGTTCGTAGGCGTTGGACACCGGATGCCGCACCGGCGGAATGCTGAGCAGGACCAGCTCGTCGTGCGGTTCGTCGCCACCGGTCAGATCCAGCGCGAGCGACCAGCGGGCCCGCTCGTCGAGGGCGAACCGGCCCGCCACCACGCGGTCCCACTCCAGCCGCGATTCGCCCCACGGGGTGCGCCGATAGATCGCGCGGTCGGTCAGAACGACGACATCGCGACCGAACAGCGCCACCAGCAGCGCGATACCCGCCACCGCCCCGGCCAGCAACCCGGTGAAGATCCGGTTCACTCCGAACAGGACCACCACGGCACCGCAGATCACCAGTACCGACAGCACGGCGAGCGCACTGTAGGTGAGGGTGCGGCGGCCGGTGACGACACCGGCCCGCACCGCACGCATCGGCCCGCGGGACCGGCGGGAGGTATCGGGTCCGGAAACCGGCGGGACGTCGTCGCTCACGGTGTCACCTCGAAAGATCGTTCGCGCCGTGCTCAGCCGCGCAGCGGGACCGCGGCCTCGGCGGTGTAGACCAGGAAGGTCAGGCTTTCCTGGAAGTACAGCTGCACGCTCTCCGCGTCGTGGGACAGGTAGCCGATCGACAGATCCTGCCCCAGTTGCAGATCGAAGTCGCCGCCGCGGGTGGTCAACACGAAGGCGCCGTCGATGGCGGGCGCCCAGATGATCTCGCCCTCGGGAATAAGCCGCTCGATATGTGTGCGGATCGGGTGGCCGTGGTCGGAGGTCTCGCTCACGGCGGTGTACAGATCGGCGCTCAGCAGCACCGAATACGGCCCGTCGACACCGGCCAGCCGCAACTTGCTCAGTGCCTGGGCGATCGCCTCGGGGATGAGGCGCGGATCGCTCGGCGCGGTGACGGGAGTGTTCGACACGGCCGCCCGGATGCCGGTGATCCCGGCGGCGGGGTAGCCCTCGAAGACGGCGCGGTCCTCGGCGAACGCGATCTTGCGGGCGGCATCCTTCACCGGATCCAGATCGGCGTCCTCGGCGCCGCGCTCGACGTTGTCGAGCTCCTCGCGCGAGAGCGTGAACGGCACCCGCAACTCGACCAGCGGCGCCACCAGGCGCTGGCGGGCCTGCACGCCCTGATCCGGCGCGTCGATGACGGTGGTGCGTCCCAATCCGACCGCGGAGTAGTCGGTGCCGTGCGGACCGGACAGGTCCACCACCCGGCGACCGGCGATATGACGCCGGAAGGTACGCGTCGCCTCCTCCTCGATGGCCGACCACGCCTCGGAGGTGATCGGCGCGAGTTCACGGTGCAGATTGTTCATTGCGGAATCCC
>NZ_BAFQ01000169.1 GCF_000308375.1 Nocardia aobensis NBRC 100429 | reverse complement strand
TTCACCTATGCGACGGATCTGTTCGACGAGTCGACGGTTGCCGGATTCGCGGATCGTTTCGTGCGGTTGCTGAGCGCGGTTGTCGCCGATCCCCATGTCGCTGTTGGTGATGTGGATGTGTTGTCGGTGGGTGAGTTGGCTGGTGTGGTGCGTGGTCGGAATGAGACTGCGTATCCGGTGGTTTCGGGTTTGTTGTTGGATGGTTTCCGGCGTGCGGTGGTGGGGTCGCCGGGGGCTGTTGCTGTGGTGGGTCCGGGTGGGGAGTCGTTGACGTACGCGGAGTTGGATGCGCGGGTCAATGGTTTGGCGCGTGTGTTGGTGGCGCGTGGTGTGGGGCCGGAGTCGTTGGTGGGGTTGGCGGTTCGCCGGTCGGTGGATTTGGTGGTCGGTATGTATGCGGTGCTGACTGCGGGTGGTGCGTATGTGCCGTTGGATCCGGATCATCCGGTGGAGCGGGTGGGGTATGTGCTGGATGTGGCGCGTCCGGTGTGTGTGTTGACGACTGCGCGTGATGGTTTCGTGGTGCCGGGTGATGTGCCGGTGGTGGAGATCGACACGGTTGATGTGTCGGGTGTGGCGTCGGGTCCGTTGACCGATGCGGAGTTGCCGGTGCGGCCGGGTGCGGACAGTACGGCGTATGTGATTTTCACGTCGGGTTCGACGGGTCGTCCGAAGGGTGTGGCGGTGTCGCACGGGGCGATTCACAATCAGATCGAGTGGATGTTGTCGCAGTATCCGTTGGCTGCGGGTGATGTGTATTTGCAGAAGACGGCGACGACGTTCGATGTGTCGTTGTGGGGTTTCTTCATGCCGTTGCGGGCGGGTGCCACGTTGGTGGTGGCGACTCCGGATGGGCATCGGGATCCGTTGTATGTGGCGGAAACGATTGCGGCGCAGCGGGTTACGGTGACGGATTTCGTTCCGTCGATGTTGTCGGTGTTCGCCGCGCATGCGGATCGGGCGCAGTTGGCGTCGTTGCGGCATGTGTTCGTGATCGGCGAGGCACTGCCTCCGGAGACGGCCGCGGCGTTCGGTGCGGTGTCGGATGCTCGGTTGCACAATCTGTACGGCCCGACCGAAGCGGCGGTGTCGATCACCTATCGCGAGGTCACCGCGGCCGATGCGTCGGGTGTGTCGGTGCCGATCGGTGTGCCGCAGTGGAATTCGCAGGTTTATGTTCTGGATTCGCGGTTGCGGCCGGTGCCCGATGGTGTGGTCGGTGAGTTGTATCTGGCCGGTGATCAGTTGGCGCGGGGTTATCTGCGTCGTCCGGATCTGACTTCGGATCGGTTCGTGGCCAATCCGTTCGGTGCGGCCGGGACTCGGATGTATCGCACCGGCGACCTCGTCCGCTGGAACGCGGGCGCCCTCGATTATCTGGGTCGGATCGACTTCCAGGTGAAGTTCCGGGGTCAGCGCATCGAGCTGGGTGAAATCGAAGCCGCGTTGCTGGCCGTTCCGGGCGTCAGCCAGGCGGTCGCGGTCGTCG